>PKXE01000194.1:7463-13245 GCA_003132265.1 Candidatus Dormiibacterota bacterium | reverse complement strand
GTGAGGGTTCCCCCCAACCCCAGCAGGACGGCCGGGCCAAAGACGGGGTCGCGCCGCCCTCCCAGGATCAGCTCCATCCCGGGCCGGACCTGCTCCTGCACCAAGAGCGCCGGGCCGAGGCCCAGCTCCTCCGAAAGAGCGGCGAGCCTGGCCCATGCGTCCGTCAGTTCACCTTCCGATTCCAGGTTCAGGGCCACCAAGCCGAGTCCCGCCTTATGACCGCTGGTGATCCCCTTCAAGCACACGGTGCGCGCGCGGCCAGATCTCCAGAATTCGAGGGCCGCTGTGAGGGTGCTGCAGATAGCGAAGCGGGGATGGGCGATCCCGTAAGCGGCGAGGGTCTCCCAGTCGACGGTCGATCCGGGTGACTCGGAGCGGCGGGCGTTCAGCTCCGTGGTGCGCTGCGCCAAGCGACGACTCCCAATTAGTGCGGTGAGCGGTCGCGGCTCACCGACTTACCCCACGTTCTCATTCCGATGCAGGGACGCTCGATCGCCAAGCGGCAGGCGACCCAGCCCGGTCAAGGGTAGCAACCGTCGCGGAGGGTCGGTCAGCTGCCCAGCCGCCCCCCGGAGTCCTCCGCCGCTCTCGCGGAGCGGCCCTGAGATCGCCCGGCGGAGGCTGCTCTGGAACTGGGCCCAGTGACTAGCTGGCGGGGCGGTGAGAGACGGCGCCGGTTCCGGCCGGCGCCGTCTCTGCGGTCAGCTGGTGGTCGCCGGGAAGACCTCATTCAGCTTGCCGGTCTTGACGTCGTAGACGAAGCCCCGGATGTTGCCCTTCTTCGGGATGAAGGGGCTGGCCTTGAGCCGGTTGATCGACTCGCGGACATCCTCCGCCGAGTTAGGGAACGCCTCGAGGGCGAAGTTTGGGCGGACCCCGCTCTCCTCTTGGATCTGGCGTTTGACCTCATCGTCCCGGAAAGTGAGCATGCCGCAGTCGGTGTGGTGGATCAGGATGATCTCTTCGGTCCCCAGCAGTCGCTGCGAGATCAAAAGGGAGCGGATGGCATCCTCGGTCGCCACGCCCCCGGCGTTGCGAATGACATGGGCATCGCCCTCCTCCAGGCCCAGGATTTTGCTGACGACGAGGCGCGCATCCATGCAGGCCAGGACTGCGACCTTCCGGCCGGGGGCCATCGGCAGCCCGCCCTGGTTGAAGGAAGCGGCGTAGCGGGCGTTGTTCTCTAGCAATTGGTCAGTGGTAGACACGAGGACCCCTTTCAATTAGAAAAATTGGGATGGGCGCGCGCCAATTGGCCCGCACCACAATTCCGGTCGCTCCGCCGGGGCCGGGGTCAGCCTCGACAGCGCATGGTGTGGCAGCGACCGTGGTCGAGGGCCAGCCTCCGCGTCAGCTCCGCTCCTCTNNTCGGCGTTCAGCTCCAGCGCCACCCTGGCTCCCGGGCCGAGCGAGGGATTGAGGAAGTCCAGGTTGAGGGTGTGTTCGGCGTAAGCGTGGACCGGATGGTCGAAGTAGACGCTGGCGTCGGTGACCGAGAACCAGCCCTGCGGTCCCTTGCCACTGCCCCGGAGACTCAGGGTCTCGGTTTGGTAGGTGCACACGTCAGTCCCCTCCGCCACTCAGGTGGCGACCGAAGAACTCCCAGACCTCTTCCCATCCCTCTTTGGCAGCCTCGGGCCTAAAGCTCGGCCGATCGGTGGCGAAGAAGGCGTGGCCCGCTCCGGGATAGGTGTGGAACTCAAAGTCGGCACCCTGCGCTAGAAGGGCCTTTTCCAGCTCGGCGGTCTGCTCCGGAGACGGGTGCTGGTCCTCGGCGCCGAACAGCCCCAGGAGGGGGCACGCGAGTTGGGGCACGAGATGAAGGAGCGAGGTCACCTTGAGGGGCGAGCCCGCGGGCGGCTCGCCCACGATGAAGGCCCCGTAGCAGACCACGGCGGCGTCGAGCGGAAGGCTGCAGGCGGAGAGGAACGACTGGCGCCCTCCCGAGCAATATCCGATCACCCCAGCCTTCCCGTTGCTGGAAGGCAGGGAACGGAGGTGGTTGGCGGCTCCCCCAACGTCGCCGACCAGGCGCTCGTCCGGCACCCCGCCGCGGGCCCTGACCGCGGCTGCGGCATCGTCGGGGCTGGCCCCTGGGGCGTCCCTCGAGTACAGGTTGGGGCAGATGGCCAGATAGCCGTGGGTGGCGAAGGTTCTGGTCACCTCCTTGCTCCAGCTGTCGTAGCCAGGCAGGTGATGGATCACCACCACCCCTCCGTAGTTCCCCTCATCCAAGGGCTGGGCCAGATAGGCCTCGATCTGGTCCCCGCCGTGGCCGGCGATGCTCACCGTCTCCGCTCTGATGTCATCCCGCATGGTTCTGGTCCCTCCCGGCAAGCCGTGGTTAGACGGCATTTGGTCCTAGCCCTCGCCGGGCGGCGAGGGACCGCTCGATTGTTTCAGTTCCCCAGCTTCCAGTTCCTGCCGGTACCGGGGCGACCGCGGATGTGGCAACCTAGCGCGTACCGATGCAGCAGCAGGAAGTGGACGGGCCGGAGCCGGCAGCGGACCTCAGCACCAGCTCACTGGGCGTGGTTGGCACGGGGGTTATGGCCGAGGCCATGATCGCTGGGTTGCTGCGCCGCGGGCTGGTGAGCCGCGAGCGGGTGGTCTGCAGCCATCCGAGAGCCGAGCGAGCGCGCGAGCTGGAGGGCCGCTTCGGGGTGACCGTAGTCGCCGACAACGCCGACGTGGCGCGGCGCGCAGACATCCTGCTCCTGGCGGTCAAGCCCCAGGTCCTGCCCCGGGTGCTGCCCCAGCTGGCCAGCGCCTTGCGGGCCGAGACCCTGGTGATCAGCATCGTGGCTGGAGCCAGCACCGCTGCTCTTTCCTCGCGGCTCTCACATCGAGCCATCGTCAGGGCCATGCCGAACACCCCGGCCCAGATCGGGGCTGGGGTCACCGTGTGGTTCGCCACCCCCCAAGTCTCCGCCCTGGCCAAGTCCCAGGTGCGGGCTCTGCTCTCGGCCCTCGGTTCAGAACTGGAGGTGGAGGATGAGCGCCAGGTGGCGATGGCCACCGCCGTCAGCGGCACCGGGCCCACCTACGCCTTCCTGTTCGCAGAATCACTGGTCGAGGCCGCGGTGCACCTCGGGTTCCCTCGGCATCTGGCCCGCCGGCTGGTCCTGGAGACCCTGCAGGGATCGATTGAATTCGCGATCCAAAGTGGCGAGCATCCGGCCCAGCTGAGGGACATGGTCACCTCCCCGGGCGGCACCTCAGCGGAAGCTCTGGCCGCGCTGGAGCGTGGGCGCTTCCGGACGGTGATCGGAGACGCCGTCTGGGCCGCATTCCGCCGCACCCTTCAGCTGGAGGCCTCCCTGGAGGAGGGCGACGCGGCGGACGCCAGCTCCAAAGCGGATCCGCGAGCGTCCAGCTAGCGCCTCCTAAAACGGGCGCCGCGGACCAGCCTAATCGGCGGATCGGGCGCCCTGAGGGTCAGCGGCTAGGTAGGGTTGCTGGCCGAGCCGGAGCTGCCGGAGCTGGCCAGGTTGGGACAGTTCTTGGGATTCGTGCCGTGAGCGGACCCGGCGTTGGCTTGCGGCGTGATCGGGGTTGTAGCGGCCAGCCCGTGGGCGGCCGCGACGCCGCTCGACGCACCGGCCGCGGCAGCGGTCAGGGTGGCGACCCCAAAGCCAAGCCCGATCAAGCCCGCCACGGTGACGCCCACCAAGAGTAGTCGTGTTGCGATTCGTCTCATGCCCAGTTCCTCGTTAGCGGCACACCCCCGGTCGGTGGTCGGTCGGGTGGGTTGCCCGCAGCTCCAGTAAGCGCCCATGGGCTGGGCGGTTTCTGATAAGCGCGTCACAATCTGCCGAGAGCGTTGGTCAGTGCCGACGGCCCAAGCTGCGTCCCTCGAACGGCGTGCAGATGACTGAGGACAAGATCCGACGGGTCACGCTACTTTCCTTGCTGGGGCCGCTCATTACCGACGTGGTGGTCGGGGTGTTTCTCTACGAACAACGAGTCTCCCTGTTGCGGTCGGTGATCGTGCTCGTTGCGCTCACGGTCTCTACGGGTGGAGGCACCTGGTTCGTTGTCCGGACCCTGAGGCGCTCGCTGACGCGGGCGTCGGAATCGGGGAGCGAGATCGGAAGTACGCACTAGCCGTAGCCTTCACTCGCGAGTCACCCTAGTCGCGGCCCCGCCCGGGTCCAGCCCGGCAGCGTGTCCCCCGGGACCTCAGGCGAGCAGGCGCTTCAGTTCGCCGGCAGCGGCGAGCAATTCTGGCGTGTTTAGGTTGGGATTACCGAAGGTGAAGCCCCCGATCCCCGCGTCCAGGTAGGGCTGCAGTCGCTCCGCCGCCTGCGCCGGGAGGACGGGGTCTCCCATGGTCGCCAGCCGCTCCGCCGGAATCCTCTCCTTGATCTGGCGGGCCTGGGCCCCGTTAAGCGCCAACAGGCACGGCGACATGACCGTCTTGAGGATGGCCGAAGGGTCGCGTCCCGCCTCCTCGCAGTAGCGCTCCAGGATATCGATCTTGCGCTTGGTGTCCTCCAGGCCGGGGAACCAATTCGAGATGTCCGCGTACTTGGCGACGATCCGCAGCGTGCGCTCCTCCCCTCCGCCTCCGATCAGGAGCTGGGGGCCGCCGGCCTGGATCGGGCGGGGTACATTGAGCGCCCGATCGATCTTGAAGTACCGGCCCGCAAAGGTCGGGCGTTCCTCGGTGAACATGAGCTTGGCGATCCGGGCCGCCTCCTCGAGCCGGTCCATGCGCCTGCCGATAGGCGGGAACTCGAAGCCGTACCCGGCATGTTCGTCCTCGTTCCAAGCGGCGCCGAGCCCTAGGATCGCACGCCCCCTGGACACCACGTCCAAGGTGGTGACCATCTTCACCAGCAGGGCGGGGTTGCGGTACGTGACTCCGGTCACTAGGGCACTGAGACGGATGGTCTTGGTCCTCTGGGAGAGCGCCGCGAGGGTCGTGTACGACTCCAGCATTGGCTCGGTTTCTGAGCCCACCCCGCGGATCTGATAGAAGTGGTCCATCACGGTGAGCATGTCGAAGCCGGCTGCCTCAGCCGCCACCGTCATGTCAGCCACATGGTCGAAGAGTGAGTCATCCGCGGTTCCCGGAAAACTGTAGTCGGGCATGTGGTAGCCGAAGAACGGTGCGGCCATGGCTGGTCCCTCCTCGATACGGATGACAGTGATCCGGTGCAGCGAGTGGACTATAGTCCTGCCTCGTCCCTCAGCGCTCGCTTGGTCCGCTGGGCCAGGGACACCAGCTAAGGCTCCGGCTGTGCCGACCGGAGCCTTAGTAGTAGCCGCGGTAGCCGGTGATCAGAGTGCTCATGTTGGGGGTCCCGATCCCGGTCGCCTGGTCGTAGCTGGGGGTCTCGAAGTAATAACCGTTTTGGTTGGTCGTCTGGCGGAACTGAGTGCTGTCGTGGAAGTCGTCGGCGTTGCGCGAGTAGTTCCGGTAGTGGTCATTGAAGAGCGAGTAGAGCAGGTAATTGGTGTTTCCAGAGCGGTAGGCGTGATACGCATCGCGGTACTCCAAAATCGCCGACCACAGCGGCGAAGACAGGCTGGTGCCGCCAATCCCGACCCAATCGCTGCCGGAGTAGCTCTCGTAGAAGGCGCAGGTTCCGCTGGGGTCAGTACCTGTTCAGTACTGGCTGTACGGCGTGTACTCATCCGCGTTAGCTGAGACGTCAGGCACTTCACGGCCGGCCGGACCGGCCGCTGCCGGGGAACAATTGGCAGGGCCAATCGTCGTCTGGCTGTTATTGACGCCCGGACCCCGCTGGTGGCCCGGTCGGCCCCAGAAGATGCT
>PKXE01000194.1:1468-7425 GCA_003132265.1 Candidatus Dormiibacterota bacterium | reverse complement strand
GAGACAGTCCCGGTCGGCGCTCCCGGAACCTTCGCGGATGCAGTCATAGGCGCCGGTGTCGCCGGCTGACGAGAACATGCTCTGCCCCTGAGCTGCCATCTGCTCAGCGGTGATGTTCTCGGCCTGAGCATAACCCTGTCCCGCGTCGGCCTCGCATTCACCCCAACTTGAGCTGATGGAATCAGCGATGTCGTCCTGGGCGATTTGGTTGTATTCGTCGAGCTCAGTCTCCCGAGGTAGTCGTTGGGAGGGTGGTAAACCAGGATCTGGTCGCCCGGGCCCAACTCGTTAAGCACGAGCTCGCCGGACAACTCGACGAAGAACTGGCCGGTCCCGGTCATTTTGGAGCCGGAACACCTCCCCACCGAAGATCCCCGCACCCAGCCGGCGCTGGAACCCAAGGGCTAGCTCCACCTGGTCGCCATGATTCGCTCCCTCCCTCGATAGGGCGGCTGCTCGCCGCCGGGTAGTCGATGCCGCTGGTCGAGCACTGACGGGGGTTGCCGGTACTGCCTCCCGCCTCAAAGTGCCCCGGAGCCGGGAGAAGATATTGTGCCTGGCCCCTTGACGGGCCACTACATGTAGCGGAAAATCTCCCTAACCGGAGCTGGTCAGTAGACCGGGCCGGCGGGTGGGAATTCGCTGGGATCAGATGCGGGGGGAGGTGCCATGACCGAGAGCGTTGCCAGCACGGGACATCTGTACAAGGACGAGGTCCTTGAAATCGAGCCCCACGGCCTGGAGCACATCACTGACGCCCAGCGCCATGGCAAGCCCTTCCAGATGTTCACCCTCTGGATGGCCGCCAACCTGGTGCTGGCCACATGGGTGATTGGCAACCTAGCGGTGGGGACCTTCGGGGTGAGCGTGATGGGCGCCTTCGTCGCCCTGGCGGTCGGCAACCTGCTAGGGGCCCTCCTGCTGGGACTGCTGAGCACCTTCGGCCCCCGGCTGGGGGTGCCCCAGATGATCCAGTCCCGGGCTCCGTTCGGCCTCCTCGGAAACTTCGGTCCCGCGGGGCTGAACTACCTGGCCGGGATCGGGTGGTTCGCCGTGAACACCGTCTACGGCACCTTCGCCCTGGCTGAGCTCGCCCATCTCAACTACTTCATCGCCCTCGCGATCATGGTGGTGGGCCAGGTGGCCCTGGCGGTCTATGGCCACAACATGATCCACGCCTTTGAGAAGTGGATGAGCGTGGCCTTGGTGGTGGTCTTCGTGATCCTGGCGATCTTCACCTTCAAGGCGGGCAATTACGGCCTGGCCTTCAACCCCAAGGCCCCGGTGCCGTTCGGCGGTCCCACCGGTGGCTTCATCATCACGGTTGGGCTGGCCCTGTCCTACGCCATGGGCTGGATGCCATTTGCCTCGGACTACTCCCGCTACCTCCCCAAGGCGACTAAGCCCTCCAGCATCGTCTGGTGGACGGCGCTGGGCATGTTCATCCCCTGCCTGGTGCTGGAGTGGATGGGAGCCCTCACCGTATCGATCGCCATGCCGGCGGCGACCGCCGCCAACCCGGCCAACGCGATCGCCTTCCTCATGCCCGGGCCGCTCTCGTCGCTGGCCTTACTGGCGATCGCGGCGGGCACCGCCTGTGCCAACGCGCTCAACATCTACAGCGGCTCGATGTCCGCGCTGGTGGTCAAGGTCGAGCACTCCCCGCTGGTCCGGGCCGGGATCGCGGCGCTGATCTTCGGCGGGGTCACGGCGGGCGTCCTGCTCGAAGCCAATGCGACGCTCGCCTCGCAGAAGCAACCGCTCGTCGCGGTCCCCGAGATCGTGCTCGCCGCCGTCCTGGTCGGGGTGGTGGTGGCCAGCGCGGTGCGCTTCCGCTTTCGTCGCTGGCAGGCGGCCACAGTGGTCGGAGTCCTCGGCGGCCTGCTGGCCACCGGGGGCAGCAACCCGACCCAGGCGGCCAGCCAGTACAGCAACTTCCTCCTGTTGCTGGCCTACTGGATCGGCCCCTGGGTGGCGGTGGTCCTGGTCGATTGGTTCTTCAAGCACCGCGGCTCCTACGAGCTCCGCGCCCTCTACGACCAGACCTCCACGGTTCGGGTCGGGACCATCGCCTGGCTGCTCGGTCTGGCGGCCTCGATCCCCTTCATGAACCAGACCTGGTACGTGGGCCCAATCCCCTCTGCCTATCCCCAGCTGGGTGACATCTCCTACTTCGTNNGGAAGCTCGAGTGGAGGTGGTCGGCGAGCCGGCAACCCCGATCCAACCCGGGCTCGCCTCCGAGCTGGGCTACGCCAACCGGGAGGTGTGATCGTCCGCAGGTGGCACCACGGAAAGTCCTGAATCACATCCTGGCAGGAACCGAGGTGGTTCCTGCCAGGATGTCGGTGGTTCACCAGATCCGTGAACAACTGACATCCTCGGGGATCCTACGGACTGAGCCAGCGGCCTCCCCGCCGCTAGCTCCCGCCCAGGTGTCGCTTTTCGGTGGGGTAATGAGCGAGCGCTAGCGTAAGCTTGGCCTGCCGCACCGGTCGGCAACCAGCCGGCGCTGAGCGGCTAGGCCATCTCTTGTGGTCAGCCATTCGGTGATCAGTCGCCGGTAGGTGAGCGTTTCGGCTTGGCGGTTCAAATTGAGCTGCTGAAGCAAGAGATAGCGGTTGAGACGCTGCCAGTTGGTGAAGTGGTGGGTGCGTCCCTTTAGCCGTCGGGAGAGGACTTTGAGAGGGAGCTCCGGACCGCCAGTGCTGCGCGGATCGACCTTGGGGCGAAGCTTGGGAATCTCGCTGCCCAACCACGACGACAGTGGCGCCTTCACGACGCATGAGCCAGGCTATTAGAGTGATCGTCTAACCTATGGCTTGCGTACCACCCAGACGAATTCCAAAGAGTCGTCAGCAAATGGCTGGTGGTCGAACCCGCCGTACAGACCTTCGACTTCAAGTCCGGCCACATCTATCAGTCCCTCCCATTCCGACTTAGTGGTCCAGTAGAGACGTACCGTGTCTCTCCTACGCCACGCGTCAGCTCGATGCGGCTGTCCGCCGGGACATAGCGCGACTCCTCCCACAGGCCGCCGAGGCGCTCCTGCCGCATCCCCTGTAGGTGGGCAGCTACCAACGGACTGAACACGAATGCGTTCCACGCAAACCGACCTCCGGGCTTTAAGGCTGCCGCCACCCCTTCAAAGACGCGCCGCCGGTCGCGCCAGTTAGCGAGGTGGAGGAGCGAGCGGGCAGGGCAGATAACGAGATCGAACTGGGATTCAAACGTCAGCTCGCGCATGTCACCCTGGCGCAGCTCCACTGGAACTCCCCTTGCCCGCTGACCGGCGATAGCCAGCATGGCTGGTGAGCTGTCGATGCCGATCACTCGCATACCCGTCTCCCGGGCGATGGGAATAGCCACCCGGCCGGTGCCAACGGCCAGTTCCAAGACTGGCTCCGTCGCGTCCCTGGCAAGCGAGACGTACCACGGAACATCGTCGCCGACACCCTCGGACCAGACGTCGTAGTGCTCGGCAAATGGATCGTAGTCGCTCACCATTCGACCCCAATCATCTTCATAACTGCCTTGATCTCTGGGTTACTAAAGGCAGCGACAAGGTCAGCTGCCCGCGCTTCAGCCGAGGCGCCCAGCTACCTGGCGGCGCCACTACTGGTAGTGCGCGGTAATGCGGCGGTTTGGGCCGTCAACCGTTATGCGCCCTCCGTAGGGAATGATCCATTGGGGTTCGGTATGGCCAATGTCGACATCAAACACGATCATCGCGTCCGGAGCGTAGTGAGCGAAGGCGCGGAGGATGGCATCGTGCTGATCCTTCCGAAACTGCTGTCGCTCGACCTCATTCGTGGGGTTTTCGAAGCTGGTCGCTTTTGGCCGGCCAACGATCACTGCTGAGAACTGGCGAAGGAGGCCCCGCTCCCCCATATTGCGAAGCATCCGGAACACCTCGAGGGCGCTCGGCATCTCCTCGGACGTCTCAAGGAGCAGAACGCAGCCGCAGTAGTCCTCCACCGGCCGCATCCAGCGTCCCACGGCGAGAGTCCAGTGGAGTATTTCCAGGTTGCCGCCCCAGCTCGGGCCCGTCGCTACCCGAGCAGGGTTATGCCACGTCCAGTCCCCACCTGGCTGGGTCGGAGCTGAGACGTCGCCAGGCGCAGCGTCTCCCCAGCCGAGTTCGTCCTCACTGAACTCTTCGACGGGCCGGATCTCCAGATCCCCAACGGCAAAGAGTGCCGCCCGGAGAGACTCGGTCGAAACTGGATGCAGTCCTCCCGGCCGCGCCAGGTGAACCATGGTGGAGCCGCCGTGATAGCCTGCGATCCCGAGGTTCCAAAGCCAGTTGAGCAGGTTGGTGTTGTCGCTGTAGCCGACGAACGCCTTCGGGTTCGCGCGCACCAGCTCCCTGTCCAGGAAGGGCAGGACGGTGAGCTGGTCATCCCCGCCGATGGTGGCCAGGATCGCCTTGATCTCCGGGGCGGCGAACGCGGCCATTAGGTCCGCTGCCCGTGCGTGGGGATCAGCGCCGAGCTGTCGGGTGGTCGGGAACTCGACCGGCTCCAGACCAATGCCGTCGCGCAGCCGGCGCATTGCCAGCTCGTGTACGGCCGGGAATCGGCCAGGCGCAGCGAACGACGGCGACAGCACAGCCACACGGTCACCGGGAGCCAGCTTGTCAGGGACGACCAGCTCTGGACGCACCTACCTATTGCAGCACAGCCGGTCCGGATGCCGCCACCAGATATGTGACGACCAGCCTCGCGTCACCGCAGCGGGATCGTCATACGGGAACGATCTCGATGAGGTTCTCGATCCCGGCAAGGTCCCCTGAGTTGCGGGTGTAGAGCCGGGCCGAGTGAGCGTGGGCTGTAGCAGCGATTAGGAGGTCCATTACCCTTGATCGTGGTTGACGCCCAGTGGCTGCCACGGCCGCGGCAAGTTGGCCATAGCTCGTGGCCACGTCATCGTCGACGGGCAGAGCGTCGAACTTGCGCTGAAGGTTCGACAGCCTCCGGAGCCGCTCAGCACGGACTGCCGCGTCGGCGGTGACGAGCACCCCAAAATGCAGTTCGGCGAGCGTCACAGCACTGATGGCAAGTTCTCCTTCCAACGGAGGCAGGTCGGTGGCGATCAAGACGCTGGTGTCGAGGATTGCCTTCAACGAAGGCGCTCCCACGGGTTGGCGACAGACTGGTCGATCAGCTCCCTATCCCGCTCCCAGTCCGGGTCGGGCGGGCCGCTAAACGCGTCGGCGATGTCATCCCAGCGCTGCCACCGCTTCGGCGCGGCGGGGACCATGCGGGCCGCGAGCCGACCTGCAACCGTGATGTCGATCTCCTCGCCCCCTTCGACTCGGCGCACGAGTTCAGATGCGTCCTGGCGCAGCTCTCGAAGTCCCACGGTTCCCATGCTTCGATGGTAGCACAGGTGCTATCACCTCTTCTGGGGCAGGCCGGACAGGCCCGAAGCCCCTCCGCCTGGCCAAGTCTCCCCTTGGAGAGCCCGACGGTCCCTCTGCTTGTGCCACATCGAGATCAAGGAACTGGACAGCCCCTCCCGTCGCAGCCGGGCTCCCTTGCCCTCCTTGTCCAAGCCTTCGTACTCAGCCAGGATCTCCGCCCGGTACCGAGCCGTGTAGGGGCCCGCTCGCTGGGCCCGGGCTGTGACCTCGGGGTCAGGTTGCTCCCCGGAAGACTTCCCCGCCCACGGCGCCGAGTCCCGCCGTTGGTCCGTTGTCGTGATCATCCTCGTTCTGCTGGGACGCCCTCTCGATGCAGACTTTCATCGCGGCACCTGACTCATCCAGGGTAGACACAGAGGGTACTTGCGGAGGATGCCTCCGGTCGAGGCCGCCTCGTCGCTGGGATGGGCGTGGACTGTCATCAGCGTCAGCGGATTCCCTGCCGTGCCCACAGTCGGCCGTGGCCGACGTATGGAGCATGGATCCCGGGCTGGAAGAGGAGTAGTCCTCGGAGTGATTCGGGAAGTCAGTCTG
>PKXE01000194.1:0-1452 GCA_003132265.1 Candidatus Dormiibacterota bacterium | reverse complement strand
CGGGGCTCTGGAGTTCGCGCCGCTATGCTCTGCTCGTCTAGGTTCTCGTTCCACTCGAGGGGGTGCGGGACCGCCAACCCCTGCTCAGAGAGATCTCGCCCGATGACCCACGGACTCACGCTGGACGATAGTGCCCGGTTGGCTGGCAGAACCGCAACGAGAGTGGTACCAGCCTACAGAGCTGCCGAAACTCTGGGACGCGACGATTCTCGGAGCTCCATACCGGACATAGTGCGTGCAGCCGGAGGCTCCGCAAGACGCGTCCATTCCTCTGAAGCTCACCCGACCTTACCTTCGATACAGAGGTGACCGAGGGCATCGATTCACATTCCCATCGACGGATTGGCGCGACCACTGCGCCGGCCGTCCTCGAGGCGACAACGAATCCTGCGGATATACGCTGGGGATGCGCGTTCGTTGTGGATGTGGCCTCATCGGCCGCCGACTCCGGCGATTATTTCGTGCCGTCTACCTGGCACGGAGACTCAGTGGCCGGGTCCATTGGGATGGTGCCAACCAGTGCCCGACGCGTAGCGTGGACGCTGGTCGGCCTCGTCGCGCGACGCCATGACGTCAGTGAGCAGGCAAGGCTGAGCGACGAACTGGGCCCTCCCAGGCGCGTCATGCCGGACCGACACGGGTGTGAGAGTGCTGCCAGTTCATAGCTCAGGCCCGACCAGGACACCGCTCGTGAGCGTCATCGTAGTGACATATGAGACACCTCCCGCGCTGCTTGGTAGCTGCCTGGGATCCATACTTGAGTCCGACTATCGCCCGATCGAGCTAGTAGTCGTGGATAACAGCCGGAGCTCCGTGGTAGCCGAAGTGNNCCTCAGACCCGAAACTTGGGTTACGCAGCGGCGACTAATCGGGGAGTGGCAGCCAGTTCCGGGGAGTTGGCGCTGCTACTCAACCCTGATGCGGTGCTTGAACCTGATGCCATATCCACGCTGGCCGATGCCGCCGCTCGCCGTCCTCAGGCGATCGGCTTCGCTCCCAAAGTCTCCTTAGCGTCGCATGAGTGGATTTTGGATTCGGTGGGAATCGACCTGCTTCTCCGTGCGGAAGGAGCTCAGCGGGGTCTGGGTGAACCAGACATTGGCCAGTATGATCTTGAGGAGCGTCTGGCCGGATTATGCTTCGCGGCTGCCCTGGTTCGGCGATCCGCATTCTCACCCGGATCGGTCGGTCGTCTCGATGAACGATACTTTATGTTTTACGAAGATGTTGACTGGTCAATGCGTGCCGCCATGCGTGGTGAAGAATTTTGGTCTGTGCCGTCGGCGAGAGTCCGGCATGTTCACTCTGCGAGCACCCGCCACATGCCCTCTGGCTTCAAGGGGCGACTGATCCAGCGAAACCTGATCTGGACGGCCGCGAAAAACTTAGAGCGCCGAAGAGTGGGTAAGGTTATTGCGCGTTACACCGTCCGCAACCTCGTTGGGGGAGCTT
>PKXE01000091.1 GCA_003132265.1 Candidatus Dormiibacterota bacterium | reverse complement strand
CTGCCGCCTGGGTGCGCCCCCTCTCTTTCCTGCCTCCTCTGGCGCCGATCCTGATGCCGGTCCGGATCGCCCTGGGGCATGTCGGCTGGTGGGAGGTGCTGGTCGCGTCCCTGCTCATGCTGGCGGCCATTGCCGGAATGGCCCGCCTGGCCGGGAGGATCTACGCGTCCAGCCTGATCACCAGTGGGCCGCGGATACGCTGGCGCGCCGCCCTGCGGGCCAAGAGTTGATCGCGCCCTGGGGACCGCCCATTGCGGCGAGCGGCACCGCTCGCTAAGCTGCGCCGCAGCATTTCGACCATCAGGGAGAGCTTGTGGCAAGGAATGTCGCGGTCGGCACCGTGAAGGGCCTGTTCATCCTGGAACAGGAGGGAGCTGATCCGGCGAACGCCGAGTGGCAACTGCGGGGGCCCTACCTGTCCGGCTGGGAGTCCACGACCGTCTCCCTGGGGCAGCGGGATGGCCGGCTCGAACTCGTTGTGGGCCTGGCCAGCTTTGTCTACGGCCCCCACGTCCGGCGCAGCCTCGACGGGGGGCGATCCTGGGTGCCACTCGGCTCGGGCCCCGGTTTCAGCGGCGAAGAGGGCCGGCCCACGGTGGAGCGGATCTGGACCCTCCACCGGCTGGCGGAATCGGGGGAGCTGGTGGCTGGCGTCGCCCAGGCCGGGCTCTTCCGGTGGGACGAGCCGACGGCGACCTGGCGCGAGTACTCGTCGCTGAGCGACCATCCCACCAGAGCCGGTTGGTTACCCGGTCTCGGCGGCCTCTGCCTGCACACGGTGCTCACCGACGAACGGCGGCCGGGCCGGATCACAGTTGGGATCTCCTCGGTGGGGACGCTGCGCAGTGATGACGACGGAGTCACCTGGAACGTCAAGAACGATGGCGTCACCGCCGCTATCCCGGCCGAAGAACCCAAGTACTCGGACCTCAATCGCTGCGTGCATCGGCTGGTTCTCGACCCCGCTGATCCCGACCACCTCTACCAGCAGAATCACACCGGCGTTTACCGGTCTTTCAACGCCGGTGACAGCTGGGAGCGCATCGAGACCGGGTTACCGTCTCGCTTCGGCTTCGGGATAGCGGCGCTTGACCACTCGCCCACGGTGCTCTTCGTGGTGCCCCTCACGAGCGATGAGGTGCGGGTCCCGGTGGACGGCCAGCTCTGCGTGTACCGCTCCAAAAATCGCGGCGAAAGTTGGGAAGCCTGCGGTGACGGGCTGCCGCTCAGCAACTACGCCGCCGTCCTCCGCGACGCGCTCGCGACCGGAGCGGGTGAGTCGTCTGCGGTCTACTTTGGCACCACCAGCGGTGAGCTCTACGCCACTTGGGACGCGGGCGACAACTGGCGGCGCCTGCCGGGCGTCTTTCCGCGCATCCTCAGCGTGCGCGCAACCACACGGTAAGAGATGCCCACCGTACAGGTGTGGATCCCTGGTCTATTGCGGGATTTCACCAGCGGAGAGGTGGAATTCCCGGTCTCCGCAGCGACCGTCGGCGCCGCCTTGGACGCCGCGGTAGCGCGCCATCCGTTGCTGCGCAGTCACCTGGCGGATGAGCACGGCCAACCCCGACCGAACGTGAATGTATTTCACAACGAGGAGCTGGTCCGCAGCGAGAGGGAGCTCGCCGCTCCCCTCACCGACGGTGACCGGATCACGATCTTGCAGTCGGTGAGCGGCGGGTGCTGAGGGAAACTCAGCTCCGGAAGATGCGGTTGGCTTCGCCCAACGCCGCGACCAGCGCGTCTACATCGTCGCGGTTGTTGTAGAGATAGAAACTGGCGCGCGCGGTGGCCGCTACCTTGAGCCGGCGCATCAGGGGCTGGCAGCAGTGATGTCCGGCCCGGATGGCGACCCCACAGCGGTCCACGATCGTTCCCACATCGTGGGGATGGACGCCCTCCAGATTGAAGGAGACGATGCCCAATTGGTTGGGCCCCTTCGGGCCGTACCGGGTCAGGCCGGGGACCTCGGAGAGCATCTCGTCCGCGTACTCGGTGAGCTCGGCGCCGTGGCGGAAGATGGCCGGCATGCCGACCTGTTCCAGATAGCCGACAGCAGCCTGGAGCCCGGCGGCGCCGGCGATATCCGGGGTGCCCGCCTCAAACTTGTGGGGGATCTCGTCCCAGGTGGTCTTCTCCAGGGTCACGACCGAGATCATCGACCCGCCAGTGAGGAACGGCGGCATCTGCTCCAGCAGNNGCGTCCAGCAGGCTGATGTCGACCGGCATGTGGGGCACCGCCTGGGCCCCGTCGACCAGGACCGTGATCCCCTCGGCGTGGGCCCGGCTGATCAGCTCGCCCACCGGATTGATCGTCCCCAGCACGTTGCTCACGTGGGCGATCGCGAGGAAGCGAGTTGGTGGCTGCAAGAGCCGGGCGGTCGCCTCCGGGTCGAGGCGCCCGTCCGGAGTTACCGGGATGAACTCCAGCTGGCAGCCGGTCTGGTCGCGGACTTGCTGCCAGGGCACCAGGTTGGAGTGATGCTCCATCTCGGTGCAGACGATCCGGTCGCCGGGACCCAGCCGTTCACGGGCGAAGGCCTGGGCCACGAGATTGATCCCCTCGGTGGTGTTGCGCACGAACACCACCCCCCTGGGATCGGCCCCCACCAGCCGCGCCACCGACACCCGCGCCCCTTCGAAGACCTGGGTCGCGCGCTCGCCCAGGACGTGGACCCCACGATGCACGTTGGCGTTGGCGTGGCGGTAGTAATCCGAGATGGCGTCGATCACCACCGCCGGCTTCTGGGAGGTGGCGGCGCTGTCCAGGTAGATCAGCTCCCGCCCGTTGACCCTCTCTTTGAGGATGGGGAAATCGGCCCTCACCCTCGTCGCGTTCAGCACCGGTGCCACCATCACAGCTCGTCGTCGCTGAGCGCGATCCAGAGTTCAGCGCCTCGAAGTTCCACCTGGTGGACCCTAACCGGCTCTACCGCTGGGAGCGAGATCGGCTCGCCGGTCCTCAGGTCGAACTGGCTGCCGTGGAGCGGACACTCGATGGCGCAGGTCTGGAGGTGCAGCTCGCCCTCGGAGAGCGACGCCATGGCGTGGCTGCAGGTGTCATCCAGGCAGTGAAATTCGCCGTTGACATTGAAGACCGCGATCGGCAGGTCGCCGATCTCGACCCGGGCGGCGTGCCCCGGAGGGATGGCCTGGGCATCGCAGATCTGGAGCCACTCCGCCATCAGGCAGTTCGGCTGGAGGCGGCCAGCGCTCCCGACCTGGCGAGCTCCTCCAATGCCTCCAGCACAAAGCCGCGCCCGGACTCGCGCAAGCTCCCCTCGGGAAAGGAGTCGACGACGTCGGCGAAGAAGCCCTCGACGATCAGGCGCCGGGCCTGCTCCCGCGCGATTCCCCGACTCTCACAGTAGAAGAGCTGGTTGTCGTCGATCCGGCCGGCGGTGGAGCCGTGGGTACAGCGGACATCGTTGGCCAAGATTTCCAAAGTGGGATTGCTGTCGGACTTAGCCAAAGGGCTCAAGAGCAGGTTGCGGTTCTGCACGTAGGCGTTGGTCTTCTGCGCCCCTTCCTCAACCCGGATCAGGCCGGCGTAGACCGACCGCGACCGGTCGGCGACCGCCACCCGATAGAGGAGGTCGCTGACCGCGCCCTGGGCGACGTGGTCCTGCAAGGTCTGCACGTCGTAGTGCTGCTTCTGGCGGCCGACGCAGAGCCCGACCAGGCGAGTGTCGGAGCCGTCACCCAGCATCAGGACCTCGAAGTAGGACTTCTGCCAGGCGGCACCGAGCAGGTTCCAGCGCACGTCGTACCGGGCTTCCTGGCCAACCAGGGCCCGAACTGTGGACTGCAACACCGTCTGATCGCCGCAACGCTGAAAGACCACATGGGTGAGATGGGCCCCTCGGGCCAACTCCACCTCCACCACCGGAGCCAGAAGCGCGGGATCGGCATCCGGCGACACCCACTCCTCGACCAGGGTCAGGCTCGCACCCTCCTCCAGCTTGATCAGGGTGCGCGGGAAGCTGGCGCTGCCGTGGCTCACCCCGTGCAGGAGCCGGACATACCCCTTGGGCTCCTGCCCTTTGGCGACATGGACACAGGCGCCACCCAGGGTCCGGACCGTGTTGAGTGAGATCAACTTGCGCAGCCCCGGCGGGGCGACCTTGCCCGCCACCGACTGCCAGACCGCGCCGTCGGCGGCGAGCCCCGCCGCCAGCCCGAGCGCGATCGGGGATGCGGGAGCCGAGTTAGCCGGGCTGGGCGACTCCAGGTTGCCCCGCTCGTCGGAGATCACGACCGCGGAGACCTCACCACCTGAGACTGGGCCATCCAGCGCCTCCCTCAGGTAAGGAGGCAGTTCGCCCGCGCCCAGGGCCTCCGGCTCAGCGAAGTTGGCCGGGTCGAGCTTGTCGATTTGCGGGGTTCGCCGCCAGTCCTCATCCCTGGTTGAGGATGGCCACGGAGCCTCCCGGTAGGCAGCCAGCGCTGCCTGGCGGAGGCTCGCCAGCCAGCTGGGATCCCCACCCGGCAGGGCGACTGTGGTTGCCTCCTCCCGCGTCAGCCGGGAAGATGCGGCGGTCTCGGTCAAGACCTGCTCGGTTGCTCCAAGCGGCTGCCGGCCGTCTGCTTTGGCGAACTCACCCGACACTTCCCTCCATCTGCAGGGAGATCAGTCGGTTGAGCTCCAAGGCGTACTCCATCGGGAGTTCCTTGACGAACGGCTCCATGAAGCCATTGACGATCATCGCCGTGGCCTCCTGCTCCGAGATGCCTCGGGACTGCAAGTAGAAGAGCTGCTCGTCGCCGACCTTGGTCACCGTGGCCTCGTGGCCGATCTGGACGTCCTCGGCCTCCACATCCATGTAGGGATAGGTATCGCTCCGGGACTGCTCATCGAGCAGCAGCGCGTCGCAGCGAACACTGGACCGCACGTCGTGGGCCTTGGGATAGACCTTGAGGTGGCCGCGGTACGAGGTGCGACCGGTGCCCTTGCTCACCGACTTGCTGACGATCGTGCTGGTGGTGTTGGGGGCCACATGGATGATCTTGGCGCCGGCGTCCTGGTGCTGGCCGTCTCCGGCGAAGGCCACCGAGAGCACCTCGCCATGGGCACCCTCACCCATCAAGTAGATCGAGGGGTACTTCATGGTCACCTTGCTGCCCAGGTTGCCGTCGATCCACTCCACTACGGAGTGCTCCTTGGCGATGGCCCGCTTGGTCACCAGGTTGTAGACGTTGTTGGACCAGTTCTGGATCGTGGTGTAGCGCACATGCGAGTTGGGCATGGCGATGATCTCCACCACGGCCGAGTGGAGCGAGTCCTTGCTGTAGGTGGGAGCGGTGCAGCCCTCGATGTAGTGGACGAAGCTCCCCTCCTCGGCGATGATCAAGGTCCGCTCGAACTGGCCCATGCTCTCGGTGTTGATCCGGAAGTAGGCCTGCAGCGGGATCTCCACCCTGACCCCCTTGGGGATGTAGACGAAGGATCCGCCCGACCAGACCGCCGAGTTCAGAGCGGCAAACTTGTTGTCGTTGGGCGGGATCACCGTCGCGAAGTATTTGCGGAAGATCTCGGGGTGCTCTCGAAGACCGGTGTCGCAGTCACTAAAGAGGACTCCCAGCTTCTCCAGGTCCTCGCGAATGGAGTGGTAGACGACCTCGCTTTCGTACTGGGCCGAGACCCCGGCCAGGAACTTACGCTCCGCCTCCGGGATCCCCAGCCGGTCGAAGGTCCGCTTGATGCCCTCGGGTACTTCCTCCCAGGTGCGGCCCTGCTCCTCGGCGGGCTTGACGTAGTAGTAGATGTCGTCGAAGTCGATCCCGCTCAGATCAGCCCCCCAGCTGGGCATCGGGCGCTGACGGAAGTGCTCTAAGGCCTTGAGCCGAAACTCCAGCATCCAGGCTGGCTCCGCCTTGCGCCGCGAGATATCGGCCACAACCTCAGGCGAGAGCCCGCGCTCCGCCCGGAAGACGAACTCGTCTCCGTCGTTGAAGCCGTACTTGTAGTCCTTGGTCAGGTCCTTCGCGGCGACTGCCATTTGATCTTCCCTCGCTTAATCCCCACCGAGAGGAGTTATTCCGACCTGGTAGTAGGTATTTTACCCTGCCGCGGCCGCGGTTGCAGCGCTAATGTCCAATCCCGCCTCGCGGAGCATCGGGTCGTACCCGTCCTTCTCTATGCGGTCCACCAGGTCCCGGCCGCCGGAGACGATCACGCGGCCGGCGGCCATGACGTGGACCCGGTCAGGCTTGATGTAGTCCAGGATGCGCTGGTAGTGGGTGATGATCAGGACGCCCATTCCGTCATCGTGCACCCGGTTGACCCCTTCGGCGACGGTCCGGAGGGCGTCCACGTCGAGTCCGCTGTCGGTCTCGTCGAGGATCGCCATCTCGGGACGGAGCACCGCCAGCTGGACGATCTCCATCCGCTTTTTCTCGCCGCCCGAGAAGTTGTCGTTGATGTAGCGGGACATGAACGAGTGGTCCATCTTGAGGGCCGTCATCTGCTCGCGAACCAGCTTCAGGAAGTCCCGAGCCGGCAGACCCTTGCCCTGACCCTTGAGCGCGGCGCGCAAAAAGTTGACGGTCGTCACCCCGGGGATGGCGGTCGGGTACTGCAAGCTGAGGAACAGGCCCATCCGGGCGCGGTCCTCAGGGAGCACGCCGAGCAGGCTCTGGTCCTTCCAGCGGATCTCACCACCGGTGACCTTGTACTTGGGGTGGCCCATGACGGCGTAGCCCAAGCTGGTCTTGCCGGCCCCGTTCGGCCCCATCAGAGCGTGGACCTCTCCCTGGGGTACGGTCAGGCTCACCCCGGAGAGGATCTGCTTCCCATCGACCGCGACCTCCAGGTCACGGACCTCAAGCTGGGCCCTCACCGAGGCTGACTCAGACACCAGCTGGCTGCCTCATCTCTCGCTGGATAGGCCGGTTGGCAACCGGGCACTCCGGCTCCACCAAGCTGGGCTCCCGCATCATGTCCGAGAGAGTGGTGCCTCCCAGGACCTGCTCGACCGCCTGCTGAAGCCGACCCCAGAGCGGACGGCTCAGACATTCCGGCTCCCGCGAGCACGATCCTGGCTGATAGTTCTCAGCCAGGCACTCGACCGGGGCCACCGGGCCCTCCATGAGCTCAACGATCTCCAGAACGGTCACGTCTTGGGGTGGCCTCGCTAGCCGGTAGCCACCGTGGAGCCCTCTGGTGCCCTCGACCATCCCGGCGCGGCGGAGCGGCGCCACCAATTGCTCCAGGTAGGCGAGCGGCATTGCCTCGCGGCGACCGATCTCGGCCAGGCTCAGCGGCGGTCCTCCGTGGGCCTTGGCCAGCTCCGTCATCATCCGCAGCCCGTAATGGGCCCGGGAGGAGATCCGCATCGCGACCGGCGTCTGGCCGCTAAATCCGACTGGCATGTGCCTATTTTAGGGGCGCGACCCCCGGCGGCGGGTCCTGGAAGTGGAGCACGCCCTCTTCCGCGTTTGCTGCCGGGAGGCGGGACGAGCTGGAGCAATGAGCACTTCTCCCGGGATCAAAGCTAGACCGCGAAGGCGCCTTGGCGGAGGGCGGCCACCTCCCGGCAGATCAACTCGCCGGCCCGTTCCACGTCCCCCGAGGTGGTCGACCGGCCGAGCGTGAGCCGCAGGTGAGCGGCGGCCAGCTGTGGCGAGAAGCCCATGGCGAGCAGCACGTGGGAAGGCGACAAGGAGCCACTGGTGCAGGCCGACCCCGCCGAGCCGCAGACCCCGGCCCGGTCCAGCCGCAGGAGCAAGAGCTCGCCCTCGGCTCCTGGGAAGACGAAGGTACAGAAGTTGGCGAGCCGCTCCCCATTCGGGGCGCCGGTCGGGAGGGCGTCGGGCACCCCCGCCTGGATCCATCGAGCGAGATCGGCGCTGAGAGCGGCCTGGCGCTCCATCTCCCGCTCCCGCTCCGACTCCGCCAAATGGGAAGCCACTCCGAAGCCCACGATGCCGGGGACGTTCTCTGTGCCTGAGCGCCGAGTCCGTTCCTGGCCACCTCCGGTGATGATCGGGTCCAGCGAGGTCCCGTGCCGGACGAAGAGAGCGCCGACGCCCTTGGGCCCATAGACCTTGTGGGCGGAGAC
The DNA here is from genome assembly GCA_003132265.1 of Candidatus Dormiibacterota bacterium. GTDB lineage: Bacteria > Chloroflexota > Dormibacteria > Aeolococcales > Bog-877 > Bog-877. The sequence goes on along the minus strand of PKXE01000091.1, from coordinate 2,225 downwards.
GGTCAGAAGGTCGACCCCCAACTCCTGGACGTCGACCTTGAGCTTGCCCAGGGCCTGGGTAGCATCGGTGTGGAAGACCGCCCGTGACTTGGAGTGGGTCAGCTCGGCCAGCTCCCGGACCGGCTCGATGGTGCCCACCTCGTTGTTGGCCAGCATCACCGAGACCAGGACGGTCTCGGGGCGCAGAGCCGCCTCCAGCGACTCCGGGAGGACCCGGCCCGCCCCGTCGACTGGGAGCTCGGTCAGCTCGAAGCCCAAGTGGCTGAGGTCCCGGGCGGTCTCCAAGACCGCCTCGTGCTCGATCGAGGACACGATCACGTGCCCTCCCTGGGAATGAAGGCGGTGGACCACCCCTCGCAGAGCGAGGTTGTCGGCCTCACTGCCGCCTCCGGTGAAGACGATCTCCCGGGGACGGGCGTTCAGCACAGCGGCCAGCTGGTCGCGGGCGATGTCAATGAGGGCCCTCGCCGCCCGGCCGGCACCGTGGACACTGGAGGGGTTCCCGAAAGTCTCCGTCAAGGCCGGCGCCATTGCCTCCAGCACCTCGCGCCGGAGAGGCGTGGTGGCGGCGTGATCCAGATAGAGGCTCGGCGGCCCGGCCTCTGACGCGCCGGCGTCAGTCGTTGGCGCGCTCTTTGAGCAGCGCCGTCAGCGGTCCCGAGTGGCCGCTCAGGACTTGATGGAGCTCCAGGAGCTCGTCGTTGCTGATGGGGTCGGCCTCCGGCTCAGCGCTGGCGGCCGTCTCTAGTCCGTGCTCCTCGGCGTCGGTCTCCGCCTCGTCGTTCGAGGCCACCTCCAGCGCCACCAGGAAGGCAAGCTCACAGCTCCGGCAGGTGACCTCCACCGTGTACTTCTGGCCCGCGTGGTCGAGCTGCGTCAACTTGCAGTCGGCCAGCGAGCGCTTGCACCTCGGGCAGCGGAAGGCCCCAGCTCTCTCGCGCAGAAATGCCAAGATATCCATCTGTTCCTCAGGTCGAGTATACCCAGACTGGCTGAGATCAGCCGGAGTGGAGAACGGCCGACCCGATTCAGCCCGAGAGGCGATCCAGGACGGCCGCGGTGAACTCCTCGGTCCGGGCGTCGCCTCCCAGGTCCGCGGTCCGGATGCCGTCGGAAACCGCCCGCATAGTGGCCTCCCTGACCTTGCCGCCGAAAGGGACCAGAAAGTCGTCGCCGGTGTGCTCCAGCAGGGCGGCGGCTGCCAGGATCATGGCCATGGGATTGGCGATGTGCCGGCCCGCCAGCGCCGGAGCGGTCCCGTGCGGGGCCTCGGCCATGAGCAGGCTGGGTCGGCTGGAGTCATCGAAGCCGATCAGCAGCGACTCGCTCCCGGCCAGAGTTCCGTAGAGGGCGAGGACCAGGTCCGAGAGGATGTCCCCGTCGCGATTGAGCGCCGGGATCACCAGGCGGTCGTCCCGCATCAGGATCAGAGCGAACGTGGCGTCGATCAGCTGGGGTTCGTAGCGGACCTGAGGGTGGCGGCGACCGGCGGCGTCCATCTCCTCCTTGAGCATCCCCTCGTAGACCTTGGAGACCGTGAACTTGGGGCCGCCGAAGACGGTCGCTCCGGTCCGGGCGGCTTCGACGAAGGCGTACTCGGCGACCCGCCGGCAGTGCTCCCGGCTGATCTTGGTGGTGCGGTAGGCGAGCTCCTCGGCTCCCTCTCCCTCCCGCCACTCCAGGGCCCCGTAAGCATCGTCCACCGCCATCCGGACGATGGTGATCGGGGAATGGACGCCGCCCAGGGGCGGGATGCCGGGGATCCGTCGGCCGGTGCGGACGATGACGTCGCCGCCCACCTCGTCCCGGAGAATCGCGTTGGGGCTCTCGATCTCACCTAGGCCCTCTGGGGTCACGGTGGCGGCCTTGAGCCCAAAGTGGCTCGCCAGCATCATCTGGGCCGCCTGATGGACCACCCCGTTGTCGCTGGCCCGCCGGGCCTGAAGGCTGAGGTCGACATGCTCCAGCACCAGCCGGGAGGTGAGCTCGGGAACCATGAGGATCCGGAGCGCTTCCACCAGCAGCTCCTCCCCGGTCTCATCCCCGTGCAGGACGGTGATCGTCCGAAGGTCCGCCTCAGCCATCGGCATCCTCACCTCTGGGCCTCCGTTCCACCCTGACGCTGAGGCCCGGCTGGTCGGCTGCGAGTGGCGGCAACAGGTGCGACAACAGTTGCTCTGCGCTGAGTCGGTGGACGCGACCGTTTGGACCGGTTCGTGTCCAGC
>PKXE01000038.1 GCA_003132265.1 Candidatus Dormiibacterota bacterium | reverse complement strand
CGTCGCTCTCGGGAGCTCCCGCGCTACGGGCACGGTTATGGGCATAGAAGTCGATCCCGACGTTGGAGACGAAGGCATTCCCAGGGTAGGTATCGAACTCAGTCCGCCCGGGTAGCGCCGTGCCCGCGTTCACGTTCCACACGTATTGGAAGTGGTTGCCGGGGACCCGCGCGAATGCCCGCTCCGCCGCGCGATAGACCGAAATGTACTGGGCCGCACTCATCGATTGGACGCCCCACGGCAACCAGTTTCCGTTCATTTCCCACATGATCCGGATGATCGTGTGGGCGTGGTCTGTCGCGACCAGTCGCTGTCCGATGGTGCGGGCCTCGGCGCGTGTGACCTCACCAACTCCCAAAAGCAGCTGCAGGGACGTTTCGGGCGGGTCCGTATAGGTGGTCCAGTCAGGTCCGTCCGCGTAAACCGTCATCACCTGGGCGGTGACTCCCAGGGTGGCGGCCAGCGCCTCAATCGCCGAGGGCCTCTCGCTTCCCACAAATAGCCCGAGCGTGGAGTGGGCGGCCTTGGCCGAGGATCCCGATAAGCGCCACGCCCCCAGAGCCGCCAGGCCAGACACAAGGACCACGATCCCCAAGCCCAGAGACCACGCCCGAGCCGTACGTCCNNCCCGTTGCCACGAGCGCTCTCCTTCTCCGACTGGCGCGAACCAGGCTACCGGCCCAGCCGTCCGACAAACCTAAAGGTAACTCGGCCCTGCGTCTGTGGAAGGACAATCGCTGGCGATCGGAGGACCGGCACGATCCGCCATCGCCATTCCAGAGAGCCTCCTCTGCCGGCCAAAGGCCCGGTAGGCCATTTCGTTCCGCCGAGCGGAAGTCCAGGTGGAGCGCTGAGCGTCCGAGGCGGCTCAGCAGCCCTCCAGGGGGTGGTCGTCACCCCGATGTGACAAGATCGTGAACTGTCTTGACACCGTCGTAACCCCCCGTCACACTTTCGTACGGGACGGAGCGGTTGGTGTCAGTCGCCGGAACAGCCAGGCTCAAAAGCGCTGCTGGTTTCCGGTATTAGCGAGATGCGCGGTTGCCCGAAATGGTCGCCGTGGCATGTTGGAGAACATCCGTGCGAGCGCTCATCGAGTACGACCGAGCCGGCTACATGGTGGTGGTGGGAGCCTCTGGCTCGAACTGGCTCACTGCGCACCGAGGCGGGGATGAATCATGAAGACCGCCTTCTCTGACCTCAATCCCGCCACTGCCATTGGCACCTCGGCGAATACCTCCGCTCCACCGGCGGCCCCGGCGAGCGAGTGGCGAACGCTCCGCGAGGACGAGGCCCCTGGCACCATAAACGTGGTCGGCCGGGTCAATCCCGTCCGGGTGAGCGTCGTGATCCCTGCTCTCAACGAGGCCGCGAACCTCCGTTACGTGTTGCTCCTGCTTCCGNNTTATACTGGTCGACGGTCGCTCGTCGGACGAGACGGTCGAGGTCACCCGAGCGCTCTATCCCAGCGCCAGAATCGTCCACCAGGGTGGTCGCGGCAAAGGCAACGCGCTGGCCGCCGGATTTGCCGCCTGCCGAGGCGACGTCGTGGTCATGCTCGACGCCGACGGTTCAGCCGACCCGAAGGAGATCCCGGCCTTCGTCGGCGCGCTGCTCGCCGNNTCTGTTCTACTCGACGGAGCTGACTTCGCGAAGGGAACCCGCTTCGCCGATGGCGGAGGTAGTGCTGACATCACCTGGCTGCGCCGCCTCGGGAATCGCGGTCTGGTCGGCTTGGTCAATCTTCTCTACGGCACGAGGTTTACCGATCTCTGCTACGGGCTTAACGCATTCTGGGTCCATTGCTTGCCACACATCGATCTGGATACAGACGGATTCGAGGTCGAGGCGTTCATCAACATCCGCTTGGCGAAATCGCCGCTCAAGATTCAAGAGGTCGGCAGCTACGAGCTGCGGCGACTTCACGGCAACAGCAAACTGCACACCATCCGCGATGGATTCCGTGTCCTTCGGGTGATCCTGCGGGAGCGGCTGACCGGCCCCGTCAAAGTAGCCTCGCCAGTCCCCGAGCCGACCGAGGCACTCTGAACGGGCCTCGCGAACCGGGAATGCCCGTCGGTATAGCCCCACGCCGACGCTTTCCCGCGCCCGGCCCTACATTCGCCACCCCCTCTTTCGGTCAGCGCGCGCCCCGTGAACCAGTAGTTCACACGCCCCGCTGGTCAAGTCTTGGCTCGGGGGACGCGCCCTGACAAACAGTACAATCCCCGAATCCCGGCCTTGCCCGCCCTCCGGCGCTACCATCGCGGTCCGGCCAGAGCTGTGAGAGGACGAGCCGGCTTCGGGTGGGTTGGCTCGTCGGCCTTCCCGCTCGATCTGAGCATCTCCCCTCCGACTGAGCCTCGATTCCTGACCCTTCGTGCCCGACCTCAGCTCACCGCGCTGAGTGGTGCCGTCTCACGAGAGTCGTCGCCGTCCCTCGCGTACAAACGAGAGCATGATCAGCCCCAGTAAAAACAGCCAGGCGCTTAGGCTCGCGGTCCTCAGTCGCAGTACTTTGCCAAGGACAATCCGGAGTCCTCGCCAGTCCCAGTATGCGACCGCGATCGGAGCGCTAACGCACAACAAAAAGTCGCCCTGCTCCCTAGGGGAGAGGAAGGCGCGATGGGCAAATGGCCAAGCCACACTGTCCTCCCACCCACGCCGCGCCGAATTAGATGACGTCTGCACCGTGTACCGGATTGCTACCTCTGGGACTTGCGCGATGGCCACATCTGGCCGGGCGCCTACTNNAGCAGCCAGTCCCAATCGTCGTGGCGCGTGAGGCGAGAGTCGAAAGGCACCGTCTGGGCCAAGGCGCGCTCAAAGATGAGCATCGACGCCCCCAGGACCGCTTCTCTCGGGCGAATCCGGCGTCTCCGGAACAGATAGTCGCCTACCCTCTGCCCCGGGCGAATCAGGCGCGTGGGTGCGNNACCGGGTGGGTGACGCCCGCGCTACGCATTTCGTGGAAGCGCTCGATTTGCTGCTGCAGCTTGGTGGGGAACCACTCGTCGTCGTCGTCTATGAGAGCGACGAGATCTGTTGACAGGCGACGTATGCCCGCGTTGCGTGCGAATGGGACTCCGCGGCGAGTACCTAGAGCAAAGATATCCACCCGTTTGTCGTCCAGCGGTCGACTCGCCTGCAGCGACTCGATGGGTCCATCGACCACAATCACGACCGCTTCCGGCGGGTAGCTCTGCGCGAGAGCGCTCGCGACTGCGGCGTCCAGCGTCGGGCGGCCCAAGGTGGCAACGACCACCCCCACGGACGGGAGTTGTACCTGGGTTATTTGTCCGCTACCCCCTACTCCGTGCACTGCGGGTCAGTGCGGATGGGTCCGGATAATTCCCGCGCCGCGGGGTCGTCCATGGCT
>PKXE01000188.1:12916-15844 GCA_003132265.1 Candidatus Dormiibacterota bacterium | reverse complement strand
GAGCAAGCGCAACTCGATCTGGGCGACCGCATAGTGACCCTCATCCACCCGGGCCGTGGGCATATCGACAATGATGTGGTGGCCTGGATCGCCACCGAGCGGATCGGCTTCGCGGGTGATCTAGTGGAGGAGGGGGGCCGCCCGCCTTCGAGGAGTCCTTTCCCCTGGAGTGGCTGGACGCGCTCGGTTCCCTCGTGGAGCTTGACCCGGACATAGTGATCCGCGGCCACGGAGCCGCGGTAGATCTCCCCTTCATCCCCCAGCAGCGCAGCGATCTACAGCAGCTGGCTGAACTGGCCCGGAGGGGCTTCGCCCCTGAACGCAGGCCTTCGGAAGTCGACGTGGACACGGCCTTCCCCGGACAACTTGCCTAGGTGGCGGTGCGCGGGCCTACGAGCAGCTGGCGGCGGCCAGCACCGGGGCCTGGGTGGAGCGTCAGCCGGGGTGACCTTGCCTCCCTCAGTCCCGGCCGAGGGGATCTCGAAGGTGCAACTTCTCCGCCGGGAGCTGGTCAGCTCGACCGGACCACTAGCGGTGGCTGCGCCCAATCCCTTTTACTTCTGCTTGGATGGTCAGTCCCCGAGCCGCCCTGGAAAGCGCTGAGCTGGAGTCGCCCTTGGAGGGGAGCGCAGCTCCCGGGATGGAGGTCCGCCGCCGTGCCCCTCCCGCCCCCGCCTGGATCGCGGCCTTCCGGGATGCGAGTCAGGAGTGGCGGCGGCTGTTTGCCGAGATCCTGGGGACCTTCCTGCTGGTGGCCGTGGCCGCCGGGGGCGGGGTGGTCGCCGCGCTCACTCACGGCGCGGTGGGCCGAGACGCCCAGGTTGTCGCTCCCGGCCTCATGGTGATGGCCATCATCTTGTTCATGGGCAAGATCTCAGGGGCGCACCTCAATCCGGTGGTGAGCCTGGCCTTTGCTTTGCGCTGGGACTTCCCCTGGCGGCGAGTGCCTGGGTATCTGGCGGCCCAATTGGTGGGCGCCACCCTTGCGTGCCTGTTCCTGTCGGCGGTGCTTGGCCACGGAGGATTGCTCGGTGCCACCGAGCCTGGCTCCGGCATCAGTGGCCTCCAGGCCACTTTGATCGAGGCGATGCTCACCTTCGGCCTGGTGAGCACGATCCTCGGCACCGCCTCGGGCGCCCAGAACGTGGGCCCACTTTCCGCCCTGGCGGTTGGCGGGTACATCGCTCTCGCCGGCCTTTGGTCGAGCCCCATCAGTGGCGCCTCGATGAATCCTGCGCGTTCCTTTGGGCCCGATTTCGTGATCCACGACTTCGCCAACTACTGGGTATATCTGGTTGGCCCCACTGTGGGCGCGTGCCTCGCGGCCGGGGCGGGGCGGCTTCTGCGGGGCCCGGGTGGTCGTGATCCGAGTGCGCAGGCGGCGGCTCAGGGGACAGTCCATACCGCTCTGTCGGTGGCGGCCCCGCCCGCCGATGCCGTTCCCCAGGAGGGGACAAAGAGTTAATCTGCTAGCTTCCACAGAATCGCACTCGTCCGCGGGGCGGCTTCGGCCGGCAAAGGAGCTTGGACAATGACGAAGAAGGAACACTGGAAGGTCGATCCCGACGCTCATGACTTCCCCGCGGCCAGCGAGTACCTCTCCTTGCTGCTGTCCCCCACAGAGACCGCCGCAGCGGTGCGGAAACTGAAGGCGGCCACGCTGACCCACCGCAAGGCCCACGACCTGCTGCGCGCCAGTCGGCTGAGCCTGTTACCGGGCGACGATCCGGAGGTGGTGCGCGACCTCAAGAAAGTTCGCAAGGGGGAGTTGCTCTCTCCAGTGCTGCTGGTCCGCGGACACCTGCCCAAGGACGTTCCCCTCACGGTGGCCGACGGATACCATCGCATCTCGGCGAGCTATCACCTGGACGAGGACGCGGAAATCCCCTGTCGGATCGTGGACGGCCCTCTGGCCTAAGGCCCATCAGAAGGCGTACTCCCGGGCCCAACAGCGGGCCGACAAGCTGGCGCTGGAGGCAGGGCGCGGGGCATGACCACCAACAGAGGGGCACGGGGCACGGGGAGCGCCAGCCAGCGCCCCGTCGACACGGGCCAGCATCTCCCGGTGCTCGAGATTCGGTTCCCCGAAGAACTGCTCAGCCATCATCGCCTTCCCTGTCTGGCCCGGCACCGGGCACCCGGTATTGCTGGAGGCCGCCCACCGTCCCTCATGGAAGGTCACCTTGTAGACGTTGGCCCTACTGCCGTGGGCTTAGGAGCACCTTGGTCCTGATGCCCCTGTCCACCGAGTGCTGGAGCTGGGCGGAGGTAAGGATCCCAGTCTCGCCTACTCTNNCCGGTCCTCCTTGAAGTCCGGGCGTCACCACCTTCCACTCCTAGCCACCGATCGAGTTCTCAGACGCGGGGAGGTAGATCTCAGGGAGGAGGGCAAAGTCTAGCCGCCGGGAGCCCGCCGCACTCGTATCAGGAGAGAGTCCGTCCGCTGGCGCACCCCATGACGCTGGGCCGGGTTGCCCGACCCCATCGCGGCCTCGCCGTACTGCAACTGGGGCGGTACAAAGTGGGACTCAGCGGCCCTCACGGAGATCAGATCTTGGGGGTTGCCCGCGCAGTTGATCTCAGGCGCAGCGGCTTTGTAGGCAGCTGGTCGGGAGTTCGGATCTCCCCGTCGGCTCCGCAGACCTGGGGCTGGACCGGCACTTCCACGTGGGGATGAGTGGGTCGGCTGAAGGGGCCTGGTCGTCAGTTCGGGTCGCGTGGGCGGCTTACCAAACGCCCCGATCGGGTGGTCGGCGTGGTGAGGTCCCCCGTACTGGCCCCCGAACTTCCGGGGGACGCTGCGAGGCCATCGGAGCGGTAGCTGAAGGCCGCGGAGGCTTCTCGGGTCAGATGACGCTTACCCCTTAGGTTGGCCAAGCTAGGCTGGCACCTCACCCTGGGGTTGATCTGGCACCCTCGATTGTTGCA
>PKXE01000188.1:3969-12887 GCA_003132265.1 Candidatus Dormiibacterota bacterium | reverse complement strand
AGAGCGACCGTGAGGGCGAACATGAGGACTACTGGCGCCACCACCGCCCTCCAGGTACGCGCGGAGTCGCCGGCGAAGCTGAGGTAGGTGGCCGCACCGAGGTAGGTCGCGCCGAGCAGCATCACCGACGCCAGGGTGAAGATCGTTAGGCCGGGGACCGCTCCGAACGCAGACATGCCGTCCTCCTGCAGAAGCCGTATCTGGAAATAGTGAACTCGATCGAAGGCTAAGTTGTCAACTAGCAAATGAGATTCTCGGACGGACCAAGCCTCCCAGGACGCCGCTAACGAGCGTAGGTGGCGTCCCGTCGAGGTGTCAAGCACCGACCGCACTCCGGCGGGGATTGAACCGGAGCCCCGGCCGGCCGGCCCGGAGGAGACCATCCAGGAAGATCCGACCGGGCGAGCCGGCCGGTCCGAGAAAGCCGACTGGACGGTCACGTTGTTCTGTTCTTCGGCCCACTTCGAAACAAGAACGGCGAACAGTTGACACAGCTCCGTCGGCCGCGTAGCCTGAGCGGAATCTTGCGTAACAACCTCGGTCGCCGTCATCAGCCGAAGCCGAACTGGGCGCGTCCGGGTATGCGCCTACCAGGAGGGAAAGCGCCTCAATGACCGTCGGAAGGAAGCTGTTCATGGTCGGCGCCGGCCTTCTCATCGGGATCGTCGCTCTAGTGCTATACGTGACGATCTGGCTTTCCTATAACCCGGAGAACATCACCCCGCCGAGTTCGACCAACTCCTCCGGCCAGGTCTCGACCCACCTCTTCCTGGCGACCACCGGGTCGATCAACTTCGGTACCCATGACNNCTCACTCGCTGATCCACGTGACCATCTGGGAGTACGACACCCAGACCGGGCTCCGCAACCCCTTCCTCAGCATGGTTCGGGGGACTGTCGGAGGAGTCGCGTACGAGAATGGCAAGGCGGTCCGCTACATGAATCCGAACTTCCCGGCTCACACGTTCTCGGTCCCTGAACTCGGCTTGAACGTTCCCTTGGAGGGGATCACGCAGAGCTACCCAGGGGACCTCACCAATCCGCACAACACGCACGTGACCATCAACTTCTCGTTCAAGACCGGCGCTCCCGCCACCCTCCATTGGCAGTGCATGGTCCCCTGCGCCGCCGGATACCTGTTTGGCTGGGGCGGGCCGATGCAGACCATTGGCTACATGGACGGATACCTACGCGTCGTCTGATCCCGGACTCGGCCCTGCTCGGGCCTTCCCAGAACTCAATGAACCCAAGGAGTCGGTAACTTGACCAATCGACGGCACCTCGTCATCCCGGGGATCATCGTCGCGGTCTTGTCCGTGATCTGGGACCTCATGGTCGCACTCGTGCTGAACATTCCGCCGGGCTACGCGACGACCACCGCCGCGGACCAGACCGTCACCAGCCAGGTGTTCGCCATCATCGCCGGGGATGTCGGGATGGCGGTCGTAGTCTTTGGCCTCTACTTCGCCATCCAATTTAGCCGACGGGGTTCGGTAGTCGACTACGGGGTAGCCTCCCGCGCGCGCTCCAACGTTCCCCTTCAGGCCGCCTGGATCGGCTCCAGCTTTGTGCTGGTCATGTTCGCGGCCGGGTTCGGAGTGGTGGAGCTGGAGGGTCAGACGGCGCCGTCGCTCGTTGTTCCGGCCTCGGCTCTAGCTGCCGGAGCGCAGCACGACCCACTCATAGTCCAGGTGATCGGTCAGCAGTGGCAGTTCACCTACCGCTATCCCCAGTACGGGGGCTTTGAGACTCAGCAGCTGCGAATCCCGACGGACCGTCTGGTTCAGTTCGATGTCACCTCGATCGACGTGACCCACTCGTTCTGGGCCTATCAGCTAGGCATCAAGTTGGACGCTAACCAGGGGTCGAACAATGTTGGCTACGTCTATGTCACCAAACCCACCCTTATAAATGTTCGCTGCGGTGAACTCTGTGGCCTCTTCCATGGGTACATGACGAACGTGGGCGACCAGGCGGGCCAGGCCCTCAGCCCGTCCGACTTCTCGTCTTGGCTCAGCTACGCGGAAGCCACGTACGGGCCGGAAGCGAAGAATCTGCCCCGGTTCGCGCTGGTCTACTACCCGCAACCCTTGATCTTCGCACCCTGATACCCGATGGAAACGAACCTGCATAGTCACACCGCTATCCGGCAGAGCGCCGCCGTGCGCCGGGCCTTTGCGATGGGGAGAGAGTTTTGAGTCAGACAGCGATCGCCAGCGGCAGGGCTCCAGTACGCTTCTCCGCGCGCCGGCTGTTCTTTGGACAGAACCTCCTGACGGCCTGCGTCGTGGGGATCGTGGCGGGCGTGGTCGCGTACTGGATCGGGGCGCAGATCGAGACCACCGATAGCGGCGACGCCGGGATCCTGCTCGGTTACGTGGTCGGGTCCGCCGGCTTCCTGCTCCAGTTGGGCTTTGCCAATGACGTGATCATGCGGCTGCGCGGCCGCCCGAGTGCGAGCATCGTCAAGACCGCCGAGCGGAAGGGGTGGACCGAGTTCTTTGGCATCTCGCTGGACCACAAGGTGGTCGGTATCCAGTTCGGTGTCGCGGTCGTCCTGATGTTCATGCTGGCGGGATTCCAAGCCATGATGATCCGGACAGAACTGCTCTATCCCAATGGAGTCGGCCCCTGGCCGGCCGGCCAGTACACCTCGCTGATCGGCCTTCACGGTCTTCTGATGATGTTCGTCGCCACCCTGATCATGGTCGGCGTATTCGGGAACTACTTCATCCCGCTCATGATCGGGGCCAAGCGCATGGCCTTCCCGCGGCTGGAGTCGTTCGCCTTCTGGCTGGTGCCGTTGGGCGCCCTGATCATGTACTCATCGATCTTTGCCGGGTTCGGAGGCGCCTTCCCCACCGGCTGGTTCCTCTATGCCCCCCTCTCAGTAGAGGCCCGTGCGGGCATGGATGGGGCGCTGGTCGGGTTCGCCTTCATCGGCATCGCGGCCTGCATCGCCGGCATCAACCTGCTCACCACCATCTTTGTGATGCGGGCTCCGGGGATGACCTGGAGCCGGATGCCGATCTTCGCCTGGTCAATGATCTCCGTCGAGTTCCTCTCCGCCCTGGCCCCTCCCGTCCTGCTCGCGGCGCTGATGATGGTCGGCCTGGACCGGTCAGTGCACTCCTCCTTCTTCGAGGCCGCTGGCGGCGGCAGCGGCTATCTGTACCAGGAGCTGTTCTGGTTCTTCGGCCATCCGGAGGTCTANNCCGATCTTCACCTGGAACATGCTGGTCACGGCGATGTTGATTTTGATCGCCTTCCCGGTCCTCACCAGCGCCCTGGTCATGCTGTTCTGTGACCGGCACTTCGGGACGCACATCTACAGCGTGGCCGGCGGCGGCTCACCACTGTTATGGCAGAACCTCTTCTGGTTCTTCGGCCATCCCGAGGTCTACATCTTCATCCTGCCGGCATTCGGGGTGGTGTTGGAGATCATCCCGGTCTTTGCTCGAAAGCCGCTATTCGGATATCGGTTCGCCGTTGCAGGCATGCTCGGTGTGTCGCTGATGAGTTGGTTTGTCTGGAATCACCACATCTTCACCAGTGGGATCGCGCCCGGACTGCGCCCGTTCTTCATGACCGCGACCGAGTTGATCTCGATTCCGACTGGGGTGATGTTCCTCAACGTCTTGGGAACCCTGTGGAAGGCAAAGCTGCGGCTGAAGTTGCCGATGCTGTTCGCCCTCGCCGTGATGTTCAACTTCCTAATCGGCGGACTGACGGGTGTCTTCTTGTCTGATGTGCCCTTGAACACAACCCTGCATGACAGCTTCTTCGTAGTCGGTCACTTCCACTACACGATCGTGGGTGGCGAGATCTTCGCGCTCTACGCGGCGAGCTACTTCTGGTTCCCAAAGATCACCGGCAAGATGCTCAACGAGCGTCTGGGCAAGTGGCATTTCTGGACGGCGCTCATCTTCTTCAACACCACGTTCTTGCCGATGTTTGCAGCCGGCTACTTGGGCCAGGTGCGGCGCAGTCCGGTCTACGCTGCAGAGCTTCACGGACTGAACGTCTGGATCTCCGTGAACGGGTTCCTGTTCGGCCTGTCAAATCTGATCTGGTTCGCCAACCTCATCTACTCGTGGGCTTTCCAGAAGCAGCGTGCTCCGGTCAACCCGTGGGAGTCCCGCTCGCTCGAATGGCAGTTGCCGACGCCGATTCCGGCTGACAACTTCGACCGGATCCCCATCATTCTCTCGGACTCCTACGCCTACGACGACGTCAATGCACCCCCGGTAGCCGAGTGGCCCGAAGGTGGATACTTGCCCGCGCCAGCTCCGGCCCTCTGAGGACGATATCCAGATGATTTCTGACAACACGTCGGCGACAGGCAGTTTGCGCCGCGGCACGCGCTCCCATACCCCGGAGCAGGTGGCCCGGATCCCGTTGGTAGGGACCTGGCTGCTGATCGGGGCGAACTTCTTCTTCGTACTGCCGTTCTTCTTCGCCTTCTTCTTTCTCCAGCAGGCGAACTTTGGCAACGCGTGGCAGCCGAAGGGGGTTCATCCCCCCAATCAGGTACTGGGGGCCGTGGTCTTCGGGCTGGCTGCGATCGCCGTTCTGTTGGCGCAGTCGGGCCTCAAACACCTGAAGAGCCAGCAAACGCTGGCCTCCTTCACGAACATTGGTCGCCTAGCGGCGGTGCTGCTGATCGCCTCGGTGGTCGTGAACATCTGGCAGCTCTCGCACGTGGGCTACGGGATCGACAGCGGGGCTTACGCCAGCGTCTTCTTCACGCTGCAGATCGTGGTCTCGATCGAGGTTGTCGGCCTGGCCCTCTGGGTGTTGAGCCTGGCGAACCGGGCCGGCTACGAGGCAACGCACCCCATCGCCATGCCGGGTCCGGATGCGGTGGAGGAGGTCGCCACGCCGATCTCGGCCCTGGCGCACTCCTACGGGATGTTCGCGCTGTTCCTCGGCTCGGTCGTCGGGCTGGCGTGGGTGGTCTGCTACTTCCTGTAGCCAGGATCCTCGTGCGCACGGATCGGCGGGGTGGCACGGGGGGTAGTCGGCTGGGTGGGGCCCCGTCCGACGACGACCGGTCTGAGAAGATGGGGGTCCGATGGGCGGGCGGGGCCGCCGCGGCAGGCACGCGAGATTTGCGGGAGGTCGTTCCCCATCGCTGACTCGACTGTAGAGAGGGTTCCAGCGGCGCACGCGAGTGCTCCTGTGACTGCGCCGGCAGGCGCCTGGGGACACCCGGAGGCGCTCGCCTCGCGACGGGCGCTCGGCGCGCTGGCGTCCGACTACCTCAGCCTCACCAAGCCCGGCGTCATGAGTCTCCTGCTAGTCACCGAGTTTCTGGCGATGGTGATCGCCGCGCGCGGATGGCCGGGACTCGGCCTTAGTGCCGCCGCGCTGGCCGGCGGAGCCTGCGCATCAGGTGGGGCCGCGACGATCAACTGCTGGTTCGACCGTGACATCGACGCAGTCATGGGGAGGACCCGCCACCGCCCTCTGCCGTCCGGCCGAATTCGGCCCGAGGGGGCGCTGGCCTTCGGGGTAGGCCTGAGCATCCTGGCGTTCCTGCTGTTCTTCATCTTGGTGAACCCTTTGGCCGCCTTACTCTCCGCGGCGGGCGGGGCCTTCTACGTCTTTGTGTATACGTTCTGGCTGAAGCGCACCACCAAGTCGAACATTGTCATCGGTGGTGCTGCGGGGGCAGTCCCTCCCTTGGTCGGCTGGGCGGCTGTCACCCATGGGGTGGGTCCGCTGGGGCTGGCGCTTTTTGCCCTGGTCTTTCTGTGGACCCCACCGCACTTCTGGGCGCTGTCGCTGATCGTGCGGCGGGACTACGCGGCGGTCTCCGTCCCGATGCGGCCCGTCGTGGTGGGGATTCGGAGGACCCGTACCAGCATCTTGGGCTATACCCTGGCCTTGGTGGCCTTCAGTTGCAGCTTGGCCATCTGGCTGGGGCCAGCGGAGCTAGCGGTAGCCCTACTCCTGGGGGCTCCGTTCATTGCCCTCAGCATCCTGGTGCTTCGAGAGGCGTCGGGAATGCGTTGGGCCCGGCAGCTCTTCCGTTTCTCGATGCTCTATCTGTTCGTCTTCTTCCTCGGGACGGCGGGCGTCGCCGTCCTCGCCCGTTGAGGTCCTGGGTCGGACGGCCTTAGGAGTTATCGACTCCGAGGCAGACCACGACGATGAAGAACGACAGGGCGGCGAAGATCAGCATGGCCGCGATGAGCCACCCGGTCCGGGTCATCCTCATCGGCGTCTGAAGGTCCCCCAGGACCCTGGGGGCATCTCCACCGTGAGCTTCCGGGTAGACGCTCCCCTCTTCGTTGTCAGTTGGAACTGCCACTGCATCGAGTATAGACCGGCTGCTCGGGGCCGGCGCCGAAGTCAATCTCACCTCGCCCACCTAGAATGACTGAATTGGGCATGCAGTTCGAGGACCTGCTCCCCCGCCTCAGCTACCTAGGGGAGAGCGAGGTTGCCACGCTGGGGCGGGCGTACCGGGTCGCTGAGGCGGCCCACGCGGGTCAGCTGCGCCTTTCCGGCGAGCCCTACATCACTCACCCGCTGGCCGTTGCTGCCCTCTTAGCGGACCTTCACCTCGACACCGATGCCCTGGCGGCGGCCCTGCTTCACGACGTCGTCGAGGACACTCCGATCGAGGCCGAACAGATCCGGGAGGAGTTTGGCGCCACGGTCGAGAAGCTGGTCGCCGGGGTGACCAAGCTGGGTCGGATCAAACTCCACAGTCAGGCTCAGGTCCAAGCCGAAAACATCCGCAAGATGCTGATCGCCATGGCCGAGGATCTGCGGGTTGTCCTGATCAAGCTGGCCGACCGCATGCACAACATGCGCACCATCGCCGCCCTCCCCGAGGAGCGCCAGCGCCGGATCGCCCAGGAGACCATGGACATCTATGCCCCGCTCGCCCACCGACTGGGGATCTGGCAGATGAAGGCCGAACTGGAGGACCTCTCTTTCTCGGTCCTTGACCACGACAACTACGAGCGGGTGCGCCAAGAGGTTCACCTGCGGCGCCGGCAGCGGGTGGTGGCGCTAGAGCAGGCCTGTCAGCGCCTGGAGGCGGAGTTGGCGGAGGCGGGGATCAGCGCCGAGGTGGTCGGGAGGCCAAAGAACCTCACCAGCATCTTCCGCAAGATGCAGCAGGACGGGAAGACGATCCGAGAGATCTACGACCTGGTCGCGCTCCGGGTGATCTGCGACGACATCCGCGGCTGCTACGGGGCGCTCGGGGTGGTCCATGCGCTCTGGAAGCCGATCCCGGGGCGTTTCAAGGACTACATCGCCATGCCAAAAGGGAATGGCTACCAGTCCTTGCACACCACGGTGGTCGGGGAGGGGGGCGAGCCGGTGGAGATCCAGATCCGCACCCGCGACATGCACCGGACCGCCGAGGAGGGCATTGCGGCTCACTGGCACTACAAGGAAGGGACCCGCTCCGACCAGCGGCTGGACGAGGGCTTCAGCTGGCTCCGCTCGTTGTTGGAATGGCAGAAGGAGGTGCTCGACGCCGAGCGTTTCGTCGAGCATGTCCGGCTCGACGTCTTCCAGGACGAGGTCTTCGTATTCACCCCCAAGGGCGATGTGCTCTCGCTCCCTGCCGGGGCCACCGCGATCGACTTCGCCTATCGGATTCACACCGATGTAGGCCACCGCTGCCTCGGCGCCAAGATCAACTCGCGGATGGTGTCGCTGGACTACCTGCTCCAGAACGGGGACATCGTCCAGATCCTCACCACCCGGTCGGAGCGTCATGGACCGAGCCGAGACTGGCTCAACTTCGCCAAAACGAGCAGCGCGCGGGAGAAGATCCGCCAATGGTTCAAGCGGGAGCGGCGTGAGGAGAACGTCGCCCGAGGGCGAGAGCTGTTGGACCGCGAGCTGCGGCGGATGCGGGGGGTCCAGCTGAACACAGTCCCCCAGCAGCGCCTGCTCGATCTGGCCAAGGAGTTCCGGATCCCCGACCTCACCGACTTCTTCGCCGCGATCGGCTATGGAGAGGTGGCGGCGCGGACGGTGGTGCTGAAGTGGGCGGCGCGTGAGGAGGCCGGCGCGGGTGCTGCGGCTCCGGCCCCGGCTAGTGCCATCCCGCTGATTTCCCGCTCCTCTCCGAGCGGTGGGGTCAAGGTGGCCGGCCTGGCGGATCTGATGACCAACATCGCGCGCTGCTGCAAACCGGTCCCCGGCGAACCGATCCGCGGTTACGTGACCAGGGGCCGGGGGGTCACGGTGCACCGGGAGGATTGCGTCAACATGCGCCACGCCACCGACCCGCAGAGGATCGTGGAGGTGGAGTGGGACGAGGGCAGCCGTCAGGTCTATCCAATCCGGCTGCGGATTGAGGCNNACCGAACTGAGTCGACTCCTGGAGCGGTTGGAAGGGGTGCGCGACGTCCAGCAGGTGATGCGAGAGGTCGGCTGAGCTGCCTGTGATCGGAGGTCGGCGCTGGTCCAGGCAATTACACTGCCACTTCGATGTCCCCGATCTCGCGGCCGCGCGGAACCGAAGACCTCCTTCCCGACCGCCTGGCGGCCATGGCCCGGGCTACCGAGGTCGGGATGCGGGTGGCCAGCAGTTTTGGGTACCGGCAGATCGCAACTCCCATCTTTGAGGCGACCGAGCTGTTCACCAGAGGAGTCGGGGACACGACAGANNGGCCTGAGAGCACAGCTCCGGTCCTGCGGGCTTTCGGTGAGTCCTCGCTGCGCGAGCTGCCCCCGCCGGTCCGGCTGAGCTACGCGGGCCCGATGTTCCGCTACGACCGGCCGGGCCGAGGTCGCTACCGGCAGTTCCACCAGTTCGGGGTGGAGGCGGTTGGCGACGGCGAGGCCGAGCTGGACGCCGAGGTGATCGCGGTAGCTTGGGACTGGCTCAGCGAACTCGGCTTGGGCGGGATCAGTCTGCAGCTCAACAGCATCGGGGATGC
>PKXE01000188.1:1435-3882 GCA_003132265.1 Candidatus Dormiibacterota bacterium | reverse complement strand
CTGGTGCGGGGCCTCGACTACTACGTCCGGACCACCTTCGAGGTCTGGCACGAGGACCTGCTCGGCGCCCAGAACGCCCTCTTCGGGGGGGGGCGCTACGACGGGCTCTCTGAGCTGCTGGGCTATCCAGCTGCCCCCGGGGTGGGTTTCGCGGCCGGTTTGGAGCGGGTGGTGATGCTGGCTCCGCCCGGCCCATCCCTGGCCACGCCGCAGGTGGTGGTCTGTTCGGCGCAGCCGACGGCCGTGCCCCTGGCGATCGACTTGGCCCAGAAGCTGCGCCGCGATGGCCTGACGGTTCTCAGTGACGTGGGCCGCCGGAGCCTCAAGGGCAAGATGCGGGCCGCCGAACGCAGCGGGGCTGGGGCGGTGGGGCTCCTCGGCGACGAGGAGGTAAAGGCCCAGCGGGTGACGCTCCGGCGGCTCAGCACCGGCGAGCAGCTGACGGTGCGGCCGGAGGAGGTGTCGTTGCAGGTTCGCGAGTGGGAGCAGGCGACAGCCGGCGGCGAGGTGCACTCGTGAGAGGCAGGCGGATGTGCGGCACGGTGAACCTGGCCGATCGAGGTCATCGAGTGCTGCTGGCCGGATGGGTCAACCACCGTCGCGACCATGGCGGTCTCACCTTCATTGACCTTCGCGACCACACCGGGGTGGTCCAGCTGGTTTTCAACCCGGCCCGCTCCCCGCAGGCCCAGGAGGTCGCCGAGAGATGCCGCCTCGAGTGGGTGCTGCGGGTGGAGGGCATTGTGGAGCCACGTCCCGAGGGTAGTGAAAACCCTAACTTGCCCACCGGGGCGGTGGAGGTCGCGGTCGACAGCTGCGAGGTGCTCGCCCAGGCCGAGGCGATGCCACTGGGAACAGCCGACGAGGCGGAGGCCGATGAGCGAGTCCGCCTCCAGTACCGCTATCTGGACCTGCGCCGGCCGCGAATGCAGCACAACCTGCGAGCTCGGCATCGCTTCATCAAGCGGCTGCGAGATGAGGCCGACCGCATGGGCTTTGTCGAGATCGAGACTCCCACCATGATCCCGAGCACCCCCGAGGGGGCGAGGGACTTCATGGTGCCGAGCCGGATGTGGCCGGGCCACGTCTGGGCTTTGCCACAGTCGCCCCAGCTCTACAAGCAGCTCTCAATGGTGGCCGGCTTTGATCGTTACTTCCAGATCGCCCGCTGCTGGCGCGATGAGGACCTCCGGTCCGACCGGCAGTTTGAGTTCACTCAGCTAGACCTCGAGATGTCCTTCGTCGACGAGGAGGAGATCTATGAGGTCCTGGAGGCGATGATCTCGGTCGCCTGGGAGGCCGCCTTCGGGATGCCGGTGCCAACACCCTGGCCCCGACTACCGTACCGGGAGGCGATGGAGCGCTTCGGCTCAGACAAGCCCGACACCCGGTTTGGGCACGAGCTGCAGGACGTGTCTGAAGTCTTCCGGGCCACCTCGTTCCGGGTCTTCGCCGGTGCGCTGGAGGCCAAGGGCACTATCCGGGCGCTGCGGGTGCCTGGCGGTGGGGAGCTGACCAGGGGTGAGCTGGAGGGGGATTGGCTGCAGGTGGCGCGCACCTACGGGGCGCTCGGCCTCGCCTACCTGTGGCGCCGAGCGGGACAGTACGAGGGGTCGATCGCGAAGTTCTTCTCCGAGGCAGAACTGGTCGCGCTGACCGAGCGGCTTGGGGTCGAGGAGGGCGACTGCGTCTGCTTCACTGCAGGCCCGGACCAGGTAGCGCTCACCGCTTTGGGGGCGGTCCGGCTCCACGCCGCTCGCCGGTTTGGGTGGATCCCAGAGGGCCGCTTCGATTTCCTCTGGATCACCGAGTTCCCCCTCTTCGAGAGAGCCGCCAACGGCGGCCTGAGCCCCATGCATCACCCATTCACCCAGCCCCATTCTGATGATTGGCCNNGGGGTCGAGCTGGGCAGCGGCTCGCTCCGGATAACCCGACCAGAGCAGCAGCAAGCGATCTTCGCCGCGCTGGGGCTGACTCCGGAGGAGGCTCAGCAGAAGTTCGGATTCCTCATCTCCGCCTTCCGTTACGGCGCGCCACCCCACGGCGGCTTCGCAGCCGGGATCGACCGGATGGTCATGCTGGGAGTAGGGGAGCCGTCCATCCGCGAGGTGATTGCCTTTCCGAAGACTCAAACCGGGTCCGATCCGCTCACCGGAGCGCCCACCGCTGTGCTGCCGGAGCAGCTGGCCGAGGTTGGGTTGAGGTTGGCGCCCAAGGTGGGCGGCTCCGCGGAGACACCTACCAAGTGAGCCGTGCTACGGTTGGGCCGGGCCCGGGGCCCCGCCGGACACAAGCACCCGACCCTAGTGTTGATTTCTCGGGAGCGCCAATACCGCCGACGGCCCACGAGCCTCCTAGAGAGGATATGGAAGGTCGCGTGCAGCGCACCCACCTGGTGTTCGAGGGATCGGAGCCCAGAGCTGGCGGGAGCCACCGGGCCCATCTG
>PKXE01000188.1:0-1388 GCA_003132265.1 Candidatus Dormiibacterota bacterium | reverse complement strand
TGTGAGCACACCATCCGGGCCGCCGTCGCGGCCGGGATGGTGGATGCGAAGGTGCGGATCAACTTCCAGGTCCAAGAGGATGCGCTACGGGTGGAGGTCCGGTTGCTTGGCACCAAGCCCCGACCCCAACTGGAAGCCGGCCCGAGAGTGGCAGCCACCACCCTCGCCACCTCTGAGGCCCTCAATCTCGCCATCTCGATGCTCAGCTGTTTCGCCGACGACGTGGACTTCCAGGCGGCGGGTGACGGGCTCGTGCGGGTCCGCCTGGCCAAGTACCGCCGGCGTTGACCGAGGCGGGGTCAACTCCCCCCCGCTTCGATCGTGATTTACAGCGGCGGCTCTTTGTTGAGTACGCGAAGACGCGCGACCCGAAGGTGCGGGAGGAGCTGGTGCACCAGTACACGGCCCTGGTGCACTCTCTGGCCCGCCGCTTTGCCGGCCGCGGGGAGCCCCTGGAAGATTTGGAGCAGGTCGGCTACCTGGGGCTGATCGCGGCGATCAATCGCTTCGACCCCGGGCTCGGCCTGGAGTTCACGACCTTCGCCACCCCGACCATCCTGGGCGAGATCAAGCGGTACTTCCGGGACAAGAGCTGGGCGGTGCGGGTGCCGCGCCGGCTCCAGGAGACCTACGCCCGGGTGGTGCGCACCCAGCAGGAGCTGAGCCAGGAGCTGGGGCGGGGCCCGACCGTTCCCGAGATCGCCGCCCGGCTGGAGCTGGAGCCTGACGAGGTCCTCCAAGCGCTCGAGGCCGGGCCGGCTCAGCGAGCGCTGTCGCTGGAATCTCCGATCGGCCAAGGGGACGAGGAAGGGGGGGAGCTGGGCGACAAGCTGGGGGCGGAGGACGAGAACCTCGGCCGGATCGAGCTCCAGAACATGCTGGCCGGGGCGATGCGCCACCTGACCCCGAGAGAGCGCGAGATCATGGTGCTGCGCTTTGTCGAGCAGCTCCCGCAGACTGAGGTGGCCCGGCGGCTGGGGATCAGTCAGATGCACGTCAGCCGCCTGCAACGGGCGGCGCTGGCGCAACTCAAGCGCGAGCTGCCCGAGTAGTACGGGCGCCGTCGGCCAAGCGGCCGAGCCGCTAGAATCCGGCCGATCCCGCTTGGACTATGGGCATTGCTAAGTCAACAAATCCGCACTGAGTTTCTGAACTATTTCGA
The DNA here is from genome assembly GCA_003132265.1 of Candidatus Dormiibacterota bacterium. Taxonomy (GTDB): domain Bacteria; phylum Chloroflexota; class Dormibacteria; order Aeolococcales; family Bog-877; genus Bog-877. The sequence goes on along the minus strand of PKXE01000188.1, from coordinate 226 downwards.
GCAGCACGGCCATCTCCGGGTTCCCAGCGCGCCGCTGATTCCCCGCGACGATCCCAGCCTGCTGTTGGTCAGCGCTGGCATGGTGCCCTTCAAAGCCTATTTCCTGGGCCAAAGGGTGCCGCCGCAAGCGCGGTTGACGTCTTGTCAGAAGGCCTTCCGCACCACTGACATCGATGCGGTCGGTGATCTCAGCCACGACACCTTCTTCGAGATGCTGGGCAACTTC
>PKXE01000114.1 GCA_003132265.1 Candidatus Dormiibacterota bacterium | reverse complement strand
GGCCCACTCGTGACCGCCGTCGTGGGTCATGAGCAGCCTGCCTGCGGGACTGGTGCAACCACTGTTGCTGCAAATCGGGCTCTCGAGCTCGATGGCGACGCCCTGGGTCGTCGTGGTGAAGCCCAGGTAGTCGATGCGTTGGCTGGCGGGGCCTATGTAGACGGTCGTCCAGGTCGTGCCCCCATCGAACGTGGCCAGAATATCTGAGGCATTCGCCACCGCTACGACGCTGGGAGCCAGGCTGGCGAGAGACCCGGGGATATCAGAGACTATCGTGGCTGGCACCGCGGTCGGCAGCAGGCTGAACGATGCGCCGCCGTTGACGGAGACCCAAGCTCGGAAGCCCATCGGACTCGCCGGTCCCCAGACGCCTTGGTCGCAGACGGCGATCAGGTCTTGGGAGCTGGAGGCGGCGAGGGCCGCCGGCCCATTCACCTGGGTGCACGGCGGCTGCCACGATTCCCAGTCACTCCCGACCAGGTGAGCACCGCCAACCACCACTCGGTCGTCCTCCAGAATCCAGCCAGCGCTCCCCNNGTGGGAGAGACCTGCCAGGAATTGGAGGCAACCGGGCTGGTCGCGATCCTGACGGCCACATCCTGGTCGGTGTCCAGGAACACCGCGTGCACCACACCTGCCGCGGTCTCGAGATCCTCGAACGTCGGCGCCGACCAGCCCGGCAGCGTGATGCGGGTCCAGGTGTTGCCTCCGTCTTGAGTGGCCCAAAGGTCGGGCCCGTAGACCCAGCCGTCCAGGGAGTTGGCGAAGCGGATGCCGTCAACCCCGGTCGACGCGGTCCCGGCTGAGAAGGTGGTGGGCGGCGGGTTGAGAGAGGTCCAGGTGCCGCCGCCGTCCTGGGTGCGCGCTATCGCGAGGCACGACGAGGCGCCGCACGGGGTAGTGCCAAGGACCCAGCCGTCCTGCGAGGACACGAAGGTGACCGACGCGGCCAGGAAGCCCGGCACGGACGGGGTCGAAGTCGGGCTCGGAGAGGGAGCGAACGTCGGGCTTGGGCTGGGTCGTGGTCTGGGCACGGTGGCGCCACATGCTGCTATGAGGGTCACGCCAACCAGGCTGACCGCCAGCACCAACGCCCGGCTTTGCACCTGGAGCCGCCTCCGTTCTGTACGCCCTTCCGCGACACCACGAAAGACGTAGTGAACCCACCATACGTTACGGGTGGTCACTCCAGCCGCCCGAATGCGCCACCCTTCATAGGCCTCTGTCTGAGGTGCCGGTCCCGAAGGGAATCGTTCCGGTTGGTGAGCGTCGTCGCCATCGTGTTCTCAGGCTGACCCCGGGTGCGCGGCAAAGTGCCCCTACTCGGGCGCCGCGCTTAGACTCCGGGGGTATGGAGAAGACGCGGACCTACACCGCCTACAGCTTCGGCTGTGCCATCGTCTGGGCGGTGATATGGATCTTCGTGGGAACTCGGGCAGACGATAAAACTCGGCACGTGGTCCTCCTGTCCTTCATTGGATGGGTGAGCGGCTGGACCTCTGCAACCATCGCCAGAGCCGTGTACCCGCCGCCGCGCCAGGGCAAGATCCCAGCGAGCATCAAGTGGGGTCTCGCCGTGCTCACGGTCCTCAGCCTGGCAGTTGTGGGAGCACAACTCGTCAAGCTGACCCGCCACCCCACGGCAGACTAGGCCGGGGCCTGGCGCTTCCGCTCGCGCCGCCTTGAGATGGTGCCGAACTGCCCGCTACAGCCCGACCTTGAGGTGGATTGGTTGCAGTCCGAAATGATTTCCTTGGGGACCGCTCCCTCATCCGGCCGGCTCGATCTCGCCGCCGCCCTTCGCTACGGCCTGTCCAACGCCCGGGTCGAAAGCGGCAACCAGAAGATCCGCCTCATCATCCGNNACTATCCCGCGGCGCTAATCGCTCTCGCCAAGCTCAGCCTCGGTGGCCTCTGCCCTGCCCTCCCAGGCCGCGCGTGACCCATGGAAACGTCACAAGTGCCCCAAATACGCGGCGGTATTGCACGCCACGCTCTACACGGGCTGACAAGGGAAGGGTGACCGTGTCGAAGCAGAGCGCGACCGAGGAGTATTTCGAACGAAAGCTGAAGGCGCGACGTAACCGGCGTAACGCTCGGCTGATCGCCACCACGGGATGCTGCGGCTGCCCGATCCTCCTCTTGGGCTTGGGGCTGGATGTGGCGACGGCCGCCTTCGGCTTGCTCCTGTTTTAGCTGCTGCAAAGTGTCTCCCGATCCTGGTAGCCATTTGTGGCCGGCGGAGTTGGAGGAAGCCGGCGAGGAGGGCAAGGTGCGGCCCGAACGGCTCCGACGGCCGTCCGCAGATCCTATAGCGGGGGCCGGTCGGCGTACCGAGGGCCCTTCGTTCCAGGGACATACAATTCGCCGAGGAGTGCATCATTCTCAGTCCCAAAGTGGGACCCGGCCAGAGGAGGAGGGACATCGATGCCAAAGGCGACGGAGCGCGTGAGTGACGGTGTGGGTGACGGCAACCCTCGGCTGAACCCAACCCAAGTGCAGCAGGTCCAGCAGATGATCGAAAGGGCGCTGGCCGAGTTCGAGCGGAAGCTGGTCCGCCAAATGATTCAGACGCGGCGGCCGTGACGACCAACCCAGAAGCCCGACATGGCGGTTGAACCCACCTGGTACGGGCGAGACCTACCTGTCCTAGCGGCGACCGTGTCCCTTCTCAGCGAGCCCGGCCACGCGCCGGCGGTTCAAGTCTGGCAGATCGCCGAGCGCGTGAAGTGGGAGCCGCAAGATGTGTTTGAGGCGCTCGTCGCCCTGAAGGACGACTATGTGGTCCTCCAGGGGGCCATCAGGCCCGGCCCTGGCGCTGTGATGGTCGTGGGCGTGACGTCTGAAGCACGACGGGCGGTGGGGCAGTGGCCAACTCCTGAGAACATTTCTGCCCGGCTCCTGGCCGCGCTGCAAGAAGCTGCCGACAGAGAGTCCGATCCTGCGCAGAAGTCGCGCCTGAGAACCGCAGCGGAGGCAGTAGCCGGAATCGGGCGAGGAGTGCTCGTAGAAGTGGTGGCGAAGGTAATCACAGCTCATATCTAGCACGCCTCTCTGAACGCCTTCGGGCGGTAGGGGTGCGCCCTTCGGAGCGACAATCCCAGAATGCCCGGAAAGATCCTGATCGGCACCGCCTCGTGGACGGACCACGAGCCGTTCTACCCACCCGGGGTCACCGGCACCGAGAGGCTCAGCTGGTACGCCAAGCGCTTCCCCTACGTCGAGATCGACTCCAGCTTCTACCACGTGCCCGGCTCGAAGGTGACGGCCGGCTGGGCGCAGAGAACCCCGGATCACTTCGTGATGGGAATCAAGGCCCACAAGTCCATGACCCTCCACGAGCGCCAGGACGGGGTGCCCGTTCCGCCCTCCGAGGCCACGATTCGGGACTTTGAGAACGCCCTCTATCCGATCCGGGAGAGCGGCAAGCTGGGGGCGATCCTGTACCAGTGGCCGCCGTGGTTCAAGCCAAGCCCGGCCAGCTTCGACGAGCTGGTGAAGACCCGCGAGCGGCACCCCGACGACCAGGTCGCGATCGAGTTCCGCAACCGGGAGTGGGGAGAAAGTGAGACGTGGGAGCGCGTCGTCGATCTCCTCTCCGAGGCCAAGCTTACCTACTGCTGTGTCGACGAACCCCAGCACGGCACGGGGACCATGAGCCGCGTGGTGGCCGTGACCACCCCGAAGCTGGCCATGCTCCGGCTACATGGCCGGAACGCTGGCACCTGGTACAAGCGAGTGGAGAAGACGGGGCACCGCTTCGACTATGTCTACCCGGCTACCGAGATCGACGAGATCACCGCCAACGTGCGGTTGCTGGCCGAACTCGCAGAGTCGGTCCATGTCGCCATCAACACCAACAACAACTCCCAGGGACCGATCAATGCTCTGGCCTTGGCGGAGGCGCTCCAGCTCCCGTACCGGAACCCTGATCTGTTGGCGGAGCTCCGGACGGCGGTTGGTCTGCCTCTCGATCGATAGGCGCCACTTGCCCCTCGCACGGGTGCTCCCTGAAGAGGTCCCCTTTGGCGAGTCGGTCATCAACCTCAAAGGGCCCGAGGACTCGACAGGCTAGCCGGGAGCGCGTTCCTTTGCTGCCGACCAGGAGCAGGGTCAGCAGGCGGCTCTCGGTCACGGGCTCGGCGTCCAGGAGCAGGTTCCCGGTCAGCATCGCCGAGAGGGCCCGGATCACCTCTGCTCCACATTCGCACCGGCCCAGCTGAACCCGGAGCTGGCCCGAGGATGAGCGGTACCGGCGGCGGGTGGTGATGGGGATGGCCGTGCGGCCGGTGCGGCGCTCAGCCATATCGGGCCCTCCTTGGAGCCGACCATAGCCCGGCTTGGCTGCTGACTCTGGGCCTCCATTCGCCAGCGGTCGGCGTACCTAAGCTGAGCGTCCTTCTCTAGGGCCCGCTTGCTTCGGTAGGACATGACCTCTGTCCTAAAGCTGGCGTCCAGCTCGGCCTTCCTCCGGGCGTCCCGCTCCTTCTTGGCGCCGCTACCGCCCCGTCGTGGGTTGGTGTCGCTAGCGGGGGAAGTGCTCGTGCACGGGGAACTCGTGAATCTCCGGTGGACCCCCTGCAAGGCCTGCGGCCGCCATCCCAGGTCCGATGCGGTCTTCGGAGAACCGGTCGAAGTGCTCACGGGACTTCCAGAAGTCGAGAACGCCCCAACCGCCTTCCACCGGACCGGACGAGTGAAAGATGAGTCCATCCGGAGGATTTCCGTCCGGGTCGATCGCCGCATTGAGTTTGTCCATCTGCTCGGCGGTGACGCCAGTGAGCTTGAGGCGGATTCCTACAGCCATCG
>PKXE01000140.1 GCA_003132265.1 Candidatus Dormiibacterota bacterium | reverse complement strand
AGCGGGCTATTTTGCTCACCGGTCGCTGTTGCCGGCGCCGCCGGGACTGCCGACGCTGCGGCCCTTCCAAGCCGCCCAAGGCCGGGTGGCTATCCAGTGGGCGGCGGTGCGGACCGGGTAGAGCGACCGGGCCACCTCAGCCGGGCGCCCCTCGAACCGGCCGGGCCGGCGCGGGAGAAGGCGACGAGCGGTCGGACGAAAACGCTCCGACCACGGTCTGCCCGGCCTACTGGCCTGGGGCGACCACCTCACGCCGGAAAGCATCTCGGAGTTTGGCCGCCGTGGCCTCCAGATGCTCCGGGATCACCTTGACGTCAGCCAGGATCGGCATGAAGTTGGTGTCGCCGTTCCAGCGCGGCACCAGGTGGAAGTGGAGATGGTCCTCGATCCCGGCTCCCGCCGCCCTGCCCTGGTTCCAGCCACCGTTGAGCCCCTCACACTTGAGTTCCTGCTGCAGTACCCGGGTCGCCAGTTTCAGTTCCTCCATAACCGCTACCAGCTCTGTCTGCCCTAGCTCGGCCAGATCACCACCATGGCGATGGGGAGCCACCATCACATGACCAGGGTTATAGGGATAGCGGTTGAGCATGCAGATCGCGAGTTCCGTTCGGTGGATCAGCAGGTCCGAGTGGCCGCCATCGGGCCTCGCCGCGTCACAGAAGATGCAGCTCTCCTCCCCCCCTTTCGGCTGGTCCCGCTCGATGTAGGCCATCCGCCAGGGCGCCCAGAGTATCTCCATGCCGCCTCCCGTGGACCCCGCTCAGTTTGACGCTGTGAATTCCCTCCAAGTAGACTAGTCGGGTAATGGGCCGATGGTGTTCTCGCACCTTGGCCCCGTTCAGTTGCCTCAGGGCTTTTTCGAGGTCTTCTTCTTCGTGGGATCGGTGATCAAGAAGCGGCGCAAGAAGATGCGCAAGCACAAGCACAAGAAGATGCTGAAGAAGACCAGATGGGCGCGGCGCGCCGCCTGACCCTTCCCGGGCTACTTGGCGCGTTCGACGCAGACCAGCCCCCGATATACTGGGTCGCCGTCGGGGCGATAGCTCAGCTGGGAGAGCGCTGCCCTCGCACGGCAGAGGTCAGGGGTTCGAATCCCCTTCGCTCCACCAATGTTCCTGACCGAACCCCGAGACTGGTCGGGCGATAGGGCCCGCGGAACAGGGGACTCGGGGGCGCCGGGTCGGCGACCGCCTGCAGGTCACGGTGGCGCTTGGCGACCGGCGAGACCAGGCCAAGGCAGTTTGAAGAAGCCAACCGCGGTCCGCAGCGTCTATCTTGTCGCTCCAGCCACAGTGCCTCGGCAAGGAGGAACATCCATGATCACCGGCATCTCACTGGTATCGGTCTGGGTTCTGGACCAAGATGCGGCCAAGGAGTTCTACACCGAACAGTTGGGCTGCGAGCTGACCAACGACATCCAACTGGAGAACGGCATGCGCTGGCTCACCGTCCGGCCTCAGGGCAGCTCCAGCCAGGAGCTCTTGCTCATGGACCCGGCCCACTCCATGCTGGATGAGGAGACGGCCCGGCTGGTCCGGGACCTAGTGGCCAAGGGTGCTCTGAGCCCGGGGGTCATGACCACCACCGACTGCCGCGGCGACCACGCCCGGCTGGCCGCCCGCGGGGTCGAGTTCACCCAGCCGGCTGCCGACCGCGCCAATGGAGTCGAGGCCGTGCGTCGGGACAATTCCGGCACTGGTTCAGCTTCACCGAGCGTCCGGGCTGAGGCTGCCTGGGAGCTGCGGTCTTGCCCGCAGACTGGGTGATCGCCCCAGCCCCGATCGGCAGTGCGCTCCGGGCATCCGACCTGTTCGAATGGCCGGGGCGCTTCTGGTACAACTCCAGGACAGCACCATGCCGCCCGTGAACTCAATCCGCTCGGCATGGCGTTCCGGGGCTCAGCTCTCCCCGCCGATCGAGACCGAGCGTCTGACCCTCCGCACCCTCCGCAAGTCGGACCTGGAGCAGCTGCTGGCGATCCAGTCACGCCCGGACGTGGCGAGGTATCTGTACTGGGAGCCGCGGAAGCGGGAGGCGGTCCAACAGTGGCTGGCGCCGGCGATGGCGACACCGGCCCTGGAGGCCGACAACCAGTGCCTGACCCTAGCCGCAGTGGAGCGGGAGTCGGACCGGTTGGCGGGGACGCTCAGCTTATTCTTGCGCAGTCTGGAGCACCAGCAGGGCGAGATCGGGTTCATTTTCCACCCCGAATTTCAGGGCCGGGGGTTGGCCGCCGAGGGGGCCCGAGTGGTGCTCCGGCTGGGCTTCGAGGTGGTGCAGCTGCACCGGATCTTCGGCCACTGCGACGGCCGCAACCTGCCCTCGGCCAGGCTGATGGAGCGCTTGGGCATGCGCCAGGAGGCCAAGCTCATCCAGAACGAATGGGTCAAAGGGGAGTGGACCGACGACTGGATCTACGCGATCCTGGACGAGGAGTGGCGCCAGGCCTGGAGGACACGCCCCTGACCCCGGAGCCAGCTCTGGGCGTCANNCCCGTCCCGACCTGCCCCAATTGGCAAGTCCGCGACTTGTTGCGCCACCTGGGGGGAGTCCACCGCTGGGCGACGGCCCACGTGGCCGACGGCAGGTCCCAGCCGATGCCCAAGGAGGAGCAGGAACGGCTGATGACCTCCTATCCCGGCGACGAGGCCCTGCTGGACTGGTTCCGGCGGGGCGAGCGGTCGCTGCGGCAGGCACTGGCCACCGCGCCTCCAGACCTCCGCTGCTGGGCCTTCCTGCCGGCGCCCTCCCCCCTCGCCTTCTGGTCGCGGCGCCAGGCCCACGAGACTGAGATCCACCGGGCGGACGCTCAGTTGGCGACCCAGGCCGAGATTTCGCCGTTCGCGCCGAGAATCGCCGCTGACGGTATCGAGGAGATGCTGTTCGGGTTTGCCGCCCGCCACCGCCGGATGGCGCTCCCGTCCGAGCTCCGGATGGCGCTCCTCCCCCAAGACCTTGC
>PKXE01000215.1:13123-23701 GCA_003132265.1 Candidatus Dormiibacterota bacterium | reverse complement strand
TCATGCTGGACGAGATCGACAAGGTCGGCGCCGACTGGCGCGGCGACCCCTCGGCGGCGCTCCTCGAGGTGCTGGACCCGGCCCAGAACAACACCTTCCGGGACCACTACCTGGAGGTCGACCTCGACCTCTCCGAGGTGCTCTTCATCCCCACCGCCAACGTCTCGGAGACCATCCCCGCGCCGCTCCTCGACCGGATGGAGCTGATCCGGCTCGACGGNNCGCCATCCTCAAGGTGGTCACCGACCACACCCGCGAGGCGGGGGTCCGCAATCTGGAGCGCGAGCTGGGCCGGATCACCCGCAAGCTGGCCACCCGGATCGCCACCGGCGCCGTGGACACGCCAGTTAAGGTCGGATCTGACCAGATCAGGGACTATCTCGGCAGGCCCAAGTTCGACAATGAGGTGGAGGAGAGGACCGCGGTTCCGGGGGTGGCCACCGGGCTGGCCGTCACCGGGGCAGGCGGCGACGTGCTCTTCGTTGAGGCGGCCGCCAGCGGTTCCGATGGCAACCTGACCTTGACCGGGCAGCTGGGTGACGTGATGAAGGAGTCCGCGCAGATCGCGCTCTCCTACGTCCGTTCCCACGCCGAGCGCCTGGGGGTCAGCGCCGAGGCCGCGGCCAAGGGCTTCCACATCCACGTCCCCGAGGGGGCGGTGCCCAAGGATGGCCCCTCGGCCGGGGTGACCATGACCACGGCGATCGTCAGCCTGCTCACCGGGCGCCCGGTGCGGAGCACCGTGGGGATGACCGGCGAGGTCACCCTGCAGGGGCTGGTGCTGCCCATCGGCGGGGTCAAGCAGAAGGTGCTCGCCGCCCACCGCATGGGGCTCACGGAGGTGATCCTGCCACGGCGCAACGAGAAGGACCTCGACGACGTGCCCGAGAGCGTCCGCACGGCCATGAAGTTCCACCTGGCGAGCCGCGTCGACGACGTGCTCGCCGTCGCCCTGGAGCCGCCTCGCGCGGAGGCCGGCGCCGCCGCCTGACCCCTGTCTCCGCCCCCGCCGGCGGGGGCGGCCGGATGCCCCCCGACCGCCCCCTATACTCGAATCGCCGTGAGTGACCTGACCCCGCTGAACGACGAGATCGACACCCTCATGGCCAGCCTGCGCGCCGAGTCGCGCGACATCCGGGTCTTCTTCCAGGTCTTCGCCGGCAAGCTGGCCTCNNGCCGAGATGACCCGGGAGGGGCTGGTCTGCCGCGAGGTCCAGGTCCTCAACGGGTTGACCGACGAGATCAGCTTCGAGGCATGGATGCGTGTGCTCGCCGCGTCGCTCCGGCAGAAGACACGGAGCACCGCCGAGGCGAGCGCCGTGCTGCGCGCCCTCCTCACCTGACTCCCTGACGCCGGCGGAGGCGGGCCTCTCCCCTCGTGGCCGTGCCGGCCTCGGACATCCCACTGCCACGTTGCCCTCCGGGCGTCGGCATTGCCCATGGCACCAGATGTTGTGCTCGGACGACCCGGCTGCCACCAGATGGGGGACGGGGCTCGAGAGGCCTCTGGTACCATTCGGCGATGGGAGAGCGCCTCGTGCGGCCGGCCAGAAGGGGGGTCGGAGGGAGGCGAGATGGAGGTTGAGCTGGGGCGCTCCAAGCGCGCCCGCCGGGCCTATGGATTCGATGAGGTGGCCCTCGTCCCCGGACGGGTGACCATCGACCCCGACGAGATCGAGGTCGGCATGCGCCTCGACGGGATGACGCTTGCCATCCCCTTTCTGGCGGCCGCCATGGACGGGGTGGTTGACGTCGGGTTCGCTGTCGAGATGGGCCGGCTGGGCGGGCTGGCCGTCCTCAACCTGGACGGCGTCCAGTGCCGCTACGAGGACCCGTCGGAGGTGCTCGAGGCGATCGCCGCCGCCCCTCCGGCCGAGGTCAACGTCCTGCTCCAGAAGATCTACCAGGCCCCCATCCAGGACGGCCTGATCGGCCAGCGGATCGAGGACATCAAGAAGGGTGGCGGCCCCTGCGCCGTCTCCACCATCCCCGCCCAGGCCGCCCGCCGTGCCGGGATCATCCAGGAGGCGGGCGCGGACTGCCTGGTGGTCCAGGGCACGGTGCTCACCGCACGCCATATCAGCCGCGGCCACAAGCAGCTCTCCTTCCGCGAGCTGACCTCGCAGCTCAGCATCCCGGTCGTGGTCGGCAACTGCGTCGACTACGCGACCGCCCTCGAGCTGATGGACACCGGTATCAAGGGGCTGCTGGTCGGCGTCGGTCCGGGCGCCGCCTGCACCACCCGCGCGGTGCTCGGCGTGGGGGTGCCCCAGGTCACGGCGACCAGCGACTGCGCGGCGGCGCGCGACGACCATCTCCGTCGCAGCGGCGAGCACGTTGCGGTCATCACGGACGGCGGGATGCGCCTGGGCGGGGACGTCACCAAGGCCTTCGCATCGGGGGCCGACGCCGTGATGATCGGCTCGGTGTTCGCCTCGGCTCGGGAGGCCGCGGGTCGGGGCAATCACTGGGGGATGGCCACCCCCGACCCCAACCTCCCCCGGGGGACGCGCATCCGCACCGGGATCAAGGGCTCGCTGGAGGAGATCCTCTTCGGCCCGGCTCACGTCGACGATGGGTCGATGAACCTGGTGGGCGCCCTGAAGAGCGCCATGGGGGTCTGCGGCGCACGCACCATCTCCGACTTCCAGGAGACCGAGATGGTGGTCGCGCCCGCCATCAAGACCGAGGGCAAGGTGCAGCAGCGCGAGCAGCGCGTGGGCATGGGGGTTTGACGATGGGCACCGGCGTGGCCCAGAGCCCGGCGTCGAACCCGGACCTGAGGCCGGCGGCCGGCGCCCCGCCTCCGGAGCCGGCCGCGCACGACGGGGTCCTCGTTCTCGATTTCGGGAGCCAGTACGCCCAGCTCATCGCCCGGCGGGTGCGCGAGGCCCGCGTCTACTCGGAGCTGGTGCCCGGGACCATCAGCGCCGAGGAGATCCGCCGCCGGGCCCCCAGAGGGCTGATCTTCAGCGGCGGACCGGCCTCGGTGTACGAGCAGGGTGCACCCCATCCCGACCCGGCGATCTACGACCTGGGGCTCCCCATTCTCGGCATCTGCTACGGGATGCAGCTGCTCGCTCACGACCTGGGGGGCGCGGTCGAGCCCGCCAGCAGGCGCGAGTACGGCGCCGCCCAGCTCGAGATCGACGAAACGGCCGGGATCTTCGAGGGCATCCCCTCCGAGACCGCGGTGTGGATGTCCCACGGCGACATCATCACCGGGCTCCCCGAGGGTTTCCGGCCCATCGCCCACTCGCTCAACTCACCCTACGCGGCGTTCGCCGGTCCGCTGGGCCGCTTCGGCATCCAATTCCACCCCGAGGTGGTCCACACCCCGGCGGGCAAGCAGCTCCTCGCCAACTTCCTGACCCGCGTCTGCGAGTGCTCGCTGACCTGGGAGCCGGCCGCCTTTGTCCAGAGGGCGATCGCCGACATCCGCGCTCGGGTGGGGAGCGGCCGCATCCTCTGCGCCCTCTCGGGTGGGGTCGATTCGGCGGTGGCGGCCACCCTGGTGCACCGGGCCGTCGGTGACCAGCTCACCTGCGTCTTCGTGGACAACGGGCTGCTCCGGCGCGACGAGGGCCGGCGGGTGGTCGAGGTCATGTCCCACCAACGCCACATCAACCTGGTCCACGTCGACGCCACCGACCGCTTCCTCACCGCCCTCGCCGGGGTCACCGACCCGGAGGAGAAGCGCCGCCGGATCGGGCGTACCTTCATCGAGGTGTTCGAGACCGAGGCCCGCCGGCTGGGGGACATCGACTTCCTCGCCCAGGGCACCCTCTATCCCGACGTCATCGAGTCGACGTCGCGCGAGACGCCCAACGCCCGCACCATCAAGACCCACCACAACGTGGGCGGCCTCCCGGCCGACCTCCGCTTCCAGCTGGTCGAGCCGCTCCGGTACCTCTTCAAGGACGAGGTGCGCCGGGTCGGCCGGGCGCTGGGGATGCCCGACGAGGTGATCCAGCGCCAGCCCTTCCCGGGGCCGGGGCTGGCGATCCGGATCATTGGGGAGGTGACGCGAGAACGGCTCGAGACCGTCCGCAGCGCGGACTGGGTGGTGATCGACGAGATCAAGCGCAGCGGCCTCTATCACCGGGTCTGGCAGAGCTTCGCGATCCTCACCCCGATCAGCAGCGTCGGGGTGATGGGCGACTTCCGCACCTACGCCAACGTGGTGGCGGTGCGGATCGTGCAGTCCGAAGACGGCATGACTGCCGACTGGGCCAGGGTGCCGTACGACGTCCTCGCCGACATCAGCCGCCGCATTGTCAACGAGGTCCCCGGGGTGAACCGGGTGGTCTACGACATCAGCAGCAAGCCCCCCTCGACCATCGAGTGGGAGTGACTGCACCTCCAGACGGCTCCCGGCTTCATGTCCTGGTGGTGGGCGGCGGAGGGCGAGAGCACGCTCTGGCCTGGGCCTGTCAGCGCAGCCGGTTGGTCGATCGGGTCACCTGCGCCCCCGGTAATGCCGGCACCCTTAGGGTCGGTGAGAACCTTGCGGTGGCGGCGACCGATGCCGAGGGGATGGTCGCGCTCGCCCAATCGGAACGGGTCGACCTGGTGATCCTGGGCCCGGACGCCGCCGTGGCGGCCGGGGTTGGAGACGCGCTGGGGCGGGCGGGGATTCGCTGCTTCGGCCCGGACCGGGAGGCCGGTCGCCTCGAGAGCAGCAAGAGCTTCGCCAAGCAGCTGATGCAGCGCTTGGGGGTCCCCACCCCCGCCTTCGCCGTCTTCGACGACCACGCCCAGGCGGTCGAGCACCTACGCCGGCGGGGAGCACCGGTCGTGGTCAAGGCGGACGGCCTGGCGCTGGGCAAGGGGGCCTTCGTCTGCAAGACCGGGGAGGAGGCCCTGGCGGCGCTCGATGGGCTCCTGCTGCGACGGGAGTTGGGAGTGGCGGGCGAGAGGGTTTTGATCGAGGACTGCCTGGCGGGCGAGGAGGCTTCGTTCTTCGCCATCTGTGACGGTCAGTCGGCCGTGATGCTGCCCCCGGCCCGCGACTACAAAAGGGCCTTCGACCATGACCGGGGCGGCAATACCGGCGGCATGGGCAGCTACGCTCCGGCGCCTCCCCGGGGGTGGCGAGAGCTCAACCAAAGGGTTCGCCAGGAGGTGGTCCTGCCGACGCTGGCCGAGATGCGCCGGCTAGGCAGCCCCTACCGAGGCTGCCTCTATGTCGGGGCGATGCTGGTGGGTCAGGAGATTCAGGTGCTGGAGTTCAACGCCCGCTTCGGCGATCCCGAGACCGAGGTGCAACTGCCCCTGCTGGGGGATCTGGTGCCGCTCATGTGGCAGAGTGCGGAGGGTCAGCTGGATGCTCCCGACCCGGAGCCAGTGGCGGGGGCCTGCGTGGGGGTGGTGGCCGCCCGCGAGCCCTACCCTGACCCGGTCGAGGCGGGCGGGCAGGTGCTCGGTATCGAGGCCGCCGAGGAGTTGGGATGCCTGGTGTTCCAGATGGGCACCCGCCCCGGTGGAGAGGGGTCGGTTGAGGTCGGGGGAGGCCGGGTGCTGATCTGCACCGCTATCGGAGAGGACCAGGAGGACGCCCGGCGGAAGGCCTACTCGGGCCTGGCGACGATTAGCTTTTCGGGGATGCGGTACCGTCAGGACATCGGGGCCTGATCGGGCTCCGTCCCGGTCGCGACCAACTGGGTTTTGGTGCAAGCCAACTTCGAGGTACCNNGCCAAGCTGCTCCAGCTGGCCTCCGAAGAGTCGTCTCTCTTCGTGGCCGCCCCGGAGCCGGGCACGCAGGTGCAGTACGGCAAGCGGGCCGGCGACCATGTCGCGGAGGCCGCGGACCGGATGGCCCGGTCCCGGACCGCCGGCGAGTTGGAGAAGCTGGAGGAGGAGGTGAGGGCGGCTCTGGCCAAGTTGGATGCGGGCACCTACGGCCGCTGCGACGGTTGCAACGCCCTCATCCCCGAGGGGCGGCTGGGGGCGCTTCCCTGGGCCACCCGCTGCGTCGACTGCCAGGCGCGGCTGCGCCACTAGTCCGGGCTGGGCCGACGCCTTTCGATCGGGGCCAAAGTGCTTCCCGTCCCCAAGACCTCGTCTCGGGGCTGACCGAGCCTCCGCGAAGGGGGCGGTTCGCGCGGCGGGCGTTCCTCCCGTTACCCTTGGCAGTTCATGGCCCCGATCGGATTGATCGAGAGCTCCCTACGGCACGGGCAGCAGACGTTGCTCCTGAGCCGAGTGCGGACCCGGCACCTGCTGTCCCTTCTCGAGAAGCTGGACGGGTGCGGGTACGCCGGCCTGGACGTGTTCGGGGGCGCCACCTTTGAGGTGGCGCTGGAGCACCTCGGGGAGGACCCGTTCGAGCGGCTGAGGGCAATCCGGGCCCGCACCAAGACCCCGCTGGTGGGCCTGATCAGGGGCCAGGCCCTGGTGGGCTACCGGCCACTCCCAGACGACGCGGTCGACCGCTTCGTGGCTCTGACGGCGGAGTGTGGCCTCGACGTGTTCCGGTGCTTCGACCCGCTCAACGANNGTCTACACCGAGAGCCCGGTCCATTCGGTGGAGAGCTTCCTGGCTCTCGGCAGCGAGCTGGCCACGCTCGGGTACCGAAGCCTCTGCCTCTTCGATCCGGCTGGACTCCTGGGCGCGGGCTCGGCCCGGGCCCTGGTGGAGGGGCTGCGCGAGCGGACCAAGCTCCCGGTCAGCGTCCACTGCGCCACCATCACCGGGCAGGCCTCGTTCGCCTATCTGGCGGCGGCCGAGGCGGGCGCCCAGAACCTGGACGTGTGCCTCTCGCCCCTCGCGGGCGGAGCGTCGCTTCCCAGCACGGAGGGGGTCTACGCGGCCCTGAGCGGCACCGGTCTCCAGCCCCGGCTCGACGAGCGCCGGGTCCTGGCGGCCGCTGCCGCTCTCGACGAGCTGATGCCGCTCTACGAGGCCATCGCGGACCCCAGCGGCTGGCAGTACGACTCCTCGACCCTGCGGACTCAGCTGGCGCCATCGGTCCTGGAGCACCTGCGCTGGGAGTGCGAATCCCAGGGGGCCCAGGGCAAGCTGCCGGCAGTCTTGGCGGAGATCCCCCGGGTGCGGGCCGAGATGGGATATCCCCCCCTGATCACCCCGATCGCCCAGGTCGTGGTGACCCAGGCGGTCGCCAACGTAGCCTCGGGGCAGCGCTACCTGACCGTCGCTGAGGAGGTGAAGGACTACTTCCTGGGGCTGTTCGGACAGCCGCCCGGCGCGGTCGACCCCGAGATCCAGAAGCTGGTCATCGGGGAAGAGGAGCCGATCACGGTCCGTCCCGCCGATGTGCTGGAGCCGGCCCTGGAGGGCGCCCGCCGGACGCTGGCTCGACAGGGGTGGCCGGAGGCCACCGACTCCCAGTTGCTCAGCTTCCTGCTTTTCCCGGAGGCGACCTCGGCGCTGCTCCGGGGCGAAGCCCGGGTGGAGCGGCTGGGAGATGAGCCGGACCCGGCCCCGCCACCCCCCGCCCCCGCCGCGCTGGTGGACGGCGGAGACCTCAGCGAGCCGGTGGGGGACGCCGCCGCCATCCCCTTCTCGGCGCTGCCGCCGCCGCCCCCCCCGCCCCCGCCCGGGCCGGCCCCGGCCCCGGCCTCGTCCGCCCGGGAGTTCTCCGTCGCGGTCGATGGCGAGATCTTCGAGGTCCGGGTCACGGCCAAGGACGGCGGTGGCCTGGGTGGGGCGACGGTCGCTGCCGCCGGCGGAGGCAGTCCCGCGCCCGCCAGCGACGGGGTGAAGGCGCCGATGCAGGGCCTGATCGCCAAGATCCCAGTCAAGGTGGGCGACCAGGTGGCAGTCGGGCAGACCGTCGTCGTCCTGGAGGCGATGAAGATGCAGAACGACATCCCCTCCGAGATGGCCGGCACGGTGACCGCGGTCCTGGTGGCGGAGGGGCAGGTGGTGAGCCGGGGCGACGTCCTGGTTCAGGTCGTCTAGGCCCGCAGGTGAGCGCCTTCGGCACTGTTCTGGTCGCCAACCGTGGCGAGATCGCGGTCCGGGTGATTAGGGCTTGCCGCGACCTCGGGTTGCGCTCGGTCGCGGTCTACTCGGAGGCCGATCGCGGGGCCCTCCACGTCCGGCTCGCCGACGCGGCGGTGGAGATCGGGCCCGCCTCCCCCAGCGAGTCCTACCTTGACTTGGAGCGGATCATCGGGGCGGCGCAGGGGGCGGGGGCGGAGGCGATCCACCCCGGCTATGGGTTCCTCTCGGAGAACCCTCGGCTGGCCGAGGCGTGTGCCGATGCCGGGATCACCTTCGTCGGTCCTCCTCGAGAGGCCATGCTGGCCATGGGGGACAAGGTGCGGGCCCGCCAGCGGATGCAGCAGGCGGGGGTGCCGGTGGTCCCCGGGACGGACGCCCTCTCCGATGAGGCGGAGGCCCTCGAGGCGGCCCGCAAGATCGGCTTCCCGGTTATGGTCAAGGCGTCCGCCGGTGGCGGCGGTCTCGGCATGCGAGCTGCCCACGATGAGGGAGAGCTCAAGGCCGCGATCACGAGCTGTCGCGAATCCGCCCAGCGCTTCTTCGGGGACCCGCGCGTCTTCCTGGAGAGACTGGTCAGCGACCCCCGGCACATCGAGATCCAAGTGCTCGCCGATTCCCATGGCAACACCATCCACCTCGGGGAGCGGGAGTGCTCGATTCAGCGCCGTCACCAGAAGCTGGTGGAGGAGTGTCCTTCGACCGCGATCAGCCCCGAGACGCGGGAAGAGATGGGGCAGGCCGCGATCAAGGCGGCGCAGGCGGTCGGCTACGTGAACGCGGGCACGGTGGAGTTCATCGAATCCAGCGGCTCCTTTTATTTCCTGGAGATGAACACTCGCCTGCAGGTGGAGCACCCGGTGACCGAGCTGGTTACCGGTATCGACCTGGTGGTGGCCCAGCTGAAGGTGGCGATGGGGGAGCCGTTGCCGTGGCGCCAGGAGCAGATCGAGTGGCGGGGCTGGGCGATCGAGTGCCGGATCAACGCCGAGGACCCCTGGCAGGATTTCCAGCCCACGCCCGGCCGGGTGACCTCATATCACGAGCCCTCCGGACCCGGGGTGCGGGTCGACAGTTCGCTGGCGGGGCCAGGAGATGTCAGCCCGTTCTACGACCCGATGGTCGCCAAGCTGATTGTGCATGGCGAAAGTCGGGAGCAGGCGCTTGCCCGCGGACGGCGCGCCCTCTTCGAATATTTGATTGGCGGAATCACCACCAACATTCCCTTTCACGCGGCGCTCCTGGAGAATCCAGACTTTCTGGCGGGCAAGCTCACCACCGAATTCATCGCCAACCATTCGGAGCTGTTGCAGCGCGCATCGGACTGGCGGGATCAGCAGCCGCAGACACTGAAACACTTCTCTTCCGATGCTCGTCAGGTGGCGGCGATTGCGGCCGCCATCGCCGCCACCTGATGAACTAACGTCGGTCGCACCGTCCGGCGGTTCGGCGGGTCAGCCGTTCGTCGCGGGAACCGGATGCAACACCACCTGATATGGACTCTGGATCGGGGCGTGGTCGACGTCAGACAGAGGCGGTGAAACCGTCAAGGTCACGGCACCGGGCGGCAGCGACTGGGCGGTGACGGTTTCGGTGCGCGTCAGTGCGGCGTAGTTGAATTGCAAGCCTGATGCCGCTTGGCCGCCGACTCGTACGATGATCGACTGGGAACCGACGGTGAGCGGATCCAAATCCGAGTCGAACTGAATCGCGAAGACCGTGGAGCCGGTGCTGGTGGTGGTGGCTGACACGCCCACCACCAGGGGGCCCGTCGGAACTGGAGTGAGCGAGCCCGACGAGACGTTGGTGATCAGTGGCGACGGGCCCGCCGACTGCACGGTGACAATCTCCGGCAGGAAGGCGGGTCCGGATGTACCGGTGGCGTCGCGCACCAAGCGCAGATCGACGCTGTAAGTGCTGGCTCCGGTGGGGGTGGTGGAAACCGCGTAGAAACGGTCAAACTTTCCTGGGAGCAGCACCGACGGGGAGAGCTGCACGCCGGGCGCCATCAGCGCGGCGATGCTGGCCATGGCGTTGGGACCGGCCACCTGGAGCTGGGCCAGGCTGGTGGCGGTGGAGAGCGCCGAATTGGGGGCGGTATCGTCGGCGGAGGGAGGCTCTGCGGCGCCGGAGAGGAGCAGGGTGTTCACGACCTGGGAGTTGCTACCGGAGACGCCGGCGAGCACCGAGAGCTGCTCGCCGCCCGGGGCCCAGACCGGGTCGCTCACCGCGGTCAGGCTGCCCAGGGCGCCAGCCACCTTCGACTGGACGTCGAGCGCTTGCAGCTGGGACGCCTGGCCGGTGGCGGTGGCGACGTACGCCAGGTAGGTTCCGGTGGGATCAAAGCTGAGGTCGCTGAGCTGGATGCCCTCGGGCGCCGTCAACACCAGGGTGCTCTGAGCCCCGCCATCGGAGCTCGACTCGATGACCTGGGCTCCGCCCGCGGACGACACGTAAGCCAGATCCGAGCTCGACGGGGACCAGGCGGGCATCCCCACCAGGTTGGGGAGGACCGTGGCAGCCCCGCTGGGCAGTGAGTACACGGTGGGGACGCCGGCTGGACGGGCGAAGAGCGATTGGGCCGTAGGCGAGAGGATGAAGAAACCGCTGG
>PKXE01000215.1:5769-13033 GCA_003132265.1 Candidatus Dormiibacterota bacterium | reverse complement strand
TTGCTCTGGGGACTCCAGTAGGCGATCTCCTGGCTGTCCGGGGAGGAGACCGCGGCCAGCGCATTGGTGGCGAGGGCCGTCAGCGAGGGACTCAGCAGATACAGGGTTCCGGTGGCCGGGCCCGGGGTCGCGGAGGCACTGGNNCCCCCTGGGCCATCGCTCCCGGCGTCGTCGAGACCACCACTGGGATCTTGCCCTGGGGGGTCGATGGCGCTGAGCCGGTCCCGAAGGGGATCACGATGGCCGCCGTTGCCTCGGCGCCGTTCTGGGCCCGGGCGGCCGTTTGGGGGATGGTCACGACGTACCCGACGTTGGGGGCGAGCGCGTGGGCCGGCGAGATCACCAGGGTCTCGGGGTCGGGCCACTCTGCCTGGTAGGAGATGGCTGGGTGGATCGTCAGCCCCTGGAGCACCGCCCCCTCGTCCATCGGCTGGTTGAAGCTGAGCCGAATCGCCTGGGTCACCGGCACCCGGTGGTGGCCGGCAACCGGCGCTTGGACCTTCACCTCGCCTCTCCGGAGTGGCAGGGCCACCACCGAGGCCACCACCACCGCGACCATCGCCAGGCCCGCCAGCCCGAGGGTCGCGCCCAGCGGCAAGGCAAAGCGGCGGGGTCGGATCCTTGGTTCGCGCGCGATCCTGGCCTCCCGCAGCAGGCTGACTCTGAGTCGGGCCTGGTAGTCGGGATCTGCGCTGGCCGGCGGCTGCGCCTGCAAGATCCGTCGGATCTCGTCGGCGGTCTGCAGGAGCTGGGGATCTGGCCGACCGCCCTGACCCCGGAAGATCGTCCAGAGTTCGGGGTCGACTGCCTCGGGCGCCTGCGGTTCCGGCCCTTGGCGGGACCAGCGCCTGAGCCTAGCCATCCTGAGCCCCCGCCTCCGCTTTGACCCGCAACCGGAGCAACTCGGTGCGCACGGTTGCGGTGCCCCGGAAGATCAGCAGCTTGATGGCGCCCTCGCTCTTGCCTAGGATTTGGCCGATCTCCGCCAGCGGGAGGTCCTCCGAGTACTTGAGGGTCATCGCGGCGCGCTGCTGGTCGGGCAGGGATTCGATTGCCTCCCAGATCTGGGCCAGCCCCATCCGCTGCGCCACTTCCTCGTCGACGGGAGCGCCCCCGGCGGCCAGCTCCCGCCCGCCTTCCAGGCTGTCCTCGGTGCGCTGGCGGGAGCGGTAATGGTCGGTGATCGCGTTGCTGGCGATCTGATAGAGCCAGGCGGAGAAGGGGTGACCGCTTGGCCGGTAGCGCCCGATCGCCCGGAGCGCTTTGAAGAAGACCTCGCTGGTGATGTCCTCCGCCAGCTCCTGGCTGCGAACTCTTGAGGCCACGTACCGGTAGATCTGGGTGAAGTAATGGTCATACAGCGCGCCGAAGCCTTCGGGATCGTCCTTGGCCCGGGCGATCATCGCGTCCTCAACGTCCCGGGGCAGCTTCACCGCCGTAAAACCCGGACCGCAAGCGCAAACGCTGGGGCTGGGGAAGCGGTTACGAATACCGGCGCCTCTTCTCTGCCCACCCGCGAACCGTACCGGCACCAGCCGCCGCTCCGCGAGACCGATCCTGGGGTGGGGGCGGCGGCTGCCACCTATACTCAACTGAGGTGACAACGGCCCTGCCGCTGCAGCGACCCTTGCCAGGTGGTCAAGCATGATCGACCGCTACGCCCCCAAGGAATTGCGGGAGCTTTGGTCGGACCAGACCCGGCTCCAGCTCTGGCTCCAAGTGGAGCTGGCCGTCTGCGAGGCGCGGGCGGCTCTGGGTGAGATCTCTCCACCAGAGATGGCCGCCCTCCGTCGGGCGAAACCACCCACCTGGGAGCGCGTTACCCAGATCGAGTCCGAGCAGGGCCACGACCTCGCCGCCTTCGTCAGCGCAGTTCAGGAGCAACTGGGTGACGAGGGCTCCCAGATCCATCTCGGTATGACCAGCCAGGACGTCGTCGACACCGCTCTAGCCCTTCAGCTGAGAGGCGCCAGCCAGATCATCCTCACCGACCTGGACCGGCTCCTGGACCGGGTGAGCGCGCTGGCCCGGCGCCACCGCGTGACCCCGATGGCGGGGCGGACCCACGGCATGCACGCCGAGCCGGTCACCTTCGGCTTTGTGCTGGCCAACCATTTCGACGAGCTGCGGCGGTCGAGGGACCGATTCCAGACCGCGGCGGGCGAGGTTGACGTGGGCAAGCTCTCGGGCACGGTCGGCACCCACGCCACCCTCAGCCCGGAGGTGGAGGTGCTAGCCCTTAGGGAGCTGGGCCTGGAGCCGGCGGCGATCACCACCCAAGTGGTCGCCCGCGACCGCCACGCCGCCTACCTCTGCTCTTTGGCCGTGCTGGGCGCGGTCTGCGAGCGGCTCGCCACCACCCTCCGGCACCTTCAGCGCACCGAGGTCGGCGAGGTGCGGGAGCCTTTTGGAGAGCGCCAGAAGGGTTCGTCCGCCATGCCCCACAAGCGCAACCCAGTCCGCCTGGAGCAGGTATCTGGGCTGAGCCGCCTGCTCCGGGGATGGGCGGTGGCGGGGCTGGAGGATGTCGCCCTCTGGCACGAGCGGGACATCTCCCACTCCTCGGTGGAGCGGGTGGCGCTGCCTGATGCGACCATGGCCAGCGCCCACATCCTCAGAACGCTGGCCCAGGTGCTGGAGGGGCTCGAGGTCGACGAGGCGGCGATGCGGGCGAACCTCGGGCGGCGCGGCCAGATCTCCCAGAGCCAGCAGGTGCTGCTGGCCCTGATCCGAGCTGGCATGCCGAGGGAGGGGGCCTACCGGCTGGTCCAGTCGCTGGCTCTGGCCGCCGACCACCAGGGGGGTGACTTCCGCGCCACCGTCGGGGAGAGCCCGGAGGTCTCGGCGCTGCTGAGTCCCGAGCAGCTGGCCGCCTGCTTTGACCTTCGGCCCTACCTGGCCCAGATCGACGAGAGTTTCCGCCGGCTGGGCCTGCTGGAGGCGGTGGCTGATGGCTGAGGCGTCGCTGCCGGGGGCCGGCCTGGGCGAAGTCGAGCTACCGGGGATCCCTCTCTACCGGCGGGGCAAGGTCCGGGACACCTTCGACCTCGGGGAACAGCTCCTGATGGTCTCCACCGACCGCATCTCCGCCTTCGACAGCGTCCTGCCCACGCTCATCCCGGACCGGGGCCGGGTGCTGACCGCCATGTCCCGCTACTGGTTCGGGAAGACGTCCGACCTCGTCCCCAACCATCTGCGTGCGGACGACGAGGCAGCCCTCCCGAAGGGGGCCCTCCAGAGGCTGGGCGGCCGGGCGATGTTCGTCGCCAAGGCCCAGCGGATCGACGTCGAGTGCGTGGTGCGGGGGCGGCTGGCCGGGAGCGGCTGGCAGGAGTATCAGGCGACCGGGAAGCTGGCTTCCGAGCCGGTGCCCCAGGGGCTCGCCTTCGGGGACGAGCTGCCCGAGCTCCGGTTCACGCCGGCCACCAAGAACGACCACGGCCACGACGAGAACATCAGCCGGGAACAGTTGGCCCACCGGGTGGGGAGGGAGCTGGCCCAGCGGCTCGAGGAGTTCAGCCTTCGGATCTTCCGGCTGGCCGAGGTCCACTGCCGGGAGTCGGGGTTCATCCTCGTCGACAGCAAGTTCGAGTTCGGGTTCATCGACGGCTCCCTCACCTTGATCGACGAGCTGCTGACCCCCGACTCGTCCCGACTCTGGGAGCTGGGCCAGATGGCCGGCGAGGCCCCTCACGGGTTCGACAAGCAGCTGGTTCGCGACTACCTGCTCTCCATCGGGTGGGACCGCAACCCCCCGGCGCCCCCGCTCCCGGAGGAGCTGGTGCGAGAGACCCGCCACCGTTATCTGGAGGCCTCAAGACGGATCACCGGCAGCGATTTGTAGCTGAGGTTGTGGTCAGCCTCAAAGAGGTGGTCAACGACCCCCAGGGGCTGGTGGTCACGGACGCCCTGCACTCCCTCGGCTACCCCGAGGTGGGCGCCGCCCGAGTGGGCAAGTTCATCAGCTTGGAGGTGGCGGGTCAGGACCTCGAATCGGCTCGAGAGCGAGTCGACGAGATGTGTCGCCGGCTGCTCTGCAACGGGGTGATCGAGGACTATCGGTTCGAGTTGCGGCCGGTCGCAGTCGCTTGAGCGTGCGCTTCGGGATCGCGGTCTTCCCGGGCACCTGGAGCGACCGCGACTGCGCCCACGCGGTGGAACTTGCGGGGGCGGAGGCGGTGCCGCTCTGGCACGCCGACCGCGACCTCAAGGGCTCCGACGTGGTCATCCTGCCGGGCGGTTTCGCCTACGGCGACTACCTGCGGGCCGGGGCCATCGCCCGGTTCGCGCCGCTGATGGAGGCGGTCCAGGAGCACGCCCAGGCGGGCGGGTTGGTGCTCGGCATCTGCAACGGCTTCCAGGTCCTCTGTGAGGCGGGAATGCTCCCGGGTGCCTTGCTCCGCAACGCGAGCCTCCAGTTCCGCTGCCAGCCTGCGTGCCTGCGGGTGGAGACCACCCAGACCCCGTTCCTCTCCGGCTGCCAAAAGGGGCAGGTGCTGCAAGTGCCGGTGTCGCATGGCGAGGGCCGGTTCTACGCGGACCGAGAGACCCTGGCGCAGCTCAACGCCCAGGGCCGGGTGGCCCTCCGCTACTGCGAGGCGGATGGTGCGCTCAGCTGGGAGGCCAACCCCAACGGCTCCTTGGAGAACATCGCCGGGATCCTCAACGAGCGGGGCAACGTCCTGGGGATGATGCCCCACCCCGAGCGCGCCTGCGAGTTGTTGCTGGGCTCGGACGATGGGATGCAGCTCTTCCAATCGGCGATCCAGCACCTGGCCGCCCTTCCCGCATGAGGGCGGCACCGGCTAGCCCGCCCACCCCGGCCGAGTTGCGGGAGCTGGCCTTGACCGAGTTGGAATATCAGGCGTTGATGGAGCAGCTCGGTCGGGTGCCGAACCGCTTGGAGCTGGGGATGCTGGGGGCGCTCTGGTCGGAGCACTGCTCCTACAAGACCTCCAAGGCGCTGCTGCGCCAGCTGCCCTCGGCGGGCGAGCGGGTGGTCCAGGGGCCCGGCGAGAACGCCGGGGTGGTGGACCTCGGTGACGACCTTCTCTGCTGCTTTAAGATCGAGTCCCACAACCACCCCAGCGCCATCGAGCCGGTCCAGGGCGCGGCCACCGGGGTGGGCGGCATCCTGCGCGACGTCTTCGCCATGGGGGCGAGGCCGGTCGCGCTCTTGGACGGGATCCGGTTTGGCGACCTTGACGATCCTCGCCAGCGCCACCGCTTCGCTCGGGTGGTGGAGGGGATCGGCTGGTACGGCAACTGCATCGGGGTACCGACGGTTGGGGGTGAGACCTATTTCGACGACGCCTACCAACACAATTGCCTAGTCAACGCCATGTGCGTCGGACTGGCCCGCCGGGACCAGCTGGTGCGGGCCCGCGCCAGTGGCCCGGGCAATCCCCTGCTCCTGGTGGGTGCCGACACCGGCCGGGATGGGATCCATGGGGCGACGTTCGCCTCGGTGCAGCTGGATGAGGCCGCCGAGGGGCGCCGGCCCGCGGTACAGGTGGGCAACCCCTTCCTGGAGAAGTGCCTCCTGGAGGCCTGCCTGGAACTGACCGGTGATCCCGACCTGATCGGACTCCAGGACTGCGGGGCGGCGGGGCTGACCAGCAGCTGCGCGGAGATGGCTCATCGGGGTGGGGTCGGGCTCGAGATCGCCGTCGACCAGGTCAGCCGTCGGGAGCAGGGGATGACCCCCTACGAGGTCATGCTCAGTGAATCCCAGGAGCGGATGGTGCTGGTGGTCCAGCGAGGGAGCGAGGACCGCTTCCGGGCGGCCTTCCAGCGCTGGGGCCTGCACAGCGATGTCGTGGGCCGGGTCATTGAGGAGCCGCTCTTTCGGATCGTGGAGAACGGAGAGGAGGTGGCCTCGGTGCCGCTCCAAGTCCTGGTTTCTGGCTTCCCGGAGCGCCACCCCGAGTCCCGAGCTCCCGACATCCGGTCTCTGCTCTCGGCCGATCCGCTGGAGCGGACCCCGCCCTGGTCTTTGGAGGAGGCGTGGCTGCGACTTTTGGCCTCGCCGAACTGCGGGGACAGCCACTGGGTCTGGCGCCAGTACGACCACCAGGTAGGTGATGACACCGTCCTGGGCCCCGGCGGTGACGCCGCGGTCCTGCGGCTGCGAGGACGCGGGGACGCCCTGGCCCTGACCGTGGACAGCGCCCACCGCTCGGCGAGCCTCAATCCCCGCCGGGCCACTGCCATCGCGGTCGCCGAAGCGGTCCGCAACCTGGCCTGCGTCGGCGCGGAGCCGCTCGGCATCACCAACTGTCTCAACTTCGGCGACCCGGACCGCCCGGAGATCATGTGGCAGCTTGAAGAGGCGGTCGCCGGACTGGCCGAGGCCGCCCTGGCCATGGGGATCCCGGTGGTGAGTGGCAACGTCAGCCTCTACAACCAGTTCGATGGCCAGGGCATTCCGCCGACGCCCACCTTGGGGTTGGTGGGACTGCTGCCCGATCTGAGCCGCCGTCTTGGTGCCGGGTTCACCCGAGCGGGCGACCTGGTGGCCCTGGTGGGTCCGGCTGGTGCCGGGATCTCGGGAGTGGAGCTAGGCGGCTCTGAGTACCAGCGGCTCGCCCATGGTGTTCTCGAGGGCCCTGCCCCGGAGCTCGACCTCCCGGCGGAGGCGAGATCAGCTGCGGCGATTCGCGCGGCCATCAATCGGGGCCTGCTCAGCTCCGCGCACGACTGCTCTTTGGGTGGGCTGGCGGTGACCCTCGCCGAGTCGGCGCTCCTGGGCGGGATCGGCGCTCGGATCAAGCCGCCGCTCGGCCTCCCCGATCGGCCCCCACCCAGCTGGCACTTCGGCCTGCTCTTTGGCGAGTCTCAGGGCCGCTACCTGGTGAGCCTTGAACCCTCTCAGCTGGAGGCGGTGCGGGCGCTTTTCGTCGAGCACGGCACCCCGTTCTCCACCTTGGGCCAGGTCGGCGGCTCGGTGATCGCCATCGAGGGGTTGGCGGAGGTCGGGTTGGAGGTGGCCCGGAGCACCTGGGCGGGCGCCATCCCAGAGCGCCTCGAGCCGGCTCGGGCCGCCCGGTCGTGAGTCCCGTCGGCGCGCAACCCGACTGGTGTTCCGGATTCGGATTCCAGGTATCCTGATGGTGGTGTCCGCCAAGGCAGGTCCCTCTGCCCAGCTCCCCGTCGCAGCCGATGTGGATGCGACCGAGCCCGACAAGCTGCACGAGGCTTGCGGCATCTTCGGCGTATTCGCCCCCGGCCAAGATGTGGCCGAACTCTGCTATCTGGGGCTCTA
>PKXE01000215.1:370-5737 GCA_003132265.1 Candidatus Dormiibacterota bacterium | reverse complement strand
CAACGCCCAGCCCTTCACCTTCGAGCACGGCCAGCTCGGACCGGTGGCGCTGGCCCACAACGGCAACCTGACCAACACCCAGGCACTCCACGCGAGGCTGGTCGAGGAGGGGCAGCAGTTCGAGACCTCCAGCGATAGCGAGGTGCTGGCGACCCTCTTGGCCCGCACCCCCGGGGAACGGCTGGAGGTGGTGTTGCAAAGGGCTTTGCCCCGAGCCCAGGGCGCCTATTCGCTGGGGTTCATCACCCGCGACAGCCTGGTCGCCGCTCGCGACGAGCTGGGCATCCGGCCGCTCTGCATCGGCCGGCTGGGGGACCTCGACGCGCCCGGCGGTGACGGCTACATCATCGCCAGCGAGACCTGTGCTCTGGATGTGGTCGGGGCCCGGCTGGTCCGCGAGGTCCGTCCCGGAGAGATAGTCACCATCGACAAGGACGGGCTGCGCAGCGCCACCTTCGGGGTGCGCCGCCAGCCGGCCATGTGCTCCTTCGAGTTCATCTACTTCGCCCGCCCCGATTCGGTGCTCCAGGACCGCAGCCTGTACGAGGCGAGGCGGGCCATGGGGGTGCGGCTGGCCCAGGAGGCGCCCGTCTCAGCCGACCTCGTGATTCCGCTGCCGGACTCCGGGACCCCGGCGGCGATCGGGTACGCCGAGGAGAGCCGGCTCCCGTTCGCCGAGGGGATGATGAAGTCCCGCTACATCAACCGCACCTTCCTCCAGCCCGAGCAGGGACTGCGTGACGCCGGGGTCAGGCTCAAGTTCAACCCCATGCGCCACGTGCTGGAGGGCAAGCGCGTGATCCTGGTCGACGACTCCATCGTCCGGGGCTCGACCTCGC
Organism: Candidatus Dormiibacterota bacterium; assembly: GCA_003132265.1. Lineage (GTDB taxonomy): Bacteria > Chloroflexota > Dormibacteria > Aeolococcales > Bog-877 > Bog-877. The sequence continues at coordinate 4,898 of PKXE01000215.1, read as the reverse complement.
GCCAGATCGTGGAGGCGCTGCGTCGGGCGGGGGCCAAGGAGGTGCACATGCGGGTCGCCTCCCCACCGATCCGCTTCCCCTGCTTCATGGGCATCGACATCGCCAGCCGGAGTGAGCTGATCGCCGCCGGCCGGACTCTGGAGGAGGTGCGGGAGTTGATTGGCGCCGACTCGCTGGGCTACCTCAGCCTGGGCGGTCTGCGCCATGCTCTGCGCGCCGGCGCGAGCGGGTCGGGCTTCTGCTTCGCCTGCCTGGACGGCGCCTACCCGGTGCAGGTTCCCCAGCAGCTGGAGATGGACAAGCTGGCCCTTGAAGGCTAGGCCGAAATGCCGGGGCGAGGGGAGCTGAGCTGAGCAGGTACGCTGACGCGGGGGTGGACCGTGGCCGCGCCCAGGCTGCGGTGGCGCGGGTGGCCCAGCTGGCGGCGACTACCCACAACGCCTCGGTGCTGGAGGGGATCGGCCCCTTCGCCGCCGTCTGGAAGCTGGGCGCCAATCTGCCCCCGGACGCGGTGCTGGTCAGCTCCACTGACTCGGTCGGGACCAAGTCCAAGGTGGCTGTCGCCGTGGGTCGCCACAAAGGGATAGGCCAGGACATCGTCAACCACTGCGTCAACGACGTCCTGACCACCGGCGCCGAGCCGCTGTTCTTTCTCGACTACTTCGCCAGCGGCCGGATCGAGGCCAACGTGCTGGAGCAACTGGCTGAGGGCATGACCGACGCCTGCCTCGCCAACGGCTGCGCCCTGGTAGGCGGGGAGACCGCCGAGATGCCAGGCGTTTACGGGATCGGGGATTACGACCTGGCCGGCTTCCTGGTCGGGATGACCTCGGCGGCGGCGGTGCTGGGGCCCGCCCGGGTCAGGGCCGGCGACCAGCTCCTGGCCCTGCCTTCCACTGGCCTCCACACCAACGGCTACTCCCTGGTGCGTCACCTCCTGGCGGAGCGCGAGCTCGAGTACGACACCCAGCTGCCGGGGACCTCGGGCCCCATCGGGGACCTGCTGCTGGCGGTCCACGCCTCCTATCTGGAGCCGATCCGTGCCCTTCGCGCGGTTGGCGAGGTGCATGCGCTGGCGCACATCACCGGGGGAGGGATCATCGAAAACCTGCCTCGGGTGCTGCCCCTGGAGATGGCCGGGGTCGTAGACCGCAAGAGCTGGCGAGTGCCGGCTCTGTTCACCGCGCTCCAAGAGCTGGGCGACATCCCCGAGGACGAGCTCTGGCATTCGTTCAACATGGGGGTGGGCCTGATCGCCGTCGTCCCGGCCGCCACCGTTGCGGCCGCCTACCAGCTCTCGCAGTTCCAGTTCTTCGGGATCGGCGAGGTTGAACAGCGCCAGGGACCAGATCGGGTGCTGCTGCGCTGAACCCACCAGCCTGGGTCAAGCCAAGGGTCGGGGTCGGCGTGCTGGTCTCCGGTGCCGGAACCAACCTCCGAGCGATCCTCGAGGCCTCCGCCTCGGACAGCTTCCCGGCCCGGGTGGCGGCGGTCGCCAGCAACCGGCCCAGCTGCCCGGGTCTGGAGGTCGCCCGCCTGGCCGGGGTACCCAGCCGCTCCTTTCCCGCCTCGACCTTCTCCGGTGACCTGGACGCGCGGGACCAGACGATGGCCTCGTGGCTGCTCAGCGAGGGCGCCTCGATGCTGGCCCTGGCCGGCTACGACCGGATCCTGACGAGGCCCCTGCTGCGCGCCTTCCCGGGTCGGATCCTGAACCTCCACAACAGCCTCCTGCCCGCCTTTGCGGGGACCATGACCGCAGTTCAGGCGGCGCTGGACCACGGGGTCAAGCTCACCGGCTGCACTGTCCACTTCGTCGACGAGGACTACCTCGATGGAGGCCCGATCGTGCTCCAGGCAGCGGTCCCGGTCGAGGACAGCGACACTGCCGACACCCTCTTGCAGCGGATCCATGAGCAGGAGTGGCGGATCTTTCCCGAGGCGATCGCACTCCTGGCCCGGGGCCAGTTCCGGGTGGAGGGCCGGCGAGTGCTCCAAGTGGAGCCGAGCTCGTGACCTCGCGGCGCGCGCTGCTAGGGGTTGACGACAAGGCCCGCCTGCCGGAATTCGCCCGGGGGTTGCACCGGCTGGGGTTCGAGCTGGTCGCCACCGGCGGCACCGAGCGGGTGCTGCGGGAGGCGGGGCTCCCGGTCACCTCGGTCGCCTCGGTCACCGGAGTGGAGGAGATGCTGGAGGGGAGGGTGAAGACGCTCCACCCCGCAATTCACGCTGGCATATTGGCCCGCCGGGACCGCCCGGAGGACATCGCCACCTTGAATCGCTTTGGCTACCAGCCAATTGACCTGGTGGTGGTGAACCTCTACCCCTTCGCGAAGGTGGCCGCCGCCGGCTCCGGGGAGGCGGCCGTCCTGGAGGCGATCGACATCGGCGGCCCCACCCTCTTGCGCGCAGCCGCCAAGAATTTCGTCAGCGTCGGGGTCGTCTCGTCGCCTGCCCAGTACGGGTGGGTGCTGGCCGAGTTGGAGGCGGGCGAGCTCAGCCCAGAGTCGCGCCGCCGCTTGGCCGCCGAGGTATTTCAGCTGGTGTCCACCTACGACTCCCTGGTCGCCGCTTACCTGGCCGGCGACCAGGGCCCCCGCGAGGGCAGCTGGCCCAGCCAGCTGGCGCTAGGTGGCGAGTTGCGTCAGGTGCTGCGATACGGAGAGAACCCGCACCAGCCCGGCGCCCTCTACCAAACCGGGGCAACGCCCAGGGGTCTGGCCGCGGCCGTCCAGCTGCAGGGAGGCGAGCTGTCCTATACCAACTGGCTGGATGCGGACGCAGCCTGGCGACTGGTGAGCGGCCTCGAGGGCGCGGCGGCGGTGGTGGTCAAGCACACCAACCCCTGCGGGGTGGCGCTGGCCAAGAGCGTCGCCGAGGCCTTCCAGCGCGCCTACGACTGTGACCCCCGCTCCGCCTACGGCGGCGTCGTCGCCCTCAACCGCCCCCTGGACGAGGCAGTCGCCGCCGTTCTGGCCAAGCACTTTCTGGAGGTGGTGATCGCGCCGGGGGCGAGCCCGGCCGGCCTGGCGCTGCTGGCGGAGCGCCCCCGGTTGCGGGTGCTCGGGGTCTCGCCGACCACTGCCGAGAACCCGGAGGCGCTGGAGGTCCGCAGCGTTGAGGGCGGACTTTTGGTCCAGATGAAAGACCTGCCAACGGACGACGAGGCGGAGTTCCAGGTGGTCTCGCAGCGCCCTCCCACCGAGGACGAGTGGAGCCAGCTCCGCCTGGCCTGGCGGATCGTGATGGCGGTGAAGTCCAACGCCATCGTCCTCTGCCGGGACGACCGGGCGGTGGGGATAGGCGCCGGGCAGATGTCCCGGGTCGAGGCGGTGGAGCTGGCGGTGAGCCGGGCCGGTGAGCGCGTCAAGGGCAGTGCACTTGCCTCCGATGCCTTCTTCCCGATGCCGGACGGGCTCGAGATCGCGGCGCAAGCGGGCGTCTCCGCGGCGATCCACCCGGGCGGCTCGCGGCGGGATGCGGAGGTGCTGGCGGCCGCCGATGCCGCCGGGATGGCGCTGGTGGCCACGGGACGGCGCCACTTCCGTCACTGAGGTGCGACGCCTCACCGCCTCTTTTTGTGTATGGTGCCTCGGGGAGCGGTTGGAGGTAGGTTCGATGAGCATTTCCCGCAGGGGCACCAGGTGGGCGGACCAGGGGACCGTCCTGGCGCTGTTGGCCTTCCTTTATTTCGTGGACCTCTTCCTGCCCTGGTCGCAGTCATGCGTCCCGTCGGTCATCACTCCCTTCCAACCCGCTCCTGGCCGGTTNNNGCCCGGGTGGCCCGGATCGGCGTGGGAGTCGGAGTCGGCTACCGCAGCCTGATCAGCTCGGCGCTCGCCTTCGGGGTCCTGATCTTCACGATCGTCAACGTGGCGGCCCGGCTGACCTGGATGCACTCGACCACGGGCCCCCTCGTGTATGGCGGCGTCTTCGTGTGGATCGCTCTCGCCCTGGCGGTGCTGATCGCCCTCGGCGGGGTCGTGCACTGGCGGCTGTGGGTCGAGAATGCCCCTGCTCCAGGGCACTCTGGGGGGCCGCCGACGTCCGGCGAAGCGGTCACGATCCCGCCTGAGGTGCCGCCTCCGGCACCGGCTGGGACGTGCCCCACCTGCGGCAGGGTGAACCCTGAGGACGCGCAGTTCTGCTCGGCCTGCGGCAGGAGCCTGATCGAGCCCGCGCCCCGGCGGCGGGGCTCTCCGCGTACCCCGCCGACCAGCTGACCGCCACGGCGACGACCGCCGGCGGGCGACCCCAGGGCGCTCGGCCGTCGCCATCGCGTCATCACCAGGTGGCGCTGGTGCTTAGCAACTCGGGCTTGAGCCAGCCGGGCGGGCCGGAGTTCAGCCGGATGAAAGATAATTTGAAGGTGCGGCGGCGGTCGACACCGGAGTGGAGGAGACGTCCCCTCCTCAGTCTTGGCCGGCGCGCGAGCGCTGCGTCGAATTGTTCGGTCATTCTCGGCTGCCTTGATAATTCCAGCCCTTGGCCAGGCGGGTGGCCAGCGGCGAGCTGAAGTCGACCTCCT
>PKXE01000215.1:0-265 GCA_003132265.1 Candidatus Dormiibacterota bacterium | reverse complement strand
TGACCCGCGACGAGCCCGGCACGATCCCCTCGCGCAACGACGCGAGCACAGCCGCCCTGGGCTGATCCCGGCACCGCAGCTCTCGCGGCCATCGCCCGCGGGCGGCGGAACGCGCGGCGAAGAAACGCTTCGCCTGGCGTGGGGAAAACTCTAGCCCGATAAAGCTTCCCCCCTTGACTGACCAGACCGCTATCGGGTGAGTTGATCTGCCGAGACCCGGCCCGCACCTGGCTGGGGAAGAAAGTGCGGGCGATCCCATCCGATG
>PKXE01000098.1:1942-2957 GCA_003132265.1 Candidatus Dormiibacterota bacterium | reverse complement strand
TTCGCCTTCGACCACCAGGTGGCTGGCCAGGCTAACGCCGTAGCCGAAGCGCTTCGCTCAGTGGAGCCGCCCGCCCTGGACTCGGAGCGGCCGCTTCTGTTCGCCGGGATCGGCACTTCGCTGCACGCCTGCCGGGTTGCCGCCTACTGGACCGCCGAGCTCACGGGAGGCCGGCTGCGGCCTTTGGCCCTAGAAGCCCACGAGCTGGCGCTCCACGGCCAGCTGCACCCCGGCGACCAGATCGTGGTCGTCAGCCACCGCGGTACCAAGCGGTTTCCCAATGAACTGCTGGCCCGGGCCCGCGAGGCGGGGGCGACCACCGTGGCCGTCACCGGCTGGGGGGCCGCCAACCCGGCCGCTGACTTCGTGCTGCGGACCTGCCCGGACGAGCGCGCCGGCACTCATTCCGTCTCCTACCTCACGGCTCTCGCGGTCCTCGGCAAGCTGGTGGCGCGCCTGCTGGGTGGGGAGGCAGCAGCCTTTGCCAAGGCGCTGGACGCCGTCCCCTTGGCGATTGCCGAGACGTTGGCGGAGCCGGCCCCAACGGAGGCGGCGGAGCGTCTCGACAACCGAGGGCCGATCCTGGTGACCGGCTTCGGGATCGACCAGATCACCGCCGAAGAGGCCGCGCTCAAACTCAAGGAGGGGACGTACCTCTGGGCTGAGGGGATGTCCCAGGAATTCGCCCTGCACGGAACGCCGGCCGTGTTCGAGCCCCGGGCGGCCGCCCTCCTGATCACCCCGGGTCGGGAGGACGGAGGACGCTTCCCGGAGCTTCGCAGCCTGCTCTTGGAGCTCGGGCTTGAGGTCATCACCTGCGGAGCCGGGGTGGCGGATTTGCACTTCGCCGAGGTCGACTACCTGCTCCGCCCATTGGTGGCGATCGTGCCGCTGCAAAAGCTGGTCGGGGAGTTGGCTCGGCGCCGGGGCTCCAATCCCGACGCTATCCGCGGCGACGAGGCGCCCTGGTCCACGGCGGTTCCCAAGGTCCGGCTCTAGGCTGCTCGTCCAACCC
>PKXE01000098.1:1079-1782 GCA_003132265.1 Candidatus Dormiibacterota bacterium | reverse complement strand
GCGGCCGGCGGGTCGGGGGTCATGAGGTTCTTCTGCGCCCAAATCCCCAGTGCCTCCAGCGCCGGCCGCAGCCCCTCGCCGCGGGGGGTGAGGCGGTAGAGGCTGGCGATCGGAGGCCCGCTGAGCACTTCCCGCTGGACCAGACGCGCCTCCTGGAGCTCGCCCAGTCGGGAGGAGAGCACGCTTTCGGTTATGCCCGGGACAGCCCTTGACAGCTCCGCGAAGCGGGCCGGGCGCTCCAGCAAGACCCCAATGATCATCCCGGTCCAGCGCTTGCCCAGGAGCTCGAACACCTTCGACAGCCCCTGATCGCAGTGGATCTCCGACATTGGGCTGATCCTAGCGCCCACGCGGGACTTCCAGCTGGGCTATGATGAGAGTAGCCCCTAGGAAGGTCCTAGCTCGGCTGAGGAGGAGCGGCGAGAGTGAGGTTCCCATCGTGAGCGTCCTGCTGTGGATCTTGCAGATCGTGCTGGCTGCCGCGTTCCTGGCGGCCGGCGCGATGAAGCTGGCCCAGCCGCGAGAGCGGCAGGTGGCCCGGATGAAGTGGGTTGAGGATGTGCCGGAGCCGGGGATCAAGGCAATCGGAGCGCTCGAGGTGGCGGGCGCGATCGGCCTGATCCTGCCTGGGGCGCTGGGAATCGCCGTCCTATTGACCCCCTTGGCCGCGGTCGGCCTGGCGGCGCTCATGCTCGGCGCGGCC
>PKXE01000098.1:0-1063 GCA_003132265.1 Candidatus Dormiibacterota bacterium | reverse complement strand
GTGGGCTCACTCGGTGGCCGACCCCGCGAACTACCGAATATAGGCCAGTTGAGGGAATTGAAGATGGAATCCAATCCGGTTCGCTGGATCTCCGAGCTGCGCCGGTCCCACGATCAACTGACGCACCTCGTCACCTCTCTCTCCGCAGAGGACCTGCGGCGCGCCTCGGCCTGCACCGAATGGAATGTCGCCCAGGTGCTCTCTCATCTCGGTAGCGGCGCCGAGCTGGGCTTGCGCACGCTCCAAGCCGCGCTCGAGGGCGGAGAGCTTCCGCCCGGTGAGACCGGTCGGTCGGTCTGGGCTCGGTGGAACGCCATGAGTCCGGAGGAGCAGGCCTCGGGCTTCATCGACTGGGACACCCGAAATCTCGAGGCGTGGGAAGCCCTCGGCACCGACGTCCTGGCCCGTCTCAGGGTGGATCTCTCGTTCCTTCCTCAGCCTGCCGACGCCGTGAGCCTGCTTGGACTCCGCCTCGGCGAGCATGCGCTACACAACTGGGACGTTCGGGTCAGCTTCGCTCCCGCAGCCACGATTCCCGACTCGGCGGCTGAACTCCTGGTCGATCGGTTGCCGATGATGATGGCGTGGGGTGGTCACGGTGAAGCCTGGCTAAAGCCGCCCGCCCGCTTGGCGGTAAGAACCGAGGCGCCATCCCGCGGCTGGACGCTTGAACTTCGGCAGCCGGTTTCCCTGTCCGATCCGTCGCCGGGCACCGATGGCGGGCTGGAGACTCGCGGTGAGACCCTGTTCCGGCTTCTGACCGGTCGCCTGCGTGACGAAGACACCGGTCGGGTGCAACTGACGGGACCGATTGAACTCGCCGATCTGGTCCGAGTCTTTCCCGGCTTCTAGCTGGGTCTGAACTGGCCGGCGCGGTCGACCGGTCATGTCCCTCGACGTCGCGTACCAGGGTGACCTGGTCATCGTGTTCTCTCGGCCAGTGAAGAGGGGCGGCAAAAGGGGGGGTTGTCGTGCCCACGTCATTGACCAGGGCCGCGGCGCCGCCATTTGCCAAGCCGAGGGACATGACCGTTAGCTAGCGGCGGGGACTCCCGGGTCAGCC
>PKXE01000099.1 GCA_003132265.1 Candidatus Dormiibacterota bacterium | reverse complement strand
CCTGAGGTCATGGGGCCGCCCGTGGTGTTCCTGGCCTCCGCAGAGGCAGAGGGACTCACCGGGGAACGGATTGTCGCGAAAGACTTCGACCGCTTCTTAGCCGAACTCCGGTCGAGACCTGCGCCGCCAGACTGAAAGGGTCGACTACCTCCGCCACCATGTCGCGCCCGCTCGTGCGGCCTGGTCTGCTCAGCCCCGGCAAGTGGCCTGCCGGACACGGAGTCAGCCGAGGGCTTTTCTCGGGTCTGGCCCGTGAGGCGGATCGGCACCGCGAGTGCCAACCAAGTTCACTCACTTCCCGTCCGTTTGCCAACGATCCCCCGACCCCACGCCACCCGCGGACGCGGGTCGGTCCCATGATGCAGTGCTCCGGTTGTCCCCAACCGTGACCCCAACTGCGCTGATATGAAGTGGGACTCCGCGGCACTCGCTGAGATCAAAAAATGGTGCCCTCGGCAGGACTTGAACCTGCGACACGCGGTTTAGAAAACCGCTTGCGTCGAGATCAGGCCGGCACCTGCCCGAAGTGGGCTGACTGCTAAAGGGCTCGGGTACTCGGCGGGAGCCACTCGCATCGACCAAGCGGCTGCGCCTGTCCGGGACCCTCTCGGTGATGGCTGCTACGCCGCTTTCCTCGGACCCCATCCGGGAGATCGAGCGTCAGCTCCCACAGCTCCGCCGTCGAGACGACCGCTTGGCTCAGAGCCTCCCGGATACCCGAGACGAGCGCACGCAGATCACGGTCCAGCTCCGGGCGCTCGAGGCGAACTTGCATCTCATGCGGGAGGCCAGCTCGCGGCGAGCCCCGGGAAAGGCGGCGGCAATCCAATCCGGCACCGGCGCAGACGCCGCGGAGGCTATCCATCGGTGCTGGCGGCTCAGCCCTCGATGAGGGCCGCCAGTACCGCCGAATCCGCCCCGTCCACCTCGAACACCTTGGTGCGCGCGCGCGCCCCGGACAGCAGCCTCACCGAGCCGTGGCCCACGCCGAAGGCCTCTGTCAGTGCGTCCTCGACGGCCCGGTTGGCCCGCCCGTCCAGCGCGGGTGCGGTCACCCGGACCACCAGCACTCCCTCCCCGTAGCGGCCGCCGACCCGGTTTCGGCTGGAGCCTGGATGGACGCGTACCTTGATCCTCACGGAGACAGAATGCCGGATCTCGGCCCACTTCCCCAGCAGGAGCCTCACTGCTTCTGGGCCCAGCGTGGCTCCGCCCAGAACCAATCGACCCCGGCTGCTCAAGGCTCTGGCCGTCCTTGGTCGACCGGGCCAGGCGGGTGCCGGACCGGATCCGCCAGCGTGGCCGAGCCTGGGCACTGCCCATTCCGAGCACTCAGCAAGCAATTTCCCGACCGACCTCGATCCACTCAGCCTCCTTGTCCGCCGACTTGCAGTGGCCGTCTTCCGAACCTGGAGTCCCTCAGCCGCGCCTGGGACGGTCGGGGAGGGCACTCTTCGGATCCCCGGCCGGTCACCGTTACGAGCCAGCTGGAGCAGCCTGGTCCCAGCGCGGAGATGGGCGATCAGACCGGTTCCTGGCACCCGCCCTCCAGCTGCTCCCGGCACGCCTCGCAGAGCTGAGCTGGGAGCAAATAACTGGACAATGGATGCTCGCACCCGGGAACTCGGCCGCACCCCGCTCACGCTCAGATACTTCTCACGCAGAAGGTGGCGGGTTCAAGACCCGTCTTCCGCTCCAGTGATCTGCCGACAATCTCCGGAAGTCCGGCGCGAGGGAGCACCACGTGGCAGGGCATCGCGCCGAGCAGTGACGCGCGGCGATGAACCAATCGAGCTGGTCAGACTCGGGCAGCTCGGTCACCTTGCCGAGGCGGAGCTGGGCATCGATCCCGACGACAGGTCCCTCTCAACGTGTCGCGGGTCCCCGCGGCGAATCGTCAGTGCTCAACGTCGGCTTGGCGCGAGGCGGCTCTCCTCGGGTACCAACCTGAATCTGGCTACGAGCGAGGCCGACTCGCGTCGGGGATCGGAACGTAGCCCCCGGACGGCGCCTGGATGTGGCCGGTGCGCGACCGCCTCCGTCCGTCGCCACCCGGGCACGATCACGACGCGGCGGCTGCTTCCCGTGCTAGCCGACGCGCTGCTCGCAGCATCGACGGAGCACAGCCGTCACCACGGGCCATACTCGCTCGCGTTAGCGGCCCGCAAGGCGGACACGTAGCCGGCGCGCTCATGAGCTGTGGCGTCCGAGCCGAGCGGGACGGCGAGCTTCCCGCGCACCTCGCCGACCGTGTCAAACCCCTTGCGCTCCATCCAGGCGGACAGGCCGTCGAGCAGCGCCGCCGCATGCTTGGGGCCGTGGCGCAGCAGCGACGAGGTGGTCATGACGACGTCCGCGCCAGCGAGGAGGTACTTGGCGAGGTCATCTGGACCCTCGACGCCAGTCGACGCGGCGAGCGCGGCGTGCAGCCGTCCGTACAGCAGCGCGATCCAAGTGCGCGGGAGCCGGGCCTCCGCCGGGCTGGACAGTCCGAGGTTGGGCACCACGCTCAGCGATTCAGAGTCGACATCGGGCTGCAGGAAGCGGTTGAAGAGCACGAGCGCGTCCGCGCCGGCCGCGTCGAGCTGACGAGCCATCTCCCCGGTCGAGCTGAAGTACGGGCTCAACTTGACCGCGACCGGCAAAGTTACCGCGCCCTTCACACGCTGGAGGATCTCGACGTGGCGCTGCTCGACCTCGCGGCCCGAGACGTCCGGGTCACCGGGAAGGTAGTAGACGTTGAGCTCGATCGCGACCGCGCCCGCGTCTTCGATCGCCCGTGCGTAGCCGGTCCAGCCACCCGGGGTGACGCCGTTCAGGCTCGCGATCACCGGGACATCGACGGCGGCCGTAGCCCGCTCGAGCAGGCTCAGATAGCGGCGCGGGCCGGGCTCGTCGCGAGCCGTGTCGGGGAAGTACGAGAGCGACTCGGCGAAGATCTCGGTGCCGGCCTCGTCGAGCCGCGCTTGGCGTGCCGCCTCCTCGGCGAGCTCCTCCTCGAANNGCGAGCCCCATGTAGTCGGTGGAGAGGTCCATCAGCGATTCTTGCGAGCGTCGGCCGGGAAGTGCTGCGCGGTGCGTGTCGCCATCTCCTCGTAGGTGTCCCAGCGTCGGGCGACCGCCTCCGCGGCGAGGCTGGCGAGGCGCTCGGCCTCGCCGGGATCGGAGCTGGCGAGCGTCGCGAAACGCAGTTCCCGGCGGGTGTACTCGGAGAGTGCGAGGCGTGGCCTCGGCGAGTCGAGCAGGAACGGGTTCCCGCCGGCCGCCCGCATCAGCGGGTCGTAGCGAATGAGCGGCCAGGACCCGCTCGCCACGGCTCGGTACTGCTGGTCGAGGCCATAGCGCATGTCGATGCCATGTGCGATGCAGTGGCTGTACGCAATGATCAGCGACGGGCCGTCGTACGCCTCCGCCTCGCGAAAGGCGCGCAGCGTCTGCTCGGGATCGGCACCCATCGCGATTCGGGCGACGTAGACGTTCCCGTAGGCGATCGCCTGGAGGGCGAGGTCCTTCTTCTCCACGGTCTTCCCCGCGGCGGCGAACTTCGCGACGGCGCCGAGCGGCGTTGCCTTCGACATCTGGCCCCCGGTGTTCGAGTACACCTCAGTGTCGAGCACGAGCACGTTCACGTCGCGCCCACTCGCGAGGACGTGGTCGAGCCCGCCGAAGCCGATGTCGTACGCCCAGCCATCACCGCCGACGATCCACACGCTGCGCCGGACGAGGTGGTCGAGGACGCTCCTCAGATCGACAGCCGCGGGCCCGTCGAGCTCGCCGAGGCGCCGCTCAAGCTCGGCCACACGCCCGCGTTGGGCGTGAAGCTCCGACTCCGAATACTGGGGCGCGTCGAGAGCGGCGTCGACGAGCTCGGCACCGAGCTCGTCGCGCAGCTCGCCGAGGCGCTTGCGGGCGAGCGCGACATGGCGGTCGGCGGCGAGGCGCAGGCCGAGCCCGAACTCGGCGTTGTCCTCGAACAGCGAGTTCGACCACGCCGGGCCGCGCCCCTCAGCGTTCGTCGTCCAAGGCGTCGTCGGGAGGTTCCCGCCATAGATCGAGGAGCAGCCGGTCGCGTTGGCGATGATCGCTCGGTCGCCGAAGAGCTGGGAGAGGAGCTTCAGATAGGGCGTCTCGCCACAGCCAGCGCACGCCCCGGAGAATTCGAAGAGCGGCTCGAGGAACTGGGTACCACGGACGGTGCCGAAGTCCACCCGGGAGCGCTCCGCGACCGGCAGCGTCTCGAAGAAGGCGATGTTCTCCCGCTCGGTGGCGAGAATCGGCTCGAGGGGCGCGAGGTTGATCGCCTTGCGGGTCGCTTCGCCCGGCGCTGTGATCGGGCAGGCCTCGACGCAGAGCGCGCAGCCGGTGCAGTCCTCGACGTAGACCTGCAGGGTGTAGCGGGTTTCGGGAAGNNGTCGTAGAACGCCGAGCGGATGACGCTGTGCGGGCATACGAAGCTACAGTTGCCGCACTGGATACACAGCTCAGGGTCCCAGCTCGCGACGAGCTCCGAGACCCTGAGCTTCTCGAAGGCCGCCGTACCGCTCGGCCAGGTGCCGTCCGGCGGCAACGCGCTGACCGGGAGCTCATCGCCGCGACCGGCCATCATGGTCGCAGTCACCCTCTGGACGAACTCCGGCGCTTCCGCCGGCACGAGCGGGGGCATCTCGGCGCCGGACGTAGCCGTTGCGGGCACCTCGACCCGCTCGAGCCGCTCGAGGGCGCGCTCGACAGCCTGGAGGTTCGCCGCGACGATCGCCGTGCCGCGCCGGCTGTAGCTCTTCTCGATCGCCGCCTTCACCCGGGCGATCGCCACGCCTCGCTCGAGCACGCCGGAGATGGCAAAGAAACAGGTCTGCAGCACGGTGTTGATTCGCCCGCCGAGTCCGAGCTCGCGGGCAATTCCGTCGGCGTCGATGACGTAGAGCTCGATCGACTTTTCAAGGATCTGCTCCTGGACAGGCCGGACGAGGCTGTCCCAGAGCTCGGCCGCAGGATGCGGGGAGTTGAGGAGCAGCGTCGCGCCCTGGGCGGCGGCCCCAAGGACGTCGACGCGCTCGAGCAGCTCGGCG
>PKXE01000137.1:3140-3260 GCA_003132265.1 Candidatus Dormiibacterota bacterium | reverse complement strand
CCCTCGGCAGGACTTGAACCTGTGACACGCGGTTTAGAAAACCGCTGGCCGGGAGTTCGAATCTCCCCGTCGGCTCCACAATCTGATCTCAACGAGTGCCGCTGAGACTCACTACGATTC
>PKXE01000137.1:0-3129 GCA_003132265.1 Candidatus Dormiibacterota bacterium | reverse complement strand
CCGAACGGGGTTCCCGAAGCGGTGGGCTGAGTCTAGCTGCCGTCGAGTGCCCTCAGCGTCCCTCCCGTCGGGCAAGGTGGACTCGCACAGTGCGGGCGAGCTGGCCGAACGTCGAGACTTCCTCCGGACAGGGGCAGCGGGGTTCTCGGCGCCAGCGGGCGAGAACCTCACCGTAACCCGAGCCGATCATGTCGGTGCAGTTCCAGAGCAGGCCGGTGAGCGCCCACAAGGACGGACGGCCGTCGATATCACCGCTCGACTCTTCCGGTTCGAGGTAGCTCCAGATCCAATCCCGCAGATGGCCCTGAGCGTGGCCGCCTCGGGCGGGACTGAACTTGCGCGGGTTGTAGTTCGGATTCCAGGTCTGAGTCATGGCATGCCTCCTCACGAATGAGACGTAGCCAATGGGCCACGCCGAAGGGGCGACGGGGCGGTAGACCGGAAGCGGAGCCCGTCGCCGAGGGGGCCGAAGCCCCTGCCATGCCCTGTAGACCACGCCCGGCGTGGAATCCGGTCAGTGGGCAAAGGACGGCACCGGGGGCCGTCGGGGCGCGGGCTGGACTGGTGCGACCACCAGCTCGGCCCCTACCATCGACTGACAAGGGAGGCTGAACCATGTGGGCGCTGCGTCGGGCGGGAAGCGGCTGCTGCTTCGGCTGCCTGATCGGTATGGCCCTTGCCATCCTGCTCCTGGCCCTGATCGTGGTGGTGCTCTAGGGTCGAGGTCCTGGGAGTCGCGGACCCCGCTCCCCTGGCCCTGCGGCCCGCACAGTAGCGAGGATTTCGTCGCTCAGGGGCTCCTCACCGGAACCGACAACGTTTCCATGATCCCCCGCCCCCAGGCGCGCCCTCCAGTGGTCCAGGCGCCTGGCGCGGTAGGCGCTCCGCCGACGCCGGCCCGTCCAGTCGGGATCAGGCGGCCGGTGGAGTTGGCGATCACCGTGGGGATCGTGGCGGCGCTCGCCGTCCGGGGCAGCCAGCGCTGCGGCCGCTACCGACCCGCTGAGGCCACCAGCCCGAATCCGGCGCCCTGCGCATCGAAGAGAGGGGTTCTTGCAGCCCTACCTCGCCCTAGATCGGATCGGGCAGGGCGCGGGTGAACAGAAGCGGGGAGTGCCCACTCCGAGCCGCCGGTGGATTGTTACAGCGGGCAATTCGTCGCCGCTGTAACGTGAGCGTCACTTCGGCTGGGGGACGGCTGAGCCACTGACGGTAGCTCGCTTCAGGGGGCGGACGGTGATGCGGTTCTCACGGAAGGCCGGGACGCCAGGTCGACGCCTGAGGGCCTGCCTGGCGAGGGGCGCGTGAAGGTCCGGGTTGGAGCATCCAGCGTCGGCGATCCGGGTCGAGCAGCCCGCGCAACGGAGCGAGTCTGCATGAGATGGGAGGCGATGCCTCTGGACCTATAGCAAAGTGACTCGTGGCGCTCAGAGTGAGAAGTCCGCACAACATCATGCGCGACAAGAAAGGAGAATCTCGTGCTGCGAAAGTTGACGATCACCCTGTTGGCGGTGGCACTGTCGGGAATCGGTATCGCTGCGGTGGTTTCGGGCGCAGGAGCTTCAGCTGACAATCAGACATCTTCCGTACTCTACAGCAGTTTGGTGAGCCCGTATTCGGCAACCAACTCGCCTAACGACTCATATTCGGCGACCAACCTGCCCAACGAGTGGTGGAGCTTCTCGTTCGGCGGGAACAATGCAACCCAGTTCGGAGACAAGATCAACCTGGCTTCACAGTCATCGCTTGGCAGTGCCACGGTGATACTGGATTCGCAGGCATGTCAGACCGGCAGCGGACCGTCGTGCGTGACGACGGACCCACGGGCAACATTCCCCGTGTCGATCACGTTTACCATTTACCAACCCGGAGCCAGCTCTGGAACTGTCGGTGCTGTCCTCGCCTCGGAGACGCAGACCTTCAACGTCCCGTACCGTCCGTCCGCTAATTCGATTGCTTGCCCCGCGGGTACGCCTTCGATCTTTCCGGCACGAGCTTCGCTCGACGGCGGGGAATGGTTCAATCCTGCGACGGGTACCTGTTACTACGGAAAGACGTACGCCGCCACGTTCAAGCATTTCACGAGCCACTCCCATGGGCTGCCGACCACCGTTGTCTACGGTGTTTCGTACAGCGCATCGTCTAGTCTCGCCGCCAGTTCGTTGAACGTCCTCTTGTCGACTGAATCGGCGTCGGGGGCTGTCACCGTTGGCTCGGACACAGATCCAGGCAACCTATTTCTGGCGGACACGGCCGCCGGCACAACAAGCCCCGAGATCACCTGCACGACGCCGGTCGGCACCTCGTTCGCGGAGTACAACACCGCCGTTGGCGCGGGCGGTTGCGGAACGGACACCCAGCAAGGCCCTGGCGCTCCGTACGAGCCGATTGCGTTTGTCCCGGCAGTGGAGCTCGATAGCAGTAATTAAGTAATCTAACAACGAACGCCACTAAAGGATCCCCGGCCAATCGGGCCGGGGATCCTCACTTTCGACGACCCTGGCGGCCCGAGCCGGAGCAGTCCCGCCCTGAACCTTGTAGTAGTGCCGATCGCCGAGCCCGCGGCCCACGGCGTCCACCAGAGCCTGCCGGTAGCGAGCCGGGGCCAGCACCTTGAGCGCGTACCAGTCTTCCTGGAGCTCGGCGGGAGTGAGCGCACGCAGGCGCGGCGAGAGGAATGAATCGTCGTAGTCGACCGCGTCCTGAATCCACCTCGCGACGACGCAGCTCCGCAATTTCTCGGGGATCACGTCAGTCTTGGCACGGCGTCTCATCGCATCACCCGGACGCCGTAGGCGCCACGGCTGGCACCACGACGCTGAGACCGGGCGTCGCCATATTCCTCACCGCTCGGAAGCCTCAAGCTGGCGATCAGGCGGGATAGCACGATCGCCTGCTGCCTACCCTCGGTCAGCGCCGGATTCGCCACCGCGTCGCCTTTGTAGTTGGTGACCGTCACCGGGCCGCGGGCTGCCTCAGCGGCCAACTTGTCCAGTACATCGCAGCACCTGGCCGCTTGGAGCAGCAGCGACTCCTCGTAGGTCTCCAAGTCGTAAACATTGGTCACGGAGCGCCAGAGTTTCTGCCCGGGGACGGCCAATCCGACGGGCGCCTTGGGTACTTTCGCGG
>PKXE01000230.1 GCA_003132265.1 Candidatus Dormiibacterota bacterium | reverse complement strand
CTAGGAGGAAGAAGAGCAGGTTGAATTCGCGGGGGCTCATCTTCACCTCATGCTCGCCGAACACCACCCGCCGGGCTGAGGCGTCCAGGACGAAGTCGCCCAGCCGGACGCGGTCGGGGCTGGCGGAGGGCCGGGNNTTGGTCATGTAGTCGTCGGCGCCGAGTGCCAGCCCCTGCACCTTGTCCGGCTCCGATCCCCGCGCGGTGAGCATCAGGATGGGGACGTCGGATTCCTGGCGCAGGATCCGGCAGACCTCCTCGCCGGTCAGCTCGGGAAGCATGAGGTCCAGCACCAGCAGGTCGGGGGTCCGAGCTCGCGCCATCTCCAAACCCTTCGTCCCGCTGGCGGCCTCCAGCACCACGTAGCCGTTGGCGGCCAGGTTGTAACGCAGCGTCATCCGGACCGCCTCGTCGTCCTCGACCAGCAGGACCTTGCGGCCGGCTCCAGCGCTGGGTGGGCTCTCCGCCACCTAGCCCAGCTCGGCTAGCCGGCCAGTTGCCACGAAGACCACGTCCTCGGCGATGTTGGTGACCCGGTCCGCGATCCGTTCCAGGTTGTGGGCGATGAAGATCAGGTTGGTGGCCGGGTAAACCCACTCGGGCTGCTCGCGCATCGTATCCACCATGTCGTCGAAGACCCGGTGGTAGATCCGGTCGATGCGGTCGTCGCGGGCGGCGATGTCCTGGGCCCGGCGGTCGTCGTTGCCAGTGACGGCCTCCAGGATGTCCCGCACTTGCTCCTCCACGTAGCGGCCCATGCTCAAGATGGTCTCCAGCCGGGGCCGGGAGCTGAGCTCAATCAGCGGCAGGGCGTAGCGGGCGCAGCTCTTGGCATGGTCGCCCATGCGCTCCAGCTCCGACGCCATCAGCATCAGCCCGAAGACCTCGTTGAGCTCGTGCCCAGTGGGGTGCTGAGCCGAGAGGACGGCCAGCCCCCGCTCCCGCTCCTGACGGTGCCGCTCATTGACCTCGGCGTCGCCGGCCACCACCGCCCGCAGCCGGTCGCCATCCCTGAGCTCCAGCCCGCCCATGGCGCTCGCCACCCCTTCGGCCACCATCCCACCCAGGACCCGGACCCCGTCGCGGAGCGCGGCGAGATCGGCGTTGAAGTTGGAGGAGGGGGAGGAGACCACAGCCCGATAGTAGTCGACCCAGATCGCCGCCACTCCGTCAGGGGTGCGGGAGGACGATTCTGACCAAAGTCCCTTGCCCGGGGGCGCTCCGGACCTTGATTTCGCCGCCCTGAAGTTCCACCGCCTGCTTGGCGATGGTCAGGCCGAGGCCGCTGCTGCGGCCGGAGCGGGAGCGGTCTCCGGTGTAGAAGCGGTCGAAGATCCGCGGCAGTTGGCTGGCAGGGATACCCGACCCGGTGTCGCGAACGGAGACCGTCGGGTGGCCGGTCGATTCCCCCACCGTGACGGTGACCGAGCCCGGCGAAGAGGTGAACTTGAGACCGTTGTCCAGCACGTTGCTGAGGGCCCGCTCCAGCCGGGCCGGATCCGCCAGGGCGGTGGTCGAGGTGCCGCGGAGGGTGAGGGTGAGGTGGCGTTCCCTCGCCTGCGGTCGCAACCCCTCGACCGCCTTGCTGGCCACCTCCCACAGGTCCACCTTGCCGATCTGGGCCCGCTCCGCCCCCGCCTCCAGCCGGCTGAGGTCCAGGATCCCCGCCACCAAGGCGTGCAGCCGCTCCGCCTCGGCGGCGATCCTGGTCGCGAAAAGCTGGGTTGCCGCCGGGTCGTCCCGGGCCTCGCCGGTCAGCGTCTCCGCCATCAGCCGGAGGCTGGCGAGCGGGGTGCGCAGGTCATGGGAGAGGTTGGCGATCAGCTCCTGATGAGCTCGGGTCAGCCTTCGCTCAGGGGTGATGTCAGTGAGGATCAGGATCACCCGGCGGCTGCCGTCCGAGAGGTCAAGGGGGGCCGCGACCGCCTTCAGGACCCGGCGCCAGTCATTCTGCCGGAGCTCGCCGCGGGCGATGGCCCCGGTCGCCAGCACCTTCCCGACCACGTCGGCTGCCCGGGGGTCGTCGAGAAGCTGCGAGAGGAGAGAGCCGGCCGGCAGTGGGGGCTGCTCCAGCACCCCCTCACCGACCTGAGGGCCCGCCAGCAGGGCCGGGGCGTTGGCGCTGGCCCAGATCACGTTGCGGGCGGAATCCAGGACCAGCACCGCGTCCGATCCCAGTGCGGTCAGGCGGCTCAGGACCTGGTCAGCGCCGGCCGGGAGCGGGCCGACGATCGCGGGGGCTGAGCCGGCCATGCTCACCGCTGGTCCCAGCCGCCACCGGGGTCAGGGCGGCCCAGGTATACCGCCTGGGAGACCCGGTCTTTGTCGTCGGGCAGGTCCAGCCGCCAGACGCCCCCCTTGGGGCAACGCGAGCTGGGGGCGGCGCCGGCCGCCTCGAGCAGCGGGGGCAAGAGGTCGCCGTGGCTGCAAGCGACGGCCCGGCGAGATCCTCCGGCGAAGTAGGCCTTGATCAAGGCCTTGAGCTCGGCCTCGGCCGCCGGCTGATCCAGGGCCAGCCCTCCCTCCAGAAGCCGGGTGTCGTCCTGGACGTGGAGACCGCCGCCATGGGCGAGGGGAAGCAGGGTGTCCCGGCAGCGCACGGCGGGACTGCTGTAATGAGATTCGATTCCGGCATCGGCGAGCAGGTCGGCCAAGACGACTGCCTGACGCCAGCCGAGCTCACTCAGCGGCCGGAGGCGGTCCGGCTGTGGCCAGCCATCCCGCTCACGGGCGATCGCGTGACGAACGAGATAGAGACTGCGCACCCCGATCTCAGCAGTATAGAGATCGTCGGAGCTGGCCCAACGGCGCACACTATGGCGGTGCCTTGGGCCAGGACTTCGAATTGAATTGCGGCAGCTCCGAGGACGATCCTGAGTGACGAAGGCCCCCCGTTTCGCCGCCATTGACGTGGGCAGCAACACCGTCCATCTCTTAGTCGCCAGCTGTCCTCCCAATCGGCTGCCGATCCCGCTGCTCCGGCGCCGGGAGTTCGTCCAGCTGGGCCAGGATGTCAACGCCGTCGGGGCCATCGGCCCGGAACGATTGGAGCTCGCGAGCCGGGCCCTGCGCCGTCAGGTGGAGGACGCCAGGGAGGCTGGGGTGGTCGAGGTCGCCATCGGGGCCACCCAGGCGCTGCGTTCCGCGGCCAATGGGGCTGAGGTGGCGGAGCGTCTCTCGGCTGCGGCCGGCGGCGGCGAGGTGAGGATCCTGGCGCCCCAGGTCGAGGCTCAGCTGGCCTTCGACGGGGCCACCATGACCATCTCGCCGGGCCGGGCGACGATGGTCCTGGACATCGGCGGGGCCTCGGCCCAAATCGCCTGGGGCCCGGCCGGGGGGGTCTGCCGCCACATTTCGCTCGCCGTCGGCTCCGGCTCGGTCACCCTCCTGGCCGGCTCCGATCCGCCGAGCGAGGAGGACTGGAGGGCCATGGAGCGGCGAGTCGGCCAGCTGATCCCCGACCTGATCCCGCTGCCAGCGCCTCCGGTAGCGCTGGGCACCGGCGGGACCATCACCAACCTGCCCAGGCTGCTGGGCAAGCAGAAAGGGGCGGTGATGCGGCTGCGCGACGTGGAGGTGGTCATCGAGGCCTTCCGCAGCCGGCCGGCGACCGAGCTGGCCGAACGCTCGGGGGTCGACCTGGAACGGACCCGGCTCTGCCGCGGCGGCGCCTTGATCCTGGCTCAGATGATGGACCTGCTCCACCTGCGCTGGATCAGGAGCTCCGAGCGGGGGCTCCGCGACGGCATGATCGCGGCGCTGGTGACCGGCGGTGAAGACTGGTGGCAGTGGCGCGGGCCGGCCCCCGCGGGCCTGGGACAGGAGGCGCGAGCCCCGCTCGCGGCCCGGCTTGGCTGAGGCCGTGGCCGGCTGCGAGCTGGCCGCCACCACCATTGGGGAACGGGCGGAGAAGCTCCGCTGGGCTCTGGCCCGGCTGCCCCTGGCCAGCGATGCCGAGGCTTCCCACGACGCCCGGGTGGCCCTGCGACGGCTGCGAGCGGCCTCGACGGGCTTCGCGGACTGCCTCGCCAGCCCTAAGAAGTGGCGGCGGCAGTTGCGCCGCGCGGAACGGGCCCTGGGCGGGCTGCGCGACGCCGAGGTGAGGCTGGAGTTGCTCGACGAGGTCCTGGGACCGGTGGCGGTCTCACGCGACCGCAGCGATGATCCCCGGACGGCAGCGGGTCAGGGCGGCGCGATAGTCATGGACCACGTCAGTCGGATCCAGCCCGGCCTGCGCGGACTGGAGATGGAGGCGCGGCGTGCGCTCGCCGACAGCACCGCCTCCGAGATTGGGGAGCACCGCCGACTGGCCCTGACCGAGAATGCCCGCAAGCGCTTCCAGGTGGTGGCGGCACCGCCGCAGTTCCAGGACGACCACTCAAGCGCCACCGGAGTGGCCCTGCTCCCGGAGCAACAGCTCCCTCGGCTGTTCAAGCGAGCTGCGCGCCCGACGCGGACCGAGGCCGACCTCCACCGGAGGAGGGGTGAGGTCCGCAAGCTGAGATACCGCCTGGAGCTGTTCGCGTCGATGCTCGATTCGGGACACCGGACCGTGCTCCAGGAGCTCCGTCAGGTCCAGAGTCTGTTGGGTCGGTTCCACGACCTGGTGGTGTTGGCGGAATGGATCGACGGCTCGTCCCGGGAACTGCGTCACGAGCTGCGGCCGGCGCTGCGTCGGCTGGCGCTGCGGGTGGGGCTGGAGCAGCAGGTGGCCAAGGAGGCCGCTGAGGCCGAGTTGGCACGTCTCGATGAGGCTGCCTGGTGGTCCGCCGCCAAGGCCGCCTGCCTGGGCGGGGTGGAGCGGCAGCCCAGCTGAACTGAGCGGGGCCGCCGCCGCGGCTCTGGGAGAATCTCCTGGTCTTGGCCTCTGCCCTGCGGCCCCTCGCCCGGCTCCAGTTGAGCCTGGGGGAGGCGCGCCGGCTGGCCCTGGCGGGCCAGCGGCTTTTGGCCTCTCCGTTACCGGTCGACGTTGCCTCGGTGACCCGGCTGGTGGAGCAGATCGGCTACCTGCAGCGAGACCCGCTGTCTGCCGTCGCACCCAGCCATCTGCTGGTGCTCTGGAGCAGACTCGGTAACTTTGACCGCTCCGTGGTCGACCGGGCCCTCTGGCAGGAGCGCTCCCTGTTCGAGTACTGGGCCCACGCCGCCTCGATCGTGCCCACCTCCGATTTCTCGGTGCATCGCTGGTCCATGCGCAACTACGGGCGCGGCGACACCCTGCGGGCCCAAAGCCTGCGGGCCTGGGTCGAGGCCAACCGCTCATTGAAGCGCCAGATCCTCAACCGGCTGCGGGAGCTGGGGCCCCAGCCAGCCGGCACCTTCGACGGTGCGGTGCGGGCGAAGTTTCAGTCGAGTGGCTGGAATCAGGATCGGGACGTGGAGCGGATGCTCTTCCACCTCTGGCTGGGAGGACGGATCGCGGTGGCGGGACGGGATGGCCGCGGGCGGCTCTGGGAGCTGACCGAGCGCTGGCTGGGCCCGGCGGTGGCTGGCGGCAAGGTCTCCGCCGGCCGGCTGACCGAGCAGGTGGCGGAGCGATCCCTGCGGGCGCTCGGCGTCGGCACGGAGATCCAGATTCGCCAGTACATGGGCGCCGGAAGGTACGGCCGCCTGGAGGGCGTGCTGGAGCGGCTGGTGCAGCGAGGCTCGGTGCTGCCGGTGGCGATCCTCGGACCGGAGGGGCCGCTGCCGGGGCGGTGGTTCGGGCATCGGGACGACCTGGAGGCCGTGAGGCGACTGCCCCCGCCAGCAGCGCCTCCGACCACCCTGCTCTCGCCCTTCGACAACCTCATCATCGGCAGGCGCCGGACCCAGCTGCTGTTCGACTTTGACTTCCGGATGGAGATCTACCTACCGGCTCACCTCCGGCGGTTCGGTTACTACGTCCTCCCGATCCTCCACGGCGACCGGCTGATCGGGCGCATCGACCTTCGCCGAGACCGCACTCTCGGCCGACTGGTGGCCGTCGCCGTCCATGGAGAGCCTGATGCGCCCGCCGGGGTCGAGGTTGGGACGTCGATGCGGGAGGCCCTCCAGCGGCTGGCCCAGTTCGTGGGAGTTGAGGAAGTTGAGGTGGGCCAGCTGGTTTCGACCCCGCCCGCCTGGCACCGGCCGCTGCGCTCGTGACCCGGGCAGGCTCTCCTCCCCAGGGTCCGTATGCTCAATTGAGTGACCTCTACCGAACGCCCGCAATGTCTCATCGTCGGGGGCGGAGTGGCGGGTTTGGCGGTGGCGGTCAGCCTGGCCCGGCGGGGCGCCCAGGTCAGGGTCTTAGAGCGGGGGCTCCACTGTGGCCAAGGGGCCTCGGCGGCGGCGGCGGGGATGCTGGCGGAGGGTGCCGAGGTCACCGAGGCGGGGCCCTTCCTGGAGCTGTGCCGCGCCAGTCGCGCCCTCTGGCCCAGCTGGGCTGAGGAGCTCCTGCTCACCACCGGGGTGGACTGCGAGCTGGAGCGGACGGGGCTGGTTCGGGTCACCAGCTCGGAGGAGGGTGCGTTGCGCCTGGAGCGGCAGGCGAAGTGGCAGCAGAGCCATGGCTTCGAGGTCTCGTCGCTCTGGGACCCCTCCCAGCTGGCGAAGCTGGTGCCCGGCCTCGGACCCTCAGTCCTGGCCGGGATCCATTACCCCAACGACGGGCATGTCCATAGCCACCGGGTGGTCGACGCCCTGGTCGCCGCCTGCGAAGTGCATGGGGTCGCCATTGAGACGGAGACGGAGGTGACCGCGCTGGAGTCCCGGGCAGGCCGGCCCCGCCTCACCTTGGCCGGCGACCGGGTAGCGGACGGCGACTACCTGGTGGTCTGCGCCGGAAGCTGGAGCGGCCGGCTGCTGGGCGCGGCCGGGGGCGCGGAACTGCAGGTGGAGCCGGTGCGGGGCCAGATCGTGGCCATCGACCCGGGCCGGCCGATGGTGCCTCTGATCGTGTTCGGGGACCGGGGCTACCTGCTCCAGAAGCGCTCCGGGCTGGTGCTGGCCGGCACGACCGAGGAGCGGGTGGGCTACCAGCCCTGGCCGACCGTGGTGGGGGTGAGCGGAGTGGCGGCGGCAGCTGCGGAGTTGATGCCCGAGCTGGCGGGGGCGCGCTTTGCCGACGCCTGGGCGGGCCTCCGGCCCCACGCGACCGACGGGCGTCCGCTCCTGGGGAGGCTGGAGCCCGGTGGCCGGGTGCTGCTGGCGACCGCCCACTACCGCAACGGGGTCCTGCTAGCCCCCATCACCGGTGAGCTGATCGCCCGGGCGGTGTTCGAGGGAGTCGATCCCAAAGAGCTGGCGGCGTTCAGTCCGGGGCGATTGGCCTGAGCCGTAGGAGCAGGCCGTCCGAGGCGAGGATGGCGCCCTTGACCGGGGCACGCTCCGAGAGGTGGGTCAGGATGAAGCGGGTGGCCGGGTAGGCCTGGATCAGTTCCTCCACCTCGGCTCGCCAGAGGTGGATCGGGGCCGGCGCCGACATGCTGGTGCACTCACAGAGCAGGTAGTTGACCGCGGCGGCCAGCTCGCGGATCCCCGGGCAGAGAGTCGTGTCGCCGGAGTAGCCGAGGGCGATTCCGTGGCGCTCCAGGCGAAATCCCAAGCACTCCAGTTGGGAGGAGTGCTCGACCTCGAACGCCTGCATCTGGAACGCTCCCAGAGGGCCGCTCCGGCCGCCCCGCCATTCCTCCACGGCTGGCGTCCCCTGCTCCATCACCTCTGCCCAGAAGTGGTCACCAAAGGCCATCCGGCCGAGCGTATCCAACTGTTGGGCGGTGCCCGGAGGCCCGACGATCCGGAGCGGGTCGGCCCCCTGGTAGCGCACCGTCCGAGCCGCCACCAGCAACGGGAGATGGAAGAAGTGGTCGGCGTGGAGGTGGGAGATGACGACCGACTTCAAGTCGGCCAGGCTGCGCCCCAGCTGGCCCATCAGGCTGGTCACGGGGGCTCCGCAGTCCAGCAAGAGCTCGCCGTCGACCAGATAGCCAGCGTTATGGCCGATGCCGGAGAAGGCCGCGCCGCTGCCGAGGATCGCCAACTCCAGCGAGGCCCCGTCGCCCTCGGCGCGGTCGGCCTCGCTCATGCGCCTCTGGTCATCAGCGCCGGGCAGTGCAGGTCTGCCACCTCAGACCACGGCCCGGCCGTGGAGGGCGTCCAGGCGCGCGAGGTCGTCACCGTGGTGGACCACCCAGAGATCCACCACCAGCCGCCACTGGGCGGGGATCTTGGTGGCGGCCTGGCTCGAGAAGCCGGCCGGGTCGAGGAAGATCGCGAGGGCCCGATCGCCGGGTGCGGAAGCCGCGGCCACCGCTTCCACCCATTCCAGGCTGCCATCGGCGGTGATCAGCACGACGCCACCCCGGTGGCGCCAGCTGGTCATCTCGCCGGTGACCAGCTCGGAGAAGGGGATCGCGCCGTCGTCGCGGGCGGTCGCCAGGTAGTCCAGCAGGGTCCGATCGTGCAGCTCGCCCCGGCCCGCCGGGATCCGTCCCAGTTGCTGATCCGAGGTGGCCAGGGAGACGGCCCGGCCCTCGCCCGCCGCGGCGTGAGCCACCGAGGCGGCCACCGTCACCGCGTACTCCAACGAACTGTCCGGTCCCTCGCCGTGGTGGCTCTCCCGGCATAGATCGAGCAACACCAGAAGGTCGGTTGAGGCGGCGCTGGCCGGCCCCGGGAGAGTCCGGGAACCTGGCCTCCGGCGCACCGACCTTGACCCCTGGGCCCCCGGCTCCAGCTTGTCCCTCTCCGGCGATTTGCGGTGCCTGGCGAGGTCTGCCAAGCCCCCGGGCAGGCTCCGGCCCGGTACCGCCACCAGCGCTGGGTGGACGACCAGGGTGTCGCTGGTGGGCTGGGTGAGCCGCCGGGGGAAGAGCCCGAAGGGATCCGCCACCCTCAGCTCGGTCGGTCCCAACTCGTACCTGCCCCGGGAGCTGAGCCGACGGGTTGACTCCCAAGTCACGATCTGGCGTGGCGCCAGCGAGACCACCCTGGTCGCCCGGGCCCCAGGGACTCGGGAGTGGTCACGCACTTCCACCAGGCGGATCGGCAGCCCCGAGTCGTTCTCCAGGGTGAACCGCTCGACCAACTCCTGGCCGACGACGCGAGCCCCGTCGCGCGTCTCACGAAAGAGCCGGAGGTGACGGCCGCACCACCAGCTCCAGGCGGCCGCCAGCAGCGCCAGCAGAACCACCGCGTAGATCAGCAGGAACACCCAGACCAGGCTGTCCAGGTAGGCCAGCGCGCCGACCAGCGCCACCACCCCCAGGAGCCATCCCCGGGGAGTGCCCACTCCGGGCACTCTGGGAGCGGGTCTCATCCCACCACTCACTACTTAGGTTCCGGTGGAATCAGCCGTCCCCGACGAGTCGGGGAACCGGCCGTGGGCCCGGTCGGGTGGCTCCCCGAGAGCAGCACCATGAACTCCCGCTTGCCGCTCAGCCCCGGCCGCCGCAGCAGCACCACCGCGGCAGTATAGATCCCGCTTCGGGTCCGGCCGAGGTGCGTCTCTAGAGGCGCTCCACCCGGCCCAGCTCCAAGACGAAGACGGTAGCCCGGCCGACCTCCACCTCGACGTCGGCCTCACCCATCGCGGGGTCGGAACGCCCGCTGCCGAGCTGCTCGTGGCGAGGCTTGCAGACCGAGCTGAGGGTGGAGATCACCTCATCGACCAGGTTGTCGTCGACCCCCAGCAGCAGCAGCGAGTTACGGCGCTGCAGAAAGCCGCCCTCGCTGTTGAGCCGGGTGACGCCGAAGCCCCGCCCGCCCAGCGCCTCGATGGCCCGGGTGGAGTCCTGCTCGTGCACTACGGCGACCACCAGTTTCAAGTCGCTCTCCTAGCCGTCAACCGCTCCCGGGTCACCCTCCAGCAGGACTCGGCCAGCTCCTTGGGGGGGAGGTCCGCCGGCAGCACCACGACCCGCTCGGGGAATCTTGGCGCCAGGGCCAGGTACCCTTGGCGGACCCGCTCATGGTAGGCGGTCGGCTCCGCCTCCATCCGGTCGAGCGGCAGGGCGGGGTCGGACCGCAGCCGGGCGGCCTTGACGTCGAGGTCCAGGATCAGGGTCAGGTCCGGCATCCGGCTGGCGCCCACGAGCCGGTGCAGCTCGAGCAGGCCGCCCTGGTCCAGGCCCCGGCCGGCCCCCTGGTACACCAGGGTCGAGTCGACATAGCGGTCGCAGACCACTAGCGCCCCCTTGGCCAGCGCCGGATCGATCACCTCGCGTAGTAACTGCACCCGCGCCGCCAGGAACAGAGCCACCTCGGCGAAAGGGTCGGGCGGCGGGCTGCCCGATTTCTCCAGCAGCAGCGCCCTCACCCGCTCCCCCAAGACGGTGGTGCCCGGGTCGCGGACCGAGGTGACCAGCTCGCCCTCCTGGCTTAGCCGCTCGGCCAAAAGGCGCGCCTGAGTGCTCTTGCCGGAGCCGTCGATGCCCTCGACGGTGATGAAGTAGCCGGGTGAAGGCATCCCCAAAGACGGCTCTACGAAGCCTGGCTGGCGGGGTAGATGCGCAGTCGGCGTCTGGGCTCTTTGCCGGTGCTCCGGGCCACCAGCTCGCTCTGTTCCACCAGCTGGTGCTGCAGTCGCCGGATGTAGGCGTTCTGCGGCGCCAGCTCGACCGCGGTCCCCTGCCGGGCCCGCTCGATGCCCTCTTTCACCTCGCGCATGGCATCGTCGGTGGGGTCGCCCGGCTCCAGGTTGTAGAGCCGGGCCAAGAAGGCGCGCACCTGCGCGACCGTGTTGCTGCGCAGGATCGAGATCGGGATCCCCTCGGTCTCCGCCGCTCGGAGCGGCGAATCGCGGCGGCGGTAGTAGTTCTTGAGGGTCAGCACCAGATCGGCGTCGTCGACGTGGTGCTGGATTCGGACCGGCACCTTGAGCTCACGGATGGCCTGCTCCAGGTGCACCCGCGAGACCCCGTAGGGGAAGAGCGAGGTCTCAGTTCCCGTCGCTGAGTGCTGGCCGTTGTGGCCCTCGGAGAGGTCAGCCAGCGTGACCGGGCGCCGGGGCCTGGCGGCGGTGAACTCCTCTCCGAACAGCTCTTTCGAGCCGCGGTCGTCAAAAGGGGAAGGATCGACCAGTCGGGTGGTGACCCCGCGACCGGCCTGGGATTCGCGCAGCTGGGCCGGCCGGGGCCGGCCCCGGAGGGCATCGTCGACGACGTCGGCGAGCGGCATGTGGACGGTGACCCGGTTCCGGTCCACGATCTCCACCAAAGCGTCGAAGGTGGGGGGCGCCTTGCGCTCCAGAACCGACTTCTGGGTGCCCCGCCGGCGCGCCTCCTCGTCCGAGAGGGTGACGCTCTGGATCCCTCCTAGGAGGTCGTTGAGGGTGGGGTTCACCAAAAGGTTGTCCAGGGTGTTGCCGTGGGCGGTGCCGACCAGCTGCACCCCCCGCTCGGCGATGGTTCTGGCTGCTACTGCGTCCAGCTCGGTGCCGATCTCGTCGATGACGATGACCTCCGGCATGTGGTTCTCCACCGCCTCGATCATCACCGCGTGCTGCAGCTCCGGCCGGGCCACCTGCATCCGCCGCGCCCGGCCGATCCCGGGATGGGGGATGTCGCCATCCCCGGCGATCTCGTTGCTGGTGTCGACCACCACTACCCGCTTGCGACTCTCGTCCGCCAGGATGCGGGCCACCTCGCGCAGCATGGTCGTCTTGCCGACGCCCGGTTTGCCCAGCAGCAGAAGGCTCTGACCGCTGATCACGATGTCGCGGATGATCTCCACCCGGCCGGTCACCGCCCGGCCCACCCGGCAGGTCAAGCCGACGATCTCCCCAGCCCGATTGCGGATGGCGCTGATCCGGTGCAGGGTGCGGGCGATCCCGGCACGGTTGTCCCCGCCGAAGTCACCCACCCGGTCGGCCACGTAGGCGATGTCCTCCAGGCTGACCGGGGTGTGGCTGAGGATCACCTCACTGCCCTCGAAGCGCGCCTCCGGCTCCCGGCCTAGGTCGAGGACAATCTCCAAAAGATCTCCCGACTCGTCCGCAAGCTTGCTCACCGCCTGGTAGAGGTGGCGCGGCAGCGTGCTGATCAGCAGTTCCAGCTCCTCTGGGAACGAGGGGCCGAAGGCGGGGTCAGATGCCGTCAGAGCCCGGCCTCCCGTCGGTCACGGCAAGCCATTTGCCCGTGGCCAGGGTGAGACGCGGCTTAGCGCCCATCCCCTCCGCGGGCGGGCGCGGCGGCTCGGTGGCGCGAAGCTCCAAGCCTGCCGACTATCACAGGTCGAATATAGCGCAAGCTGACGCGCGGTCGGCCCTCCGCGCTCAAGGGCTGGGGTCCGGCGCGCTCCTCGCCTGGACCACCGGCAGAGCACCGGCCAGGACCGCCTTCTTCTGCTCGGCTAGGCGGTGGGCCCGCAGCTTGAGCGGCAGGTCGCGGGCCATCAGGATCTGGGTCGCGACGGGCTCAAAGCCTCGGGCGGCCACCGCCCGGTGGAGTTCGGCGTCGTAATGGCGCAAGAGGCACAGGGTCGGCCCCGGCGGCACCTGGCCCAAGAGGCTGTGGAGCGCCTCCACCGCCAGCTCCTTCTGCTGGGGGTCGAGCATGAGGCTGATCAGGCTGGGCCGGGCCCGAGCCGGCAGCCGGACCCCCGCCCAGGCCACGATGCCCCCGTTGTGCCGGATGACGTAGTGGCGGGAGTCGCCGGCTCGGCCGTCCAGCCGCCCCAGCCAGCCCAGTTGGAAGGTCGCCCTCCATTGGGTGAGGCTGGGCGCCTCCACCGCCGCCACCGCATGGGGCGCCGTGCGCAGGTACAGGAGATACACCCCACCCAGGTCGTCCGGGGCCGCCGGGACCCAGGGCTCGGAGTGGTGGTCGGGTGGCTTGGGCAGCTCCCGAAAGCGGATCTGCTCTGAGGCGAAGGGCTGGAAGCCCTGCTCGCGGAGCATCGCCTGGAGGGGGTGATCCTCGGGGATCCGCACCAGGAAGCGGGTCACCCCGCGCTCCAGCCCCTCGTTGACCAGGTGCTGCAGCAAGGGCACCCCCGCGAAGTGCCCTTCCGCGGTGTCGCAGAGGCAGAGGTTGAGGATCCGCCAGGCTCGCTTGCCGGGAGCCGGCTCCGCCTGGACGAAGCCCACGATCCGCCCGTCCGCCTCGGCGACATAGAGCTGGTCGCCCATGTCCGCCAGTGGCATCAGCGCCGAGAGACTTCGGGTCAGGATCGACCAGACCCGAGCCAGGGCGGGCCCAGGGACTGGGCTCTGCGGTCCCGCGCTCTGGAGTCGCTGGTCGAACTCCTGCTCGACCGCCATGCTCGCCCGGTAGAGGTCATCCACCTGACTGAGGTCCCGATAGCTAGCCGATCTAACGTGCATGGTTCTCAGTGTGCCTCGCCAGCCCCGAAGATGGAACCAGGGGAGCTCGAAGTTGAGCCTTGGGTGAGCCCCGCCTGCGCGCCGCCGAGTGTTCTGACGATAGTCGCTCGCCGCTCCAGGCGGCTCCTTACAGGCGGGACAGGAACAGTTGGTGCAGGCGGGGGTCCCCAGTGATCTCCGGGTGGAAGATCAATCCCAGGTGGCGCCCCTGGCGGACCGCCGCGGGTTGGCCCTCGTAGGTCGCCAGCACCTCCACCT
>PKXE01000147.1 GCA_003132265.1 Candidatus Dormiibacterota bacterium | reverse complement strand
AACCAGCTGCTGAGCGAGCGTGCGTGGCAGGCAGGCGAGAGGCCCCACCTCTCCAAGGTCCAGTCAGCTCACGCTGAAGCCGGTGAAGTCAATGTGCATCTCTGCGCTGGGGGCCCAGCTGGGGTCGTGGCCGCCGTAGAAGCTCGAGAAGAACAATCCGCTAATCGGCGTCTCCGTATCCGTGATATCAAGACCAGTGGCGTCGACGACGATCTTTCCGTCAAGGGAGAGCACTGCCTCGCCGTTGGACTGCCCGGGGGTATTGAGCACGTCGTGGAGCGAGACTGTGTGCCACTTCCCATCGGCAGGCCAGACGAAGTTGCCCCGTCCCAGGTCGAGGCCGTAGCCGCTAACCCCGGCAATGTACGCGTAGATCTCCCCGGCTCCACCAGCCCGCCACATCAGCCGCGTCGACCACCCGCCCGAATTGTGGCTGCCGCCTGAGAACGGCTCGGTACCGCCGTAGAGCCCAGGCAGCTTTCCGCCTTTGACGAACTCAAACCCGACCGGAAAGCGGACCCGGTACGTTAGGGTAGCGGAAGTCCGAGGCCCAGAGCTGAACGGCTCGCAGATTTGGGCACCGCCATACGGAGGCCCCATGCTGGGCGCCGTAGAGCCGGTGGGGTAAATCACGGTGAGGACACCTCCGGCGATGGAGACGACCTGGTCGCTGAAGGTGCAGAAGTTCGCCCCGGGGTTGAAGTCAGGGCCGAAGAAGGACGCGAGGCTATCCCCGCCATTGGGCGAGACCGAGTAGCTGGGGGACGGCGTACTCGTGGGGGTAGGGCTAGAGGTCGAGGTGCGCGGGGTGGCGGGATCGCGCTCCCTCGCCGGAGAGCCGCTCGCGCACGCCGCGCTCATGACGGACAGAGTAGTCAGGCAGGCTAATAGCGGGAGCCGTGGAAGGCCGCTCATAGCTGCCCATGCTACCCGTGGCGGCGAAACGGGCAAGACTGCCACAGCCCTGAAAGATGAGCGGCAGCTTCTCAGGGCGGCCGGCGGTTGAGGTAGGGCGGCCGAGAGTTGAGGGATGCCTGGGGCGGGACTCGTCCTCTCGAGCACCGGCGGGATCGATCTCAGCTGGCGCTGAAGTTGGCGAAGTCCAGGTGCATGTCGGCGGTTGGCGCCCACGAGGGATCGTGGCCGCCATAGAAGGTGGAGAAGAAGAGCCCGGAGATCGGCGTCGCGGTGTCGGTGATGTCCAGCCCAGTCGAGTCGATCACGACCTTTCCGTCCAGTGAGAGCACCGCTGAGCCGTTGGTGGCTCCAGGAGTGTTGAGGGTCACCGCCTCGGAGACGGTGTGCCATGCGCCGTCCGCTGGCCAGGTGAAGTCCCCGCGCCCGAGGTCCTCGCCGTAGCCGCTCACTCCCGCGATGTAGGCGTAGATTTCGCCAGCACCATCCGCTCGCCACATGAGGCGAAGGGACCAGCCGTCGGCATTGTGCCCACCACCCGAGAAGGGCTCGACGCCGCCGTAGAGTCCGGGCAGCTTGCCACCCTTGACAAATTGGAAGCCCACGGGAAACCGAACCTGGTAGGTCAGAGTGGCCGAAGTCTGAGGCCCGGAGCTGAATGGTTCGCAGAGCTGGGCGCCACCAAACGGAGGCCCCATGCTGGGCGCGGTGGAGCCGGGCGGGTACGTCACGGTCAGGACGCTATCGGCGATCGAGGCGAGTTGGTCGCTGAAGGTGCAGAAGGCCGCCCCAGGCTTGAAGTCAGGGCCAAAAAATGAAGCCAGATCCGCGGACCCGGCAGGCGGCACGGTCGGGGTGGGCGAGGGGGCGGTCGGGGTGGGCGAGGGGGTGGGACGACGAGGCGACGACGGCACCAAGGGAGTTAGAGCACCTTTTGACCCGCCCGGGGTGGGGGTGGGCTGGCCGATCGGTGTGACAGTCAGCACAGCCAGATCCCGAGCNNGAACACGGCTAGGGTCGACCCGTCTTCCTCCACCCTGACACTAGTGCCGAACTTGATCAGCACGATGTCATAGTTGCGCCTCGGAACGAAGCGACTGGCGCGTCCCGCAAAGGAAGTGAGTTCGCTCCGAGACTTTCCGGTCACCTCGAAGACCCCGTTGGTGCCGGCCAGCGTTGCTTTGCTGAAGTTGGCATAGAAGTAGTCCTTGGCGCTCCTGAAGCCGAAGATCACCGAGAAGCCGTCACNNAGGGGAGATGGCAGCCAGCCGGACTTTGAGTTTCCAGTTCTCTGATAGCAACCGGTGGGTGACGACGATATTGGCATTTCCTACGCCGGCCGATTGAGTTGCCGGGTGGACGAGGGAGTACACGTAGCCGCCAGCTCTCCAGTGGCCACCCTTGATCACCGCGAAAGCCTGCTGAGCAGCCGGTGTGGCGAAGTCCTCCTCGATCAAGGGCAAGCCGATGGTGGCCTGGGAAGCGGCCTGGGGAATAACGGTGGCCGTGGTGGGTGCTTCCACCCTTTCTCCGGCTACTGCTCCGGAAATCCAGGGCACGGTCAGCGACGCCAGCATCACAAGCATCCCGGGCCGGATCATGCCTGCATGCTACCTGAG
>PKXE01000078.1:10891-15053 GCA_003132265.1 Candidatus Dormiibacterota bacterium | reverse complement strand
TCGAGGGTGTGGTGCTCGATGGGGCGCTTGGTGTGACGCTCGATGTCCCGGATCTTGAGGATCTCGATGGGGGTGATCAGGGTCAGGGCCACCCCGTCGCGGCCGGCCCTGGCGGTCCGCCCCACCCGATGGACGTAATCCTCGGGAGTGGCGGGGATGTCGTAGTTGATGACGTGGCTGATGTCGTCGATGTCGAGGCCCCGGGCGGCCACATCGGTGGCGATCAGGAAGCGGACCCTGGATCCCCGGAAGCGCTCCAGAGCCTGGTCGCGCTCGCGCTGGGAGAGGTCGCCGTGGATGACCGTGACGTCGTAGCCGCGCCCCAGGAGGGCGGTGTGGAGGTGGTCCGCGTTGCGCTTGGTGTTGGTGAAGATCAGGCCCAGGGTCACCAGCGGGCTGTCCATCAGCATCCCCAGCGCCTCTTCCTTCTCCGACCAGGAGCACTCGATGCACCACTGGCGGACGGTCGGGACCAGCTCGGTCCGGCCGCTGACCGAGACGGTCTCGGCGTCGCGCATGTGGCGGGCGGCCAGCCGGTGCACCCATTCCGGCACGGTGGCGGAGAAGAGCATGGTCTGACGTTCCTTGGAGGTCTGGAGCAGGATCCGCTCCACGTCGGGGGCGAAGCCCATGTCCAGCATCCGGTCGGCCTCGTCCAGCACCACGAAGCGGATGGCCCCGAGAGAGAGGGTGCGTCGCTGGAGGTGGTCGAGGACCCGCCCGGGGGTCCCTACCACCACTTGGGGGTGGGCGATGAGCCCGTCGAGCTGGCGCCGGATGGGGTCTCCCCCGACCACGGTGAGGATCTGCACTGAGCGGCCTTTGGCGAGCTTCTCGAACTCGATCGTCACCTGGGCCGCCAGCTCGCGGGTGGGGCAGAGCACCAGGGCCTGGACGCTCTCTGAGTTGGGGTCCAGCTGCTCCAGGATGGGGACGGCGAAGGCCGCCGTCTTGCCTGAGCCGGTCCTGGCCTGGCCGATGAGGTCTCGTCCCGAGAGCGCGACCGGCAGCACGAGGGCCTGAATGGGGGTGGGGTCGCTGTACCCAACCTCATCGAGGGTTCTCAGCATCGGCGCCGAGAGCCCAAGCTCGGAGAAGCTGACGGAGGGGGCGGGATCCGGCTGGGAAGCCTCATCGGGAGCCAGGTAGGCGGTGCGATGGACGGGCCGGAAGGGACGTCTAGAGCGAGTTGCCAATGAATTGAATATACCCCATCTCGGCGACGACCACTCGACGACGACCACCCAGGGCCGTTCCCCAGCTGGTCATCGGCGACAATGCCCTAAGTGCCGAAAGTCGTCATGACGCTGTCCGTGCCCGGCCCCGCCGAGGCCTTGCTCCGAGAGCACTGCGAGCTGCAGGTCCTGGGGGAGATCCTGGCGCCGGAGCGCTACCGAGAGGCCATTCGGGGTGCCGACGCCCTGCTCCCCCAGCTTCGCGACCGGATCGATGAAGCGGCCCTGGATGCGGCCGGCCCCCATCTCCAGGTGGTCTCCAACTATGCGGTCGGCCTCGATAACATCGATATTCCCGCCTGCACCAAGCGGGGCGTCTATGTTGGCAACACCCCCGAGGTGCTGACCGACGCCACCGCCGATCTGGCGATGACCCTCCTCTTGGCGGCCGGCCGGAGAGTCGTCGAGGCCGACCACGAGATGCGCGAGGGTCGCTATGCCGGCTGGCGGCCGGACTACCTGCTCGGCCAGGAGGTGACCGGGGCGACCCTGGGCGTGATCGGCTTCGGGAGGATCGGGCGGGCGGTCGCCCGCCGGGCCGCCCTGGGGTTCTCAATGCGGATCCTGGCCTACGACCCGGGCGGGGTTGCCCGGCAGGGGGACCTGGACGTCGAGGGCTGCTCTCTGGAACGGCTGCTGATGGAGTCCGACTTCGTTAGCTGCCACGTCCCCCTGACCGAGGAGACCCACCACCTGATCGGGGCCGCGGAGCTGGCCAGCATGCGGCGGAGCGCGATCTTGGTCAACACCTCAAGGGGGCCGATCATCGACGAGGCCGCTCTGGTGGAGGCGCTGCAAAAGGGAGTCATCGCCGGGGCCGGGCTCGACGTCTACGAGAACGAACCCCAGATGGCGCCCGGCCTCGCCGCCTGCACCAGTACCGTCCTGCTTCCCCACCTCGGGAGCGCCACCGGGAAGACCAGGGCCGCGATGGGGGAGCTGGCGGCCCGCAACGTCCTGGCGGTGCTGGCCGGGGGGGCGCCGATCGCCTGCGCCAACCCCGAGGTCGCTCAGCGCCCTTGAGGCCCAAACTGCTGATCTCCGACCTGGACGGCACGCTCCTCGATGAGCGGCTCACCTTGGACCCTAGGGACGTGGCCGCGGTCGGCCTCGCCCAGGCGGCCGGGATGCGGGTCGGCGTCGCCACCGGGCGCATGTACCGGTCGGGGCTTCCCCATGCCCTGGCCCTGGGAGTTGACCTGCCCCTCATCTGCTACCAGGGGGCCTTGATCAAAGAGCTGCCCCGGGGTGGCGCCGAGCGCGACCTGGAAGAGGCTCCGGTGCTCTTCCGGCGGGAGGTCCCGGCCGAACTCGGTTTGGAGGTCCTGGAGATCTGTCGCCGCCGGGGGTACGCCCTCAACGTGTATCAGGAAGACCACCTCTACGTGGAGGAGATCAACGACGACGTCCGCCTCTACACGGGGATCGCCCAGGTGGAGGCGGAGGTGGCGACTGAGCCCTCCCTAGCAGAGCGGCTGCTCCGGGGAAGCACCAAGCTCACCGTGGTGGCCAGGGACCGGGACCGCTTCCAGGCCGCCCTCGATGAGCTCCAGCAGCTGATCGGAGGGAGGGCCGAGGTGACCCGCTCGCTGATCGGCTTCTGCGAGATCACTGCCCAGGCTGTCAACAAGGGCCACGCCCTCCGCTGGCTGTGCCGCCACCTGGGGGTCGATCCCCAGGACGTGGCGGCGGTGGGAGACGCCCCCAACGACCTGTCCCTGCTGGAGGCGGCCGGCACCAAGGTGGGGGTGGAGACGGCCGCGCCGGAGGTGAGGGCGATCGCCGACTGGCTGGTCCCCGGACCGGGCCAGGGCGGGCTGGCGGAGCTGGTGCGCCGGGTCCTGCTGGCCCCGGTGGGTTCCCGATGAGCGCGGCCAGTTGAGCCTCTCGGTCGGGATCGTGGGGCTGCCCAACGCCGGCAAGTCGACTTTGTTCAACGCTTTGACCAGGGCCCATGTCGCGGTCGGCGCCTTCCCTTTCACGACGATCGACCCCAACACGGGGGTGGTACCGGTCCCCGACGACCGAATCCGCCAGCTGGCGGAGGTTTTCCACCCGCCTAAGGTGATCCCGGCCACGGTGACCTTCACCGACATCGCCGGGCTGGTGAGGGGCGCCCATTCGGGTGAGGGGCTGGGCAACCAGTTCTTAGGGCACATCCGCAGCGCCGACGCCATCGCCTTCGTGCTGAGGGCGTTCAGCGCCTCCGAGGTGGGCCATGTCGAGGGCGGCGTCGACCCCCTTCGCGACCTGGAGATCCTGGAGCTGGAGCTCGGCCTGGCCGACTTAGGGGTGGTCGACCGCCGACTGGAGCGGGCCGGCAAGACGGCGAGGGCAGGGGCGGCGCCGAGAGAGGTCCAGGCCGAGGTTTCCGGCCTGACCAAGGTGAGAGAGGCGCTGGACCAGGGGCTCCCGGCCCGCCGGGTCCAGCTCACCGAGGAGGAGGCGGTGGGGGTTCGGGAGACCCAGCTCCTCACGGCCAAGCCAGTGATCTACGTCGCCAACGTCGATGAGGACGAGCTGGGCGGAGACCCGGCCTCGGGTCCGGCGGGAAAGATCGCCGACCGGGCCCGCTCCGAGGGAGCGGACTTCGTCGCCGTCTCGGCCAAACTGGAGGCCGAGCTGTCCGAGCTGGAGCCCCAGGAGGCCGAGGAGTTCCTTTCGGGACTGGGACTAGCGGAGGCCGGACTGGGCCGGCTCAGCCGGGCCGGACACCACGCTCTTCGCCTGCAGACCTTCTTCACCGCCGGGGAGAAGGAGGTTAGGGCCTGGACGGTCGCGCAGGGGGCCAACGCCAAGGACGCCGCCGGCGCCATCCACACCGACTTTGCCAAGGGGTTCATCAGGGCCGAGGTGTGTGGCTGGCAGGAGCTGGTCGACGCGGGCGGCTACGCCGCTGTGCGGGAGCGCGGCCAGCGCCGGCTGGA
>PKXE01000078.1:0-10846 GCA_003132265.1 Candidatus Dormiibacterota bacterium | reverse complement strand
GTGATCTCATCCGAAATCGGTGCCCCAAACCCCTTGCGGTCCACAACATTCTGTGGTTAAATTGACCCCGGGCACAAGATGTGGCCCCACACACATCGCCCACGCAGGCAGTGGGCGCTGGCACCGCTTCGTCCCCTCCTTCGCCAAGCTGACCCCCATCCCGCTGGTGCTCGCTGCCTGCACCGTTTCCGGTCGATCGGGAATCGCCCATCGCTTGGATACACTTGCCGCGCCTGAGCCCGGGCTTCGTCCGGGCACCCTATTCGCGGAGCCCCAATTGGCAAGACGCACCAAGCGCCGACCGACCTCGACTCGCCACAAGCGGCCTCCGACCCCGGCCGCCAGTCGGGCGACGGTTCAGGAGGGCGGCCCCGCTGAGCCCGAGGCGGCGGTC
The DNA here is from genome assembly GCA_003132265.1 of Candidatus Dormiibacterota bacterium. Taxonomy (GTDB): domain Bacteria; phylum Chloroflexota; class Dormibacteria; order Aeolococcales; family Bog-877; genus Bog-877. The sequence goes on along the minus strand of PKXE01000078.1, from coordinate 10,452 downwards.
CTCCAGGTCCAGACGGCCACCTCGCCCCCGGAGCCGGTCTCCAGCCCGGCCCAGGGTTCCTTCCTGCCCCGCCGCCAGTCCAGCCCGGCCCGGGCCGAGGCGGCGCTCCCATCCGGCCCCGCTCCCGCAGTGGCGGCCACCGCCGCCGCGGTGGGTCCCTCGGCCACCACGTCCTTCCTTCCTCGCAAGGGCCGGGTCGCCGGCCGGGCCGAGCGCCAGCGCCAGCAGGCGGCCCATCTGGAGCCGCTCGACGACAGTCCCGCCGTCCCCACCGACCGCACCCCCTATTTGTGGCTGGACCTGCGAAAGGTGCTGGTGGTCAGCGCGGTGATGGTGCTGATGGTGATCGTGGGGTTCTTCGTCCTCCACTGAAGGGGGCGGTCTTGAGCCGTGCCTATACTCGCTGAGATGCGGGTGATCCTCTACACCGGCAAGGGCGGTGTGGGCAAGACCACGGTCGCCGCCGCCACCGCCGTCAAGTGCGCTGAGATGGGCCTCAAGACGCTGGTGATGTCNNGAGGTCGCGGAGAACCTCTTTGGGCAAGAGGTCAATGCCCTCCACGAAATGGAGGGGCACTGGGACAAAATCCACGGCTACCTGGCGGTGTTGTTCAACAGTCAGGGAGTCGACGAGATCATCGCCGAGGAGTTGGCGACTCCGCCGGGAATGGAGGAAATCTCCAGCCTGATGTGGATCCGGCGCCACTCCCAGCTCCAGGAGTACGACGTGCTGATCGTGGACTGCGCGCCCACCGGTGAGACCCTCCAGTTGCTGGCCTTTCCCGAGGTCGCCCGCTGGTACCTGGACCGGATCTTTCCACTTGAGCGCAGGGTGATGAAGATAGCCCGGCCGGTGCTGCAGCCGTTTGTAAAAATTCCGCTGCCAGCCGACGAAATCTACCAGTCCATCAAAGAGCTCCTGGTGGAGCTGGAGTCCATGAAAGAGATCCTCAGTGACTCCAAGACCTGCACCGTCCGGTTGGTACTAAACCTGGAAAAGATGGTGATCAAGGAGTCGCAACGCGCCTACACCTACCTCAATCTCTACGACTACCAGGTGGATGCGGTGCTGGTCAATCGCGTGCTTCCCGAAGAGGTCAGCGAAGGTTACTTCGCGGAGTGGCACAAGTCGCAGCAACGCTACGCGGAGCAGGTCGAGGCGGCCTTCTCCCCGGTACCGATCCTGAACAGCCGGCTCTTCGACCACGAGATCGTGGGGCTGGCAAACCTGCGGGAGCTGGCCGATTCTCTCTTCGGCGACATCGATCCCAGCGCCATTCTCTACGACACCAAGCCGCAGTCGCTGCGCCGGGAGGGGGAGGAGTACGTGCTCACGCTGCAGTTGCCGTTTGCGACCAAGGATCAAGTTGAGCTAACCCAACGGGACGACGAACTCTACGTGAGCGTCGGCCCCTACAAGCGGGAGATCAGTCTGCCCCGGGTGCTGCACGGCCAGGTGACCAACGCGGCCCACCTGGAGAGCGGCCGGCTGGCGATTCATTTTGGGAGAGCGTGATGGAGCGTGAAGACGTGGCCCGCATCGGCGAATGGGCGGCCCGGCGGTTGGGCGAGGCGGTGGTCAAGGCGGCCGGCGAGCTGGGCGAGCTGGTGCCCCCGGAATCCCGCGCCCACCTGCTCAAGGCCCAGCACGAGGTGCTGCTGGCGGCCGCCGCCGCGATCGAGCACCGGCGCCACCCCAAGGGGCCCAAGAGCCGGCGCCGCGCCCGCAAGATCGTCCTGGACTGAGAGTCGGTGCTGGGGACCGGCGTCGAGTTCTACCTCGTCCTGCTGCTGTTCGCCGTCCCCGGGATCGTGATCGGCTTCACCGTCCACGAGTACTGCCACGCCCGGGTCGCGACCTCCTACGGTGACCCCACGCCCAGGGCCCAAGGCCGGCTCTCCTTCAACCCCGCCAACCAGATCGACCCCTTGGGGCTGGCCGCCTTGGTGTTGATCGGGTTCGGGTTCGCCCGCCCAGTGCAGTACAACCCCCTCTACGTCCGCCGCGGGCGGCAGCGAGCCTGGCTGTCCTTCGCCGGACCCCTCAGCAATCTGGTGGTCGCGGCCCTTTTGGGGGTGCTGCTGCGCCTCCTGATCCTGGCCGTCCCGGCGGTGCAGTCCTGCTTCGTCCCCAGCTTCAACCTCCCCTTCGCCGGCTACCTCTACTGGCTCCTCACCGAGGCCTTCTTCGTCAACGTCATCCTCTTCGTGTTCAACCTGGTCCCGATCCCGCCGCTGGACGGGTACGGCGTCGTCGAGGGACTCTTTCGGAGCCACGCGCCCGCCCTCTTCCAGTGGATCGACCGCAACCGGATGGGGATCCTGATGGGGGCGCTCCTGATCTTCTTCGTCCTGCCCAACTTCTTCAACTCCGGCTTCTCCGTCTCCGGGCCGATCCTGGGCGCCGCCCACTTGCTCTGGGGGGCGGTCGTGACCGGTCCCCAACCGCTGGCCTTCTTCCCCAACCTCAGCTATCTGATCTCGCCCGCCTCCGCCGGCCTGGCCACGGCGCTGGCTAATCCGTGCCTGTCGTAGGCGGCCGGCCGGTCGTCGGCGCCCAGGCGGTCGTGGTCGACGACCAGGGTCGGGTTCTGCTGCAGCTGCGGCTCTGGCCGGCCGGGTGGGAGCCTCCCGGCGGCCACGTCGGGGCGTCCGAGAATCCCGAGATCGCGGTGATCCGGGAGACCCTGGAGGAGACCGGGCTGGAGATCGAGATCGAGCGGCTCATCGGCTATTACCGCTTCACCGGCATCCGGCACGACACCGACGTCGTCTTTCGCGCCCGGGTGGTCGGCGGCCGGCTCCAGCGCAGCCGGGAGGCCTGGCGGCTCAGCTGGGTGGAGCCGGAGCAGCTGCCCAGTTCCCTCTTCCCCTGGTACCGGCAGCGGATCGAGGACGCCATGCTCCCAGCCTCGGGAGTCCCCAAGGAGCGGATCCAAGAGGTGGGGCTCGGCACGGTGGGGCGCCACGGCCTCGCCCTGCTGGGGGACCTGCTGAGCTCGCTCTGGCCGTCCCGGGCGCGGCCTTCCTCAAGCTGAGCCGGTGCAGATAGCGCTCGCCTTCGCCGGCGGCCTGGTGCTGATGGTGGTGGCGGCGACCCTCTTCACCAACGCGGTGGAGTGGGGCGCCCGCAGCCTCGGGATGGGTCACGGGATGACCGGGAGCGTGATGGCGGCGATGGGCACCGCCATGCCGGAGACCATCGTCCCGGTGGTCGCCCTCATCTCGGGAGGCCACGAGGCCACCCAGACGGCCACCGGCGCGATCCTGGGCGCCCCTTTGATGCTCGCCACCATCGGCCTCGGCCTGGTGGGTGTGGTCGGCATCATCTTCGGCCGGGCCCACCTCAGGGTGGACGCCGTCGACGCCCGCCGGGTGCTCTGGGCGTTCTCACTGAGCTTCGTCCTGCTGATCGCCGGCGCCTTCATCCCGACCCCGCTGCGCTGGGTCGACGCGGCGCTGCTGGCGTTCCTCTACGTGGCCTTCGTGAGGCGGACGATGCGCGCCGACGTTGCCCCCCAAGGCGACTATGAGCCGCTGTTGTTCTCCCGGCTGGCGGGCGGCTGGAGCCCGGATGGCCGGGGCAAGCTGGTGCTGCCCGCCGTCCAGGCGGTCGTGGGTCTGGCGGGCCTGGCCCTAGCCAGCGAGATCTTCCTCTTCGGGCTGCACCAGGTGGCCAGCGTCGCTCACCTCTCACCGCTGGTGCTGGCGCTGCTCCTGGTCCCGATCGCGACCGAGCTGCCCGAGGTGACCGCTGGCAGCCTCTGGATCCGGCGCGACCGCGACAGCCTGGCCCTCGGCAACGTCACCGGGTCGATGGTCTTCCAGGCCACCTTTCCCGCCATCGTGGGGCTCTGCTTCACCCCCTGGCGGCTCTCTGCGGCCGGCTTCCTCTCGGCCGGCATCACCGGCGTCGCCGTCGTGGTCGCCCTTCTGGCCGCCGGTCGCAAGGGCGTGAGCGCCTGGGTGCTGGCCCCCTTCGGGATCGGCCTCTACGTCATCTACGCCCTGGCGGTGCTGGTCGTGAAGGTCTAGCCATGGCGTCGGCCCACCCCAACCTCCCAACCCTCGGCCGCCCGGTCCGGCGACCCGCCGGGGGGCCACGGCGGGGACGTCCCTGGCTGGCGGCGGTCCTGGCCCCCGCCTTGGCGCTGGTGCTGGCCAGCTGCGGCCAAAGCCTTCCCAGTGGGAGCTACCTGGTGCACCGCGTGGCCAGCTCGATGGCCCGCCTGGGCGCCTATCGGATCACCGGCAGTAGCCGGGCCGTCAAGACCACCACCAGCTTTAGCGTGCTGGTCCGGCGCAACGGGGACTTCCAGGGCACCCTCGACATCGCGGTGCCCCACGCGGCGATCTTCCGGAGCGACGTGATCGCCATCGGCAGCACGGTCTACGTCCGATCCCCGACCGAGCTCCAGGAGCTGGGGATCAGCTCGTTGCCGGGGAATCTCGACCCGGCGACCACCTGGGTGCTCCAGCCCAAGATGGTGGCGCGCAGCTACCGCCAGAGCGTGGAGCCGTTCTCGGGCTCGGGGCTGGCCGCGACCCTCCGGCGGGCGCTTCGGGGGCCGCTCACCGTGAGCCGGTCTAAGCTCCCAGGCGTGGGGGTGCTAGTGGTCGAGGAGCGGGGGGGAAGTTCATCATTACGTCTGTTCGTCGCACCCGCCAGTGATCATCTGCTGGAGTTGGCCATCACCGGAGATCAGCCGGTTTCGCTCCGCTATAGTGCCTTCGGCCTCGCCAAGCCGGTCGCGGCGCCGCCCAGCTCCGAGGTCTACGTGCCCCCCACCCAGGCGCCCCCGGGCTAGCCATGGTGAAGATCGGCGCCCACGTCTCCGCCCAGGGCGGGATCTCGACCGCCTTCGACCGGGCGCTCCAGATCGGCGCCGAGGCGGTCCAAATTCACCCCACTCCGCCCCAGACCTGGCGCCGGCTGCACCCGGACCAAGAGCAGGTGGCGACCTTCCGCAGGCGGATGGCCGAGACCTCGCTCGACGCCTTCTTCTTTCACGCGGTCTATCTCATCAACCTGGCGACCGCCAAGGAGGAGCTGCTGACCCAGTCGAAGGGCTCTCTGCGCCATCACCTGGAGATGGCGAACCTGTTGGGGGTGAGGGGGGTGATCTTCCACCCCGGCTCGCACAAGGGCCAGGGGTTCGAGACGGTCCTGCCCCAGATGGCCGAGGCGATGCGCTGGACACTCGCCGAGACCGCGGGCGAGAGCCTGCTGATCATCGAGAACAGCGCCGGGGCGGGGGCCAACATCGGCAGCTCCTTTTCCCAGATCAGGCAGATGATGGAGGCCGTGGACGATCCCCGGCTGCGGTTCTGCCTCGACACCGCCCACGCCTTCACCGCCGGTTACGACCTGCGGGATGCTGAGGGGCTGGAGCGGACGGTCGAGGAGCTGGGCCGGGAGATTGGGTTCGAGCGGCTGGCGGCGATCCATGCCAACGACTCCAAAGCCGCTTTCGGTTCCAACGTCGACCGCCACCAGAACATCGGTGACGGCGAGATCGGATTGGAGGCGTTCCGACGGATCCTGGCTGATCCCCGGCTGACCACGGCGCCCCTCATCCTGGAGGTCCCCGGATTTGAGCGTCAGGGGCCCGACCGGACCAACGTGGAGCGGCTGCGGGCGCTGGCCGGGCTGCCGCCGTTGCCCCCGATCGCGGAGGCTTGAGCCAAGTGGCCCGCTCCTTCAACCCTCCAACGTTCGTCGCCGGCGTCGACTTGGGTGGCACCTGGCTGCGGGTCGGGCTGGCCGGACCGGACGGCGAGTTGAGGCACCGGGACAAGGCGAGGACGGCGGCCGCCGAGGGCCCCGCTGGGGTGCTGGCTCAGATCGCGGGGTTGGTGCGGGAGGCGGTCGCCGCCGAACCCGAAGCCGAGCTCTCCCGGCTGGTCCTGGCGATCGGAGTTCCCGGGCCGCTGGACAGCGGCGCCGGGGTGGTCGAGGGGGCGCCCAACCTGCCGGGCTGGCGCCGGGTCCCGGTTCGGGATCGGCTGGAGACGATGCTGGGCTGTCAGTGCCTCGTCGAGCACGACGCCAACCTGGGCGCCGTCGCCGAGCATCGCCGCGGCGCGGGCCGCGGCACTCAGGACTTCGTCTACGTCACCGTCAGCACCGGCATCGGGGCCGGGCTGATCTTGAACGGCCAGCTTTACCGCGGCCACCAGGGCAGTGCCGGGGAGTTCGGCCACATCGTCATCGTGCCCGACGGACCGCTCTGCAACTGTGGCAACCGGGGTTGCCTGGAAGCCGTGGCCTCGGGGACCGCCATCGCCCGCGACGCGGGGGTCAGCAGTGCCTCCGAGGTGGGCCGGCTGGCCGCTGCCGGGGACCCCGGGGCCCAGGCGATCCTCAGCCGGGCCGCCCGCTACCTGGGGCTGGCGCTAGGCGGGTTGATCAACCTCCTGAACCCCGAGGTGGTTGCCCTGGGGGGTGGGGTGGTCGGCTCCTCGCCCCAGTTCTTCACCGACATCCTGGCCAGCATCTCCAACTCCTCGTTCCCGTCCGTGCGCAGCACCTGCCGGGTCGTGCGGGCCGAGCTTGGCGAGGAGCAGGGCCTCCTGGGGGCGGTGGAGCTNNAGCGGCGGCGGCCGTCGACTAGCCAGTCAGGGCGGTTGAGATCAAGCGGGCCTGGTCGACCAGGAGCTGGCCCAGCGAGCCCTCCACGACCGGGTTGAAGCGCCGCTCCGGCACCACGAAGGCGACCGCCCCCAGCACCTGCTTGCCGGGTCCCGAGAAGGAGGCGGCCAGCTCCCGGGCGAAGGTGCCGGGCCGGCCGGGGAGTGAGGCGAAGCCCCGTCCCCGGATCACCGCCAGTTGCTCGGCCAGCTCCGAGGCCTTGACGGTGGCGCGGTCTCTCGCGAACGCGGTGATGAGGGTCTCCCCGTCCAGACCGGAGAGGATCGCCAGGCCGGCGGCGCAGGAGGTCAGCGGCATCCACTCGTGCAGCGCCAGCCGCACCTGGAGCGCGTGTCGCGCCGGGATCTCGGCCACGTACATGGTCGCCAGCTGAGCCGCCCCGTAGAGGGCCAGCAGGGCGGTCTCCCCTCCGGTCTTGGCCGCCTCGCGCAGGTAGGGCAGGGCCGGCTCCACCACCGGGGCCCGAGCGGCCCCCCGCATGGCCAGCCGGTAGAAGCCCAGGCTGAGCCGGTACCGCCCGGTGGTCGGCGACGACTCGATGAGTCCCTCCTCCTCGAGGGCGCCCAGCGACCGGTGCACGGTGCTCGGAGCCATCCCGACCGCCGCGGCGAGCTCCCTCACGCCGTAGTCGTCGGCGGCGTGGTCGGCCATCCAGCCGAGCAGCCGGACCGTCCGGCCAAGCGGGTTGCGCTGGTGGCTCAGAAGCCGCGACACGANNGGGGCCGGGCGCCAGCGCGGCCGGCCCCTCCGTCAATTTAGGTCAGCGCCGCGGGTGATGCCGCCGGCCGTGCCCTTCCCACGCCTCGGGCTCGGGCGCGGTCCCCAGAGTGACCTCCAGCTGCCTCTCCTCGGCGCCCCGGACCAGCTCCAGATGGATCTGGTCGCCAGGCTGGGAGGAGGCCAGGGCCCGGTGCAGGTCCGACGCCTTCGAAAGTTCTGCTCCCCCAGCCTTGGTGAGCAGGTCGCCCTTCAGTACGCCTGCCCTCCCGGCCGGACCCTCCTCGTCCAGATGCTGGACCAAGACGCCGTTCCGCTCCGGCAGTCCGACCGCCGACCGCAGCCGGCGGGCCACCTCCCCGGGCAGCAGGCCCACCCCTAAGTAGGGGCGTGCCACCGCCTCGCCCTTCCCCAGCGCCTCGACCCTGGCCAAGAGCGCCTCATCGGCCTGGAGGGCCGCGTAGAAGCCCTCGCCGAGCCGCCTGGTGTTGATCCCCAGCAACTCCCCTGAGAGGGTCAGAACCGGCCCTCCTGAGGAGCCGTGCGGCAGCGGTGCTGTGTGCTCGAAGCTGTCCGTGATGGGGTGGCCGCCCGGCCCCCGAAAGTCTCGTTCCTGGGCCGAGACGACCCCGAAGCTGAGCCGGAGGCCTCGGCCCCCGGGATTGGCGGCGGCGAAGATGGGGGTGCCCAGCTGGGGGTCCCCCTTCGCCCACTTCATGAGCGGCGCTCCTTCCGTCGGTACCTTGAGCACCGCTAGGTCCCCAGCGAAATCCACCGTGACCGCGGTGGCCTCGCGCCGAGAGCCATCGGCGAAGTGGACCTCGGGGGTCGCGGAGTGGACGTTATGGGCGCTGGTCACCACCAGCCCCTCGCCGAACACGATTCCACTTCCGGACGGCCACCGGTTGCCGATCCCGACGACCGCCGGCAGGGCCCCGTCCCGAACCGCCGCCGCCGCCTCTGCTAACTCTGCGGCAAAGCCCACGTCGATCCTCCTACAGACGAGAGTTGGTAGTGTATTGCAAGTAGCAAGTATATATCAGATGACCAGCCCTCAAACTCCGGCGTCCCGGGAAAGCGAAGATTCAGTCGTGAGCGAGGTCCCATCGACCGCACGGGCGGGTCTGGCGACGGCGGTGGACCGGGTCGGCGACCGCTGGGCGCTGCTCCTGGTCGAGGCACTCCTGGGTGGCCCCCGGCGCTACAGCGACCTCAAGCGAGACCTCCCGGCCATCGCCTCCAACGTGCTCAGCGAGCGGCTACGGCGCCTCGAGCTGGCGGGGGTGGTGGAGAGCCAGCGCTATTCCGCCCGGCCGCCCAGGGTCGAATACGGGCTGACGCCCCAGGGAAGAGGCCTGGCCGCGGTGATCGAGGCCCTCGACCGCTGGGGCGGGCAGGATGGTGCCCCCGGGCCCACCCACCAGCGCTGTGGGACTCCGATGGAGCTGCGCTTTTACTGCCCGACCTGCGACCAGCTGGTGGTCCCGGGGGAGGTCACCTCCGATGACGACGTTGTCTTCGCCTGAGGCGCCGCCTCGGGCGGAGGTGATCACCGAGACACCATCTCCCGCCGCTCTGCGCCGGCTGCTACCGGAGTTGGAGGCGGGGATCGGGGCGAGGGTGTGCATCGTGGGCGGCTTCGTGCGCGACCTGCTCCTGGGGCGCCCCGCGGTGACCGATGTCGACATGGTGGTCGAGCAGGGCAGCGCCGAGGCGGCCGCCGAGTGGCTGCGCCAGCGCTGGGACCGGCGGGCCCGGGTGGTGGCCTTCGAGCGGTTCGGAACTGCCCAGATCGCCTTCTTGGTCCCCGGGGGGAGCCGCTTCACGGTCGAGGTCGTCAAAGCCAGGGCCGAGGCCTACTCGCCAGAGAGCCGCAAGCCGACGGTCAGGGCGGGGACCATGGCGGAGGATGCCCAGCGCCGCGACTTCACTGTGAACGCCTTGCTGCTGGACAGCGGCGGCGCGGTCTGGGATCCCACCGGAAGGGGTCTGGAGGACCTCAGACGGGGGCTGCTCCGGACCCCTTTGCCCCCCCGCGAGACCTTCTCCGAGGACCCCCTACGGATGCTGCGAGCGGCCAGGTTCGTGGCCCAGCTGGAGTTCCAGCTGGCACCCGGCGTGGAGGAGGCCATGGCGGAGATGGCCCCGCGGCTGGCCATCGTGTCCCTGGAGCGGGTCCGGGACGAGCTGCTCAAGCTCCTGCTCGCGACCAGGCCCTCCCTTGGCCTGCGAATCCTGCAGCGCACCCGCCTCTTGGAGGAGTTCTCGCCCGAGCTGGCCGCCATGGCCGGAGTGGAACAGGGCGGCTACCACCTGGGCGACGTCTTCGAGCACACCTGCCTCGCCCTGGACGCCGCCGCCCCTGAGCGGGTGGTGCGTCTCGCGGTGCTGTTCCACGACGTTGGCAAGCCCCCCACGGCCGCGGTCGGCCCCGACGGCCCCACCTTCCACCGGCATCCTCAGGAGGGAGCCGATCTCGCCGAGACCGTGATGAGAAGGCTCCGTTTCAGTGGGGCCGAGATCGACGCGGTGCGCCAGCTAGTGCTGTTGCACATGCGGCCCATCCAATACCGCTCGGAGTGGGCCGACAGTGCCGTCCGCCGGCTCTGGCAGGCGGCAGGAGAGCTGCTTCCCGACCTGATGGCGCTGGCCCGCGCCGACACCGAGGGATCCTCCTTCCCCGGGTTGGGGCAACTCGCCGAGCTGGAGGGGCGGCTGGCCGCGGTCGGGAAGGCGCACCCGCAGGGCATCCGTCCCCCGCTGGGAGGCGAGCAGCTCAAGCGGGTCTTCCAGCTCCCGGCGGGCCCCTGGATCGGCCGGGCCCAGAAGGTTCTCTTGGAGGCGGTGATGGAGGGCCAGCTGCCCCGGCCGGAGGAGCCGGGCGCCGAGCAGGTGGCGATCGAGCATCTGGAACTCCACCGGGAGGCCTGGCAACCGCACCCGGGTGAGCCGGGCGCGATAACGCAGGAGTAGGGATACGTCCCGGCTAGGTCGTCGGCGGGACGACAGGAGCGCCAGGGACGCGCCGCCGCAGTCAGGATCCGGCGGTAGATTGGGCTGCGCTGCCTCGCTAGAAGAAGCCC
>PKXE01000047.1:2346-2809 GCA_003132265.1 Candidatus Dormiibacterota bacterium | reverse complement strand
CCCCCGACCCGGCGCGCCTGCGCTAGGAGCTGAAGAGGTACCCCGCTGGGCCCCACAGGCTCGCCTGGGGGTGCCTCGTCGGCGGGGAGGTTAACGACGCCAAGAGAAAAGAGGCGCCACTCGACCTCNNATCCAGGCCCAGGGGCAGATGGGATCGAAGTGGAAATGGAGCCGCTCTCTGGAGCTCAGATCAACCTACCGCGTTGTTGCCGGGTCCCCGGTCCACCCGGGCCCGAACTGAACTGCTCATCTCGGCACAGAAGGGGGTGCTTGGGGATCGAGGCGCCTCCCTTACGAAGAGTTAACGTCATCGCCTTGAACTCAACCAATTGTAGCCCACGGTCTCCGAGCTCGCGTGGCCGTCCGCGCGGTTATCCCTGCTCGCGGACCAACCTCCGGCGATTCGGAAGCCGCCCACCGCTGAGCGCCCTGCCTTCCCGGGGCGCCCCCGTCGGTCCTCTTG
>PKXE01000047.1:0-2299 GCA_003132265.1 Candidatus Dormiibacterota bacterium | reverse complement strand
CGGAATGGGCAGGCGCGGCGGGCTTCCTCGGTGGTCAGTTCTCACGCCATGGTCGCCACGTCAGCTGCACCGGGTGCCGGGTGATCGGGGGACTCCGGGTGGCGGTCGTTCTACCCGCGTATAACGCAGAACAAACTCTCGCTCGCACCGTCGCCGAGCTCGACCGAGAGGTGGCCGACGATGTACTGCTCGTCGACGATGCCAGTACCGATTCGACAGCAGATCTGGCGCGGCAGCTGGAGCTACATGTCGTGAGGCATCCCCGCAACGTGGGATATGGCGGTAACCAGAAGACCTGCTACCGGACCGCCTTAGCCCGAGGCGCGGATATCGTGGTCATGCTGCACCCAGACTATCAGTACTCCCCCCGACTCATGCCATGCCTCGCTGCGATGATCGCCTCCGGAGACTACGACGTAGTACTTGCGTCACGAATTCTAGGCGGAGGCGCGGTTCGCGGTGGCATGCCCCGCTACAAATACATCGCGAACCGGATTCTTACCGCGACTGAGAATTTTTTACTCGGCACGAAAGTGTCTGAGTTTCACACTGGCTACCGCGCGTATTCTCGCCAAGTTTTAACCTCGGTGCGGTTTGCGGAGCTGTCTGATAACTTCGTGTTCGACAACCAAATCCTGACGCAGGTACTCGCGGCTGGTTTTCGAATCGGGGAGATCTCCTGCCCGACTCGCTACGAAGCGGATTCGTCGTCGATTGGGCCCGGCGCGAGTTTGCGGTATGGGCTTGGCGTCTTGGCCACCGCCGTGAGCTACCGACTGCACCGCCTTGGCTGGCGCCGCTACCCATATCTGATCCCGCTCGTCCCCTCCGAGGGAGCACCAACGGTGCAGTCGAGTGACGGGGTGTCGGTCCGGGATCAGCGGTGAGTGTACGCAGGGAAGTCGCGGGCGCGGTCGTGGACTCATCTCACTCGGGAGAAAGGTGCCTGTGGTGTGGGGCTCCGCTGGTTAGTGCCGATCAGGTCCCCCGGCGCCATCGGGTGGCTCGGTGTCCGTCGTGCGGAGCGGGCACGACGGTGCCGTCGCCAACGGCTGATGAGCTTGACGCCGCGTATGCGAAGTGGTACCGCCCGGCGTGCGGTCGCTTCCCAGCTGGTGGAGATCGACTCTTGCGATCGTTGCGCGGACGGATTGCGCGATGGGTGGACGCGATGAGCCCGCCAGGGCCGATACTCGATGTTGGCTCGGGCGATGGCGCCATGCTCGATGCCCTGCATCGCCGCGGCCGATCCGCGGCCGGGTTGGAGCGAGAGTCTAACCGTCCCGACGTGCGTTCCGGATCTTTAGCCGATTGTGAGGGTGGGTGGGCCGCCATTGTGATGTGGCACTCGCTGGAACACTTGCCCGCGCCGCGACAGGCGCTCGCCGAAGCAGCCCAACGCCTAGCTCCTGGCGGCACCTTGTTCGTCGCCGTGCCTAACTTTTCAAGCCTGCAGGCGCGGGCCTTCGGGAATCGGTGGCTGCACCTAGACCTGCCGCGCCACCTGTCACATCTGACGGTTGCAGGTCTGCTGACGGCTCTTCCGGCCGAGGGGCTCGTGCCCATCGAGGTGAGTTACCTGCGGGGTGGACAAGTGGCTTTCGGCTGGCTCCACGGCCTGGTCGGACTGCTGCCTGGACATCCTGACCTCTACCAGTCCATTAGACGTCCCAGCGCACGGGAGAAGGAGGAGTCCCGCGGCCGATGGGCTACGCTGCTGGCTGCCGCACTGCTCAGCCCAGTGGCCTTGCTCGCTGCCGGGCTGGAGGTGGCATGGCGACGTGGTGGCACCGTGTGTGTGGTTGCGCGTCGGCCTCAGTGAAAAACCCCGCGTTGGGGGATGATACCGCGCCCGCGGGACGCAGGCCATCCCGTGGCGGGGGACTGTGCGACCGCCTCGACACCCTAGCCGGCTACCGCTGGCCGGGCGAGGTCAGCCACCGGCTGCGGGATTGGTCGCCAGGTCGTCGCGCGCCTTGTGGCTGGACGGCAGTGTGGCCCGCGTCCAGCATGCCCGCCGCCTCCAGCCGCAGCTGGAACCGGCGGGCGCTGTGGCAGTCGGGGCTGAAGTACCCGACGACATCGAAGACGACTTCTGGAGAGCCCATTTGCTGGTCGACCGTGCTTGAACCCGCGCTGCTCAATGTGGCGATGGTGAACTTAGGCACGGTCTCGCCGGGACCCCAGTTCACGTTGGCTGCGGTGGGAACGGTTCCCGCGGGGTAGACCGTTAGGAAGCCAGGGCTAGGGCTGTCGGTAGCGGTGACATTGCCTTCCATGGCGGTCACGTTAGTGGCGG
>PKXE01000172.1:36367-39585 GCA_003132265.1 Candidatus Dormiibacterota bacterium | reverse complement strand
CCCGGCACGTCTGCTGATCGGAGGTCGACGATGCAGCGGCTTGGGCTTCTGTGGCGGGGGCTGCGGTGGCGGATTGGGACCTCGGCCCTCGTGCTGCTGGTCGCTACCGTCGGGATTTTCGCAGCCACGGTCGGGCCGCTCTTCCTGGGAACCGCCGACGGCACCGTCCTCCACGGCACCCTCAATGGGGAGGGGCCGGCCCAGAATTCGGTTACCGCCCTGGCCATGGTCGAATCGCAGCAGTCGCAGTCAGCGGCCCGGCGCGCTCTGGTCCAAGAGCGGGTCTCGTCCATGCGGCGGTGGTACGGGCCGGGAATCCTGACCGTCGACGTCGGCATTCGCACCGACGTCGACTCCGCCATCGCCGACCTGGTGTACCGCCCCGGCGTCTGCGCCCATCTCACGTTCCTCCAGGGCCGCTGCGTCCGCTCCGGTCTGGAGGTGGTGATCACCCAGGAAGACGCCAACTTCCTACATCTCAAGTTGGGGAGTCCCCTGGTCCCGCAGATCCCGAAGAGCCGTGCCGTCGGGCGTAACCGCAACGCGCCCGGCAAGACCCAGGTGCCTTTGGAGCCTTCGGGGAGCTCGCTGCGGGTGGTCGGGATAGTGAGCGAGGTCAACCTCTCCGCGCCGTACTGGCTGGGCGATGACTTCGGCGGGTTCTCGCCGCTGGCGACTCCGCCCCAGCTCGACGCGATGTGGACCACCGCCGCCGCCGTCGCCGGGCAGGAGACGATCGCCACAGCTGAGTTCCCGCTGGTGGTTTCGCGCACGCGGGTGGTTCGTCTCAGCCCACTTGAGAGCTCTGTCCGCCACTTCGAGTCCCAGGCGACCACCAGGGACGGATTGGTGCTGTCCAGCGGGCTCTTCGACTCTCTAGCCAGCTACCGGCGTGAGGCTGAGGTGATGGCTGCGATCGTGGTCGTGGCCGATCTCCAGCTCGTGCTGCTGACCTTGTTCGTGCTCTACGGACTGGTCGTGCGGACCGAGGAGACCCGGCTCCGGGAGGTGGCCCTCACCAAGCTGCATGGGTTCCCCCGGACCGCAGTCCTGAGCTCGGGCCTGGCCGAGCCGCTTGCCTTGGTCACCTGCGCCCTGCCTCTGGGATTCCTGGCGGCCTGGGGGGTGGTCGCCCTGGCTTCACCAACGCTACTGCATGGCTCGTCAGTGCTCTTCACCCCCCCGGTCTTCCTCGCCGCCCTGACGGCGTTCGCCGGCGCGCTGGTCGCGACCCTGGTGGGGTCCCGACGGATCCTCAACCGACGGCTGATGGAGGAGGTCCAGGGAATCAACGCCAAGCCCTCCCCGGTGGGCCGAGCCCTGCTCGACGGCGGTGCCGTCGCGTTGGCCATCGGGGGGTTGGTGGAGTTGGTCCACTCCGGAGTCCTGACCGGGGGGGCGCCCAACCCGCTGTCGCTGCTGACCCCGGGCCTGATCGCGGTGGCGGTGGCGGTACTGGGAATTCGGGGCCTCCCCCTGCTCTGTCGGCTGGGCTTGCGGTGGAGCGGATCTCGCTCGGTGGTCGGCACTCTGGCGCTGCACCAGGTGCTCCGCCGGCCAGCCCTTTCCCGCCAGATGTTGGTCGTGGTGGTGGCCACCGCACTGGCCTGCTTCGCCGGCGAGGCCTGGTCGGTGGCCAATGCCAATCGGGTCGATCGAGCTGACTTTGAGACCGGGGCGGCTCGGGTGCTCAATGTTAGGGTCCCGCCCTCGGTCAGCCTGGTGGACGCGGTGCGCAAGGCCGACCCCAGTGGCCGCTACGCCATGGCCGTGATGGAGTCACGGTCCTACGGCGAGAACCTGATCGCGTTCGACTCCTCGCGGCTGCAGAAGGTGGCCGACTGGCCTGCCGACCTCAGCCAGACCAGCGCGCCGAGCGTGGTGCGCTGGCTGCGGGGAGACGTCGAGCCCCCGCTGATCCTGACCGGGAGCGAGGTGCGGGTGACCGCCAACTACTTCGGTCTGCCAGCCGGCGTCCCGGACCTGCAGTTCAACCTGATCGACAACGGCGGCTTCGTGGGGGTGGCCGACTTCGGCTACCTCAAGAACGGTACGCACACATACCAGGCCAGCATGCCATCCACCTGCGACGGCGGCTGCCGGGTGACCTCGATCCAACCGTACTGGGCACCCAGTTTGACCGGCTTGGTCTCGACCACGTTCTCAATCCAGTTCTTCCAGTTTCAGGACCGCAGCGGCGCCCGGCCCTGGCGCTCGCCGGCGGCACCGGTCGACCGGACCAGGTACTGGCTACCCAGTCCGGGGGCCAGCCTGGTCCGGCTGGGCCACGGGGTCCTCTTCACCTTCAACGAGCAGGACACGCAGCTGCTGCCTCCGGCCGTGATCCCAGCTCCCCTGCCCGCCATCCTGCCCGCGGTCAGCACCTCTGCCAGTCAGCCCCGCAACCCCGGGGCGGGCACCGACCTTGACTTCGACGGCACTCCGCTCTACCTCAACACCAAGGTGGTGGTCGGCGCCCTCCCCGGACTCGGGCAGTTCGGAACCTTGATGGACTTGCCCCTGGCAATCGACTCCGAGACCTCCTACCCGGTGGGAGCCCAGGACTACGTCTGGCTGGCATCCCACACCCCGCCCGGGGTGGTGCGGTCGCTGCGCCGCCAAGGCCTCTACCTCAAGACCAGCAAGACTCCAGCCCCGCTCCTAGTCCGGTACGGGGAAAGCGGGCCCGCTCTGGCCTCTTTGTTCTTCCTCTTCGCCGCCGCGGCGGCCGCGGTGCTGGCCGTCGGGTCCAGCGTTCTGGCCCTCACGCTGAGTTCGCGGCAGCGAGCGTACGAGGCGGCCATGCTGACCGTGGCGGGAATCTCCCGCAGATCCCTCTTTCGAGCCCTGGTCGGAGAGCAGCTGCTAGTTCTGATCCCGGGCGCGGTGCTGGGGATGGCGGCGGGACTGTTCGCTGCGGTGGTCGCCCTGCCCTCGGTGCCCGAGTTCGTCTCCAACGCGGGCGGACCGCCACTTCAGCTGGGGCTGCCCGTCGTGCCCGCCTTGGCCCTGTTCGCCAGCTTGCTGACGCTGCTGGTTTTGGCGGCGCTCAGCGCCGCCAAAACCACCATGCGCTTGGTCACGGTCGACCGGCTACGGATGGAGATCGTTTAACGGGGGTCGCTGGCGCCGGTTCCCGGGAGCTCGCGAGAGCACGCACCGCGTCGTGCCGAGTGACCGAGCAGCGGCTGGGGCGGACGATCGTGACATTTCAGGCC
>PKXE01000172.1:35258-36264 GCA_003132265.1 Candidatus Dormiibacterota bacterium | reverse complement strand
GCTCGCCGAACGGCCGCCGGATTCAACTCGAGGCAGTATTCGGGGCGGACAGGATCGAGTTCATCATGAGTGGACTCCGACCCACTGAGCAGGTGGTGCTCGGCCCCGGAACCCTCGCACCCCACGGAATATCCGCGACGCTCAGGGATTCGGGCCCGCAGTGGAGTACGTCATTTCGCGCGACTCTGGCCGCCGCCGTGCCGGCGGGCGCCACATTTGGCGGGACGATTTCGGTGGTCGGAAAGGACAGATCAGGTGGCTTGAGTGCCATAACCCTCGTCGACAACGCGGACTCGGGATAAGACGCCAGCCTGACCGCTACCTGGTCTTGTGGTGAGAAGTCGACCGTTGGCAGCGCCAGCCACGCCGTCGCAGCGGCGCTCCTTCCCGCCGCAGGATTGCCCGCCGTACCCCTTTGCGCGGCACCGTTGACCTAACCCAGCGGAGGAGCGATTGGCCTGCTGACTTGCTCCGACCACGGACTGAACGTCCTCGCCGGGGACGATGCCATCTTCATTGATCAGACGTTGCTCGCGCTGGGGGCAAGGCCGTCAGCTGCGCAGATCTCGACCGCGCTGGGTCAGCCCGACGTGCAAGCCGCCTCGCTTGCCCAGGCCGAGAGTGTCTACCAACTGGCTCGGACGTACTATGGCTGGACGGCAGCGGTCAACCAATCGGCCGTGCTGTCAGCGCCTGGCTGCTTATGATCATGGGGTGTGTACCGCGACGCCCGTGGCGCCAGGCTTCTGAGCGACTGGCGAGCACGGCATAACCCGGCGCGATAGCCACCGGCTTGCCGCACGCTCCTCCGCGAGATCGCGGAATTGTCGCGTTTCTACCGCTCAGACGCATTCGCGCGCGATAGCCGGACCACGCCGTCCTTGTCTGGTCCGGCACCCACACCGCGATTAGCCGCGGGGTTCGAGCCTAGCGCTTCATATTCGGCGATCGGCGAATCGCGGCAAGGTCGATCTCAATCACCATCGCCAGGTTCGCCCGATAGAGC
>PKXE01000172.1:32674-35249 GCA_003132265.1 Candidatus Dormiibacterota bacterium | reverse complement strand
GCGCCGTGGGCGTCTCGGCCCTCAGCGCTGGAGTCAGCGCCTAGCGGCATGGGTCACCGCCTCTCGGTGAGCTGAGCTCACGGATAGAATGGGCGCCGTGAGCCGGCGCCACCTACTTCTGCGTGCGATGAGGTGGCGGGGCGGGGCCGTGGCCGCGCTGTTGGTGGTGGCGACGATCGCGGTGATGGCTGCCGCGACTGGCCCTCTGTACTTCGGCGCGGCCCTGGGAAGCGTCCTGCACTCGACCCTGGTCGCTGGAAGTTCGGAAGAAGACGGGCTCACCGTGGTTCCCCAGAACACCACCCACGGTTACCGGCCATTTCAGTCCGACGCCCAGGACGTCGCCTCAGCCCGCGACTACGGTCTGAAGCGCTGGTACGCCCGTCCGATCACGACCCTGATTTATGGGGCCGAGACGCGCAAGACCAACCCATATGGCGACTACTACGAGTCGGACCTCGTCGCCCGCACCGATATCTGCTCCCACCTTAGTGTCGTCTCCGGCTCCTGTCCGGTGGCTGCCGATCAGGTAGCCATCAGCCGACGCACAGCCAAGGCACTCGGGGTGGGGCTGGGAGCGAAACTTCCGCTTCTGGGGCTGCATACGGGCGCCGCGCTCACGGTGACGGTGACCGCGATAGTGCGGGTGACAAGCGAGAGAGCGCCGTACTGGTTCGGCGAGAATTTCCTCACTTTTGGACCGCCGCCCCCCGCTTCCATTAAGGGACCGAAACCGCTGCCCCGAGTCGACTCCCTGTTCACGCCGGCCGACACAGTTCGTCAGCTCGGTCCCGATCTCACTTTGCAGTACCCACTGCTTATCAATCGCGTCACGGTCAGCAATGCAGGCAACCTGCAGAGCGCTTACGACGGCTACAAGGGTGCCGTCGAGACCCGTGACAGCTCGGTCGCCAGCAGCAATCTCATAAATGCCCTGCACTCGGTCAGCACGCAGGAAGATCAGATGCTGGCGGTAATTGTGGTGGTCGACCTGCAGCTGGTGCTACTCACGCTGTTCGTGCTCTACGGAGTAGTGGCGCGCACCGCCGAAGCTCGTCAGCAGGAAGTGGCCCTGGCCAAGCTACACGGATACCGCCCGTCCACGGTGATCTTGGTGGGTCTGGCGGAGCCAGTGATCGTGCTCTGCTGCGCTCTTCCGCTGGGGATCCTGCTGGCCTGGTTGGCGGTCGAAACCGCTTCACCCCTGCTCCTGCACGGCGCCCCGGTCTTCTTCTACCTTCTGGTGCTCTGGGCGGGGTTGGGGGCCTTCGCCGGCGGACTTCTGGCCACGGTCCTGGGTGGGTGGCGGATCATGACCCGGAGCTTGGTCGAGGAGTTGCAGGCGAGCGAGCCCCGGTCCTCGCGGGCGGGCCGAGCCGCCGTCGACGGCGCCGCCGTTGCCCTGGCGGTGGCAGGCTTAGTCGAACTCGGTTTCTCGGGGGTTTTGAACGGAAAGCAGCCCAATCCGCTCGCTCTCTTCGCTCCCGGGCTGGTCGCCGTGGCTGTCGGGGTGGTCGGGGTACGGCTGCTGCCGCTGGCCTACGCGTTCGCCGTGCGGAGGACACGGGACTCCTCGTCCGTAGCCACCGCCCTCGCGGTGAGGCAGGTCATTCGCCGTCCCACCAGTCTGCGCCAGATCCTGGTCCTAGCCGTCGCAACCGGACTCGCCTGCTTCTCGGTCACCGGTTGGGCTGTCGCCGGCTCCAACCGGGTGACTCGAGCCAACTTCGTGACCGGAGCCGCCCGGGTGCTGGATGTCCGAGTCCCCGGGTCCGTCAACCTGGTTTCCGCTGTCCGTCGGGCCGACCCTTCCGGCCGCTACGCCATGGCCGCCATGGTCTCGATCGCGCCCAGTCAGCGCCTGCTCGCGGTAGACGCCAGCCGCCTCGCCAGCGTCACCGATTGGCCTACGTCCACCAGCTCCACGAGCTTGCGGCGCATCGTGCGCTGGCTGACCCCCCACCTCCCCCCGCCCTTGGTGGTGGGGGGCACCGAGGTGCGGATGGGGGTGGACCTCAGGAGCCCGGTCAACCCACCCCCGGACCTCCAGTTCAGCCTCATCGACGGCGCTGGCAACCCCGCGGTGGCCGACTTCGGCTATCTCTCACCCGGAGTGCATACCTACACCGCTTCGCTCCCGGGTGACTGCATCGAGCAGTGCCGGGTCACCAACCTCACGCCCTACTGGTCCGCTCCGTCCACCGGGCCTCAGCGGGTCACCTACCAGCTCTCCATCTCGGCCCTCCAGGAGCAGGCGAGGAACTCCGCTTCATTTCGAGCGGTCCCCGGGAACACCTCGGTGCCGGACTACTGGCAACCGGCCGGTCGCGGTGCCCTAGTGCTAGCGAGCGGGTCCAGCACAACCTTCACCTTCACCGACACCAGCCAGGACCTGGTCGCGCCGGCGGTGGTCCCCGCTCCGCTGCCCGGCACCATCCGCGGGGTGGTGACCTCAGGCAGTCAGGTCTCAGATCCGGCGGCGGCCACGGTGGAGGACTTCGACGGCACCACGCTGAACGTGGACGTCCGCATCACCACGACAGCACTGCCCAACCTCGGCCAGTTCGGCTTCATG
>PKXE01000172.1:31223-32636 GCA_003132265.1 Candidatus Dormiibacterota bacterium | reverse complement strand
GGGCTGGCGCTGGCCTTCGAGTTCTTCCTCTTCGCGGCTGGGGCGGCTGCCCTGCTCGCGATCGGCGCAGCGGTGTTCTCGATCTTCGTGACCGCCAGGCGCCGGGCCTTCGAGTTGGCGGTGCTGCGTGCGACCGGGGTCTCTCGCCGCACCCTCCTGCGCTCGCTGCTGGGGGAGCAGCTGCTGGCCCTCGGCCCGGGACTGATCCTGGGGGCGGTGGCCGGTATCCTGGGGGCAGTCATCGCGCTGCCGTCGGTGCCGGAGTTTCCCACCATCGCTGGCGGTCCCCCACCGCAGTTCCCCCTTCCCGCGTTCCCACTCGCGGTTCTGCTGTTGACGCTCGTGCTATTACTAGCGGTGGCCTCCACCCTCGCCTCGCTCGGCACCATCGGCATGGCAGGCTACGACCGCCTGCGAACGGAGATCCTATGACGGCCGCGGTCAACACGCAGCGTGGCGTCGATATCCACTGCGAGGGGGTGGTCCACCTATACCCTAGCCCCGAGGGGGACGTGGTGGCACTCCGAGGAGTGGACCTGGACGTCGAGGGAGGGGAGGCCCTGGCGCTGCTGGGACCGTCCGGCAGCGGCAAGTCGACCATGCTGGCGC
Source organism: Candidatus Dormiibacterota bacterium (assembly GCA_003132265.1). Taxonomy (GTDB): domain Bacteria; phylum Chloroflexota; class Dormibacteria; order Aeolococcales; family Bog-877; genus Bog-877. The sequence goes on along the minus strand of PKXE01000172.1, from coordinate 32,027 downwards.
TTCTCTCGGGGCTACTGCGACCGTCGGCTGGCCGGATCCGGATCGGCAGTTACGACCTGCCCAGACTGAGCAACCGCCAGCTGCTGCGCCTGCGCGCCACCGACATCAGCCTGGTGCTTCAGGATCCAGCTCGCAACTTGCTCCCCTACGGCACCGCCGAGCAGAATGTTGGCTTCGCCCAGAGGGGCGCCCGGGGGCGCAAGCGAGCTCTGCCCTGGAGTCCGCTGGAACTGCTGCAGCAGCTGGGCATGGGCGCCCTGGCGGGGCAGACGGTCGCCACCCTCTCCGGTGGCGAGCAGCAGCGCGTGGCGATCGCGGCGGGGGCGTCGGTAGCACCCTCCCTGCTGCTGGTGGATGAGCCCACGAGCCAACTCGATAGCGCTAGCCGCGACCAAGTTATCTCGCTGCTCCTCAAGGTGAATGGGGAGCTGGGGGCGACGGTGGTTAGCGTCACCCATGACCCGGCTGTGGCCCGGGCCATGCCGCGCACGGTGAGCATCCGCGACGGCCGGATCGGCGCTGAGGGCCGCCGCGGCCAGGAGTATGCGGTCGTCGGGCGCGATGGCAGCGTGCAGCTACCGGTTGACGTGCTCGATTGGCTGCCTCCCGGAACCCTAGTTCAGGTGCACCGGCACAACCAGGGGGTCGATTTGCGCAACCCGGAGCTGGAAGACCTTGATCGGTGAGATCCGCGCCGAGAACATTGGGGTGACGATCGGCTCCCGGGCCATCCTCGATGGGGTTGAGCTCACGGTGAAGGCGGGCGAGACAGTCACCGTGACGGGGCCCTCCGGGTCCGGGAAG
>PKXE01000172.1:30691-31168 GCA_003132265.1 Candidatus Dormiibacterota bacterium | reverse complement strand
GCCCAACGCACTAGGGGGGCGCTCACCGAAGTGGGTCTGGACGAGAACTCAGATCATCTGGTCCAGGACCTTTCCGGTGGCCAGCAGCAGCGGGTCGCCGTGGCGCGGGCACTGGCAGGAGACCCCGACATCGTGCTGGCCGATGAACCAACTTCCGAGCTTTCCGCTGAATTTCGAGCCGTGGTGCTGAAGATGCTAACCGAGCACGCCCGCAAGGGACGCATCGTGGTGATCGCGTCCCACGACCCGGAGGTGGTGGAGTCCTCGGACCGAGTCCTNNGCCGGAACCGCCCGCTCTGGTGGGCCGGCCGCCACCCACCCCGGGCCGTGGTCCCGCCCCGCCCGCCGCCTCCAGCTTCCACCGCCCCGAGGGACGTCCACCCGCTTGACGGCGGCCCTGGATCTGCTCCCTGGGGGGAGCAGGGAGGCAGAGCACGCTCGGCGGGCGTTCCGCCGGCCCGACCGAGGCGAAGGGCG
>PKXE01000172.1:27106-30684 GCA_003132265.1 Candidatus Dormiibacterota bacterium | reverse complement strand
GGCTAGCTGCCACCGTATGGTGCGAGTTAGGGGAGGTCGAACTGCCACGTCGGGAGCTCACCGCTCTCCGCCGCGGCACAGATCAGAACAGCTCTCCAGAGCGGTCCGCTCCGAGACATCGCGTAGACTCGGGCGCCGATGTCGACTCCCTGGCCTGGTTCGGTGGCGACCACTCGGCAGAGTGCCGTGTCCGGGGAGCACCGAATCTCCTTTTTGGAGCGCGCGGGGACCGACCCCCCGGTTCTGCTGCTCCACGGCTGGGGGGCTAACGCGGCCAGCTTCACTGGGCTGCTGCGGCTAGCCAAGACCCCGCGCCGGCTGATCGCCCTCGACCTTCCCGGCTTCGGCGAATCTCCGTTGGGGACGGCCGACTGGACCACCTCCAGCTACGCCTCGCTGGTTCGGGACCTGGTCCGCCGGCGGGGTTGGGACCATGTCGCTCTCCTGGGCCACTCCTACGGCGGCGGCGTGGCCCTGCGGCTGGCCGGCGAGCGGGAGGCGCCGTTCGACCGGCTCCTGCTCTGCGCCGCCTCCGGGGTACGCCTGCTCAACTCTGCCGGCGTGCGACCACGGGTCCGAGCCTTCCGCGGCCTGCGCCAGACGCTGGAGACGCTCCTGCCGACCCGGCTCGCCGAGCCCAGCGTCGAATGGCTGCGCCAGCGGATGGGCTCCGCCGACTACCGGGTGGCGGGACCGCTTCGGCCAATCCTGGTTCGCGCTGTCCAGGAGGACCTCAGTCCGGTCGCCGAGCGGGTCCAGATCCCGACGCTGATCATCTGGGGTACCGAGGATACGGAGTTGCCGGTTGATCCCTACGGACGCCGTCTCCGGCAGCTGATCTCCGCTTCGGAACTGGTCGAGTTCGACGGCAGTGGCCACTTCCCGTTCGTGGATGAGCCCGGACGGTTCGCCGCCGTGTTCGACTCCTTCATGGACGCCAAACTCTGACCCACGTGACCACCCCCATCTGGCAGGCGCTGCTGCTGACCCTGCTGGCGGCCGCCTCGAGCCGCCGCCGCTTCGAGGGCTGGCTCTACCTCTGTCAGCTGGACGAGTACCAGCCGGCCCGGCTCTGGCGCACCGCCTCGCGCCGGATCCGCAACAACTGGCGCTGGCAGGTGACCCTGGCGGTNNGCGCTGCTGCCGCGGGCGACCGACCGGCCCTTCGGCAAGCGGGGCGAGTTGCGCTGGACCGCCAGAGCCCGGCGGCTGGCGGCCACCGCGGGGGCGTTCACCCTGGTGGTGCTCTTCCTCGCGCTGTGGAGCGGCTGGCCCGGCGCGGTCGTGATCGGCGGCATCGACCTCGTGATCGTGGCAGCGCTCTCAGCGGCGGTGGGGATGAGTGTGCCGAATGAGCGGCGCCGCCGCCGCCGGTACATGCGCCAGGCGGAGCTCCGGATCAAGGCGGTGGGACCAATGGTGATCGGCGTGACCGGCAGCTACGGCAAGACCACCACCAAGCTCTTCCTCCGCCAGTTGTTGGACTCGACGGACACGCCCTGCTTCGCTACCCCCGAGAGCTTCAACACCACCTTGGGCGTGTGCCGGGCCATCAACGAGGGGCTCCGTCCGGAGCACCGTTTCGCGATCGTGGAGATGGGCGCCTACCGCAAGGGCGAGATCGCGGAGATCTGCTCGTTCACCCACCCGACGATGGGGATCGTCACGGCGGTCGGAGTGATGCACCTGGAGCGGTTCCGCGCCCGGGCGCGGATAGCCGAGGCCAAGTCGGAGCTGCTGGCGGCACTGCCCGAGTCCGGGGTGGCGGTGCTGCCCAGTGACATCGCCGAGCGGGAGCGGCTCACCGCGCCGCTCCGGGCGAGACCGGTCTGGGTGGGCCAGCCGGCGGACCGTTGGTGGGCGGAGCAGCTCTCGGTGAGCCCGGCGGGATCCCATCTGCGGCTGCGGGGCTCAGCCGGCGAAGACCTCCAGCTGAGTGTGCCGGTGCACGGCGAGCCGATCGTCGCCGATCTCCTCTGCGCCTGGGCGATAGCGGTGGAGCTCGGCATCAGCAGCGCCACGCTGGCAGAGCGCGCGGCCGGTTTGGTGGGAGCCCCCCACCGCCTCCAGGTGAGCCAGGCGGGTGGGATCACCATCATCGACGATGCCTACAATTCGAACCCTGATGGAGCCGCCGCGGCGTTGCGGCTCCTGGCCAGCCTGCCCGGGCACCGTCGGGTGCTGGTGACGCCAGGCTTCATCGAGCTGGGACCGTTGCAGGAGCAGAGCATGCGCGAGCTGGGAAGGCAGGCGGCGGCGGTCTGCACGCATGTGATCCTGGTGGGCAAGCGGCAGTCGGCGTCGGTCGCCGCCGGGCTTCGGGAGGGCGGGTACCCCAGTTCGCAGCTGACCGTGGCGGCCGATCTGGAGGAGGCCCAGCGGTGGCTCCCGCAGGTGGCCGGCGCCGGCAGCGTCGTGCTCTTTGAGAACGACCTGCCAGATTCCTTCCTGGAGCCTGGTTGAGCCTCAAAGGGTTGACGGTGGCGGTGGTCTTCGGTTCCCGATCGGTGGAACACGAGATCAGCATTCTCACTGCCTGCCAGGCGATGCCGGTGCTGAGCCAGCTGGGAGCCGAGGTGGTGCCGCTGTACATCACCAAGCGCGGCCGCTGGCTGACCAGGACCGACTTCGCTGACCTCGAGACGTTTCGCCAACACCTGCCCGACGAGGGCACCCCGGTCCAGCTCGATCTCGATCAGGGCCGGCTCCTCGCCGGGAGCTCATCCCGCTGGGGCCGACCTCGCGACCTCGGGGTGGACGTTCTCTTCCCCTGCCTGCACGGGACCATGGGCGAGGACGGGACGCTGGCCGGGATGGCCGAACTGGCCCGACTTCCCCAGGTGGGCAGCCCCAGCCTCGCCAGTGCGCTGGCGATGGACAAGATACGTTCAAAACTGGTCTTCCAGGGCTTCGGCTTGCCCACGGTTCCGGGACAGTTGGCGAGCTCNNAAGCCGAACCGGGGTGGCTCCAGCATCGGGGTCAGCCTTGTCAACGGGGACAGTGAGCTTGAGGACGCGGTGGAGCTGGCCCTCACCTTCGACAGCGAGATGGTCCTCGAGCCGGCGGTGCCGGGCTCAGCCGACCTCAACTGTGCCGTGAAGCGCGCCCGGCCGCGGTCCTCGGAGGTGGAGCGGCCGATCAAGGCCTCGGGCCTCCTTTCCTACAGCGACAAATACCTGACCAAGGGCCAACTAGCCCCGAGCAAGGCCGCCTCGACCCCGGCCAGTGGGGGCAAGGCGGGCTACCCCGACCCCCGCCGCCAGCTCCCGGCCCTGATCCCGGCGGCGACCAAGGAGCAGGTGCAGCGTCTGGCCGCTGCCGCCTTCGACTCTCTCGGGTGCGCCGGGTCGGCCCGGGTGGACTTCCTCCTGTCCGCGGACGGCGAACTCTACGTCAACGAGGTCAACACCATCCCGGGCTCGCTCGCGTTCTACCTGTGGGAGGCGAGCGGGGTCTCCTTTGGCCAGCTACTCGAGGAGCTGGTGGGGGAGGCCATCGGAGAGTCCTCGGTTCGGCAGCTGGTGCTGACCGACAACTTGCTCGCCGCCAGCCAACTGCTGGGGAAGGCTCCGGCATA
>PKXE01000172.1:17097-27096 GCA_003132265.1 Candidatus Dormiibacterota bacterium | reverse complement strand
GGGCCAGCTTGTCGGGATCGTGGTGGGTCGTGATGGTCGGTGAGGCCAGGTCGCCCAGAACGTACTTGGTCGTCTTGCCGTTGCTGGTGGCCCGGCTGCGGTCGAAGGTCACCCGATGGACCCCGGCCTCCTGGGCGGCGGGGGAGAGGGGAAAGGTGAGGTTGCTGTTGGCGACCACGTAGTCGAAGAGGCCGCTGCCCACGTAGCGCTCTAGGGTCTCGACGTGGTCATGGACCGCGTAGCCGGTAGTCTCGCCCGGCTGGGTCGCGATGTTGCACACGTAGACCTTGATCGCGGGGGTGGAGCGCAGCGCCTCGATCATCCCGTCCACCAGCAGATTGGGCAGCAGGCTGGTGTAGAGGCTCCCCGGACCGATCAGCACCATCTCCGCGTTCATGATCGCCAACTGGGCCTCGGGGTTGAGCCGGGGGTGCTCCGGGACCAGGAAGACCCGCTGGATCGGCTCCTTGCCGGTGGGGACCTTGGACTCGCCCACCAGGAGCTCCTCGCCGGCGATGGCGCAGAGGGTCACCGTTTCCAAGGTGGTGGGCACGATCTGCCCCCTCACCGCGAGGACCCGGCCGGACTCCCGCAGCGCGTGTTCGAAGTCGCCGGTGATGTCGCTCATGGCCATGATGAAGAGGTTCCCGAAGGAGTGCCCTTTGAGGGAGCCCTCCTTGAAGCGGTACTGGAAGAGCTCGGTCATCAGCGGCTCGACATCGGCAAGAGCGGTCAGGCACTGGCGGAAGTCCCCGGGGGGCAGCACCTTGTATTCGGCCCGCAGCCGCCCGGAGCTGCCGCCGTCGTCGGCGACGGTGACCAGGGCGGTCACGTTGCCGCTGTGGCGCTTGATGCCGCGCAGCAAGTTGGAGAGGCCGGTGCCACCCCCGACCGCTACGATCCGCGGCCCCTTCTGAAGTCGCCGGAAGTCATAGAGCCGCTCGACCAGGGTCTTGTCGCCGCCGGGGACGAAGGGGCTCAGCAAAGAGCGGGTGAGCTTGTACATCCCCAGCGCCAGGAGGAACAGGCCGATCCCCAGGAAGATCAAGGCCCGCACCCAGCGCGGCCAGAACTGGAGGGTGAGGTTGTAGGTGAAAGCGGGCAGATGGGCGATCTGGTAGAAATCACGGAGGGCATAGCCGATCCCGAGGCCGATCCCCACGATCGCGACGATGGTCACCCCCACCCAGCGCTTGACGTGGAGACCGGGAACCAGCCAGCGCGTCACGCCAAAACCGACCCAGGGCGTTCGCATGACTTGCCGGGATGGTATCACCGCCCCGTCCCAGGGCCGAGCCGAGGGGCTGAATTTCTAAGGGAGCCCCTCGGAAATGTCGCCGTATACTGGGCGCCGATCACACCGAAGCTGCTCCGCTGGAGCTGAAGGAGGGTGCCCATGGCAGCCCACGAACCGCGCCGAGGTTCAGCTCAGCTGGTGCTCGACAAGGAGTCGGGAGCGGCCGCCGCGGGCGTACCCCAGGCTTTCGATCAGGACGAGGCCTGGGTCTTCTTCAACGGCGAGCAGCGGCGCTATCGGGACTCCCGCCTCGGCCTCATGACTCACGCCCTCCACTACGGCACCGCCTGCTTCGAGGGCATCCGGGGATATTGGAATGCGCAGCGTGAGCAGCTCTACCTCTTCCGGGCGCTGGAGCATTTCGAGCGACTGCACCAATCGGCTGGCATGCTCAGGATGAAGCTCCCCTATTCCGCGGAGGACCTGACCGAGATCGCCATCCAGCTGCTCCGGCGCAACCAGTTCCGGAGTGACATCTACATCCGGCCGCTGGTCTACAAGGCCTCCCAGGAGATCGGGGTCCGGCTCCATGACCTGGAGGACGGCTTTCTCATCTATGCCCAACCGTTCGGCGAGTACCTCGACCGCTCGAAGGGGCTGCGCTGCATGGTCTCCAGCTGGCGGCGAATCGATGACAACGCCGCCCCCGCGCGGGCCAAGATCAGCGGCACCTATGTGAACTCGGCGTTGGCGAAGAGCGAGGCTCACGAGAACGGGATGGACGAGGCCATCGTCCTGGGCCAGGACGGCCACGTCTGCGAGGGCTCGGCGGAGAACCTCTTCATCATCCGCAAGGGCGTCCTGATCACTCCCGCCGTCTCCGACAACATTCTGGAGGGGATCACCCGGGCCACTCTGATCCAGTTCTGGACCGAGGAGCTGGGGCTGCCGGTGGTGGAGCGCCCGATCGACCGCACCGAGCTCTACATCGCCGACGAGGTCCTTCTCTGCGGCACTGGCGCCCAGATCTCGTCCGTGGTCGAGATTGATCGCCGCCCGGTCGGCGATGGGAAGGTGGGGATCTTCACCCGGCAGCTGGACGAGCTGTACTCCCGGCTGGTCCGGGGTGAGGTGGAGAAGTACCGGGAGTGGTGCACCCCCGTCTACTGAGCTGAGCAGCGCCGCTCCTCCGGGGCGGCGCCAGCTTCGGTCCGGCTCACGACCCGGCCCGATCCAAAGGGGCNNGCTCGAGCAACGCCCGGCAGGCTCGGGCGGTGGCGCCGGTGAGGCGTGCAGCCGCCTGACCGCGGTCCTTCGGAGGCCCCGACTCTGAGTCGACGGGGACAAAGGTGCCCCCCAGGCCTTGGAGCCGGGAGACGGCCTCGGGATCGGCGCTGGCGGCCAGGACCAGGCAGGGCAAACCGCGCTGCGCCGCCCTCCGGGCGACTTCCCCGGTCGCCTTCCCCTCCAAGCTCTGAAGGTCGAAGCGACCCTCGCCGGTGAAGACCACCCGACACCGGTCCAGGGCCTGATCCAAGCCCACCGCTCGGGCCACCAGCGAAACCCCTGGCTCCAGCTCGGAGCCGCAGAAGCGGACCAGGCCGAAACCGGCGCCGCCGGCGGCGCCGGCGCCGGGAAAGCTGGCCGCGTCCGACCTCCCCAGATCCCGGTCCGCCACCGCGGCCAGGCGACGCAGGCCCCGCTCCAATTCCCTAACCGTCAATGGGTCGGCCCCCTTCTGGGGTCCGTAGATGGCGGCCGCCCCGTCATCGCCCAAGAGTGGATTGGTGACATCGTAGGCCGCCACCAGCTGTACCAGGCGCAGTTCGGGAGCCGCGGCCGCCACTTCGATCCGATCCAACTCCAGCAGGCCGAGGCCGCCGGGGCCAACCTCAGCCCCGGCGCGGTCGAGGAGCCGATAGCCGAGCGCTTGGGCGGCGCCGGCTCCGCCATCGGTCGACGCGCTGCCGCCCAGCCCCACCAGGACGCTCACCGGTCGGTGCGCCATGGCCAGCCGGAGGAGCTCTCCCAGGCCGCGGGTTCCGGCCCGCCCGGCGCTCGCCGGACCTGGGGAGGGCACCAGCGTGAGGCCGCAGGTCGAGGCTAGCTCGATGACCGCGGACTCGCCAGCCGGGCCCGTCAGCCAGCCGATCGAGGCGGTGACCGGAGCGCCCAGAGGCCCTCGCACCTGATGCTCGGTCCGTCGCCCTCCGGTCGCCGCCACCAGGGTGTCGAGGAAGCCGTCCCCGCCGTCCGCCATGGGCTTGAGCATCACCTCCGACCCTGGCCAGGCATGAAGGACGCCGGTGGCGATGGCCTGGGCAGCCTGAGCCGAGGTGAGGGTGCCCTTGAAGCTGTTGGGCGCCACCAAGGTGGGGAGCGGGACCGGTTGGGTGTGGCTGGAGATCACAGTTCAGTGGTTCGGCAAGGATTGGTGGGGGCGCCTTCGCGGCCCGGGCGTCGATCAGAGCCCGCGTCGATGCCGTGTAGGATGATCCTTTGGGTCAAGTCGGCTAGCCTCCATGCCAATGTCACGACCGATCCCCTGTCCCAAGTCCGGGCACTTTCGCCGGATGCGGCAGTTGGCGACCCGCCTGGACCGCTGGCGGCGCTTCAGCATCCGGCGTCGGATCCTGGTCGCCATGCTGGCGGTTTCGGTGATCCCGCTCGGGATCTTCGCGTCTGCCGGCCTGGTGGCGCTGTCCGGGCTCAACAGTGGTGCGCTGCGCACGGCCAGTGCAGAGCTGGAGTCGTCCCAGGGGGTGCACCTGGCGGACTTGGTTTTGAGCAAGTCCGAGATCGTCGACAACGAGCTCGAGTCGATTCAAAACCAGTTGGCCCTGGTGAGCCAATCCGCCAGTAACGCGCTCGACCAGCCACCCGTCCAGGTCCCGCCCGGACAGCAGTCCGCGGGGATCGCCATCTACGGACCCGGGTCGGCCGAGGGCAACAACTCAGCTCAGGTGCGAGCGCTGAGTTCGCTCGGCAGCCAGCTGTCCCAGATCTTCAACTGGCACACGGAGGTCGCCTGCGTGTGGGTACAGTTGCCCCAGACCGGCCTCCTGGCGGTCTCGCCCGCGGGAATCCTGAGTCAGGCCAACCAGGCCAGGTACCTGCAGTTGCTGCCACCCGAGACCGACTACCAAAAGGCGGTCGTGCGCCAAGAGGCGGCCTTCCACAACCCCAACTCCCACTGGAGCCGACTGGTGCCCGCCCCGAGCCAGGATTCGGTCTGGACCTCTGTCTACAGCAATCCCCTGACCGGCGGTGCCACGGTCAGCGAGGTCACTGCCGGGACCGCTCCCAACGGGGAGCCGTATCGGATCGGCGCCAACATCACGGTCAGCCACATCGTCAGCGAGTTCCTGACCGGGCCCCCGGGCACCAGCCAGGGCAGCTACGCCTTTCTCGTCGCCAGCGATGGGTCACTGCTCAGCGTGGGCGAGGGTGGCGCCAGCGACCTGGGACTCGACACCAAGCGCAAGAAGGTCCAGACCGTCAACCTGATCTCCCGACACAGCCCTTGGAGCCAGGTCGCCGAGCCCATGCTGCTGGGCTCCAGGGGCTCACAGACCATCTCCCTGGCCGGGGAGCCGGTGGACGTCTTCTACAGCCCCCTGCCGGCGAGTCAATGGAGCCTCGGGGTGGCGCTGCCGGTCTCGGGTCTCAACGGCAGCGTGGTCGCCTTCTCCCAGCAGATCAGCCACGGCATCTTCGGGGTGACCGCTTTGCTGCTGCCGGTGCTGCTGATCCTGGCACTGCTGGCGGTGGGCGTCACCAACGTGCTGAGTCGGCGCCTGGTTCGACCCCTGTCATCGCTGACCCTAGCCTCGACGCGGATCGCCGACGGCGATCTGGCCACCCCGGTCGCCACCTCCCGCGATCCGGTGGACGAGATCGACACCCTGGAGGTCGCCCTGGAGGAGATGCGCCACCGCCTTTCCCGCCAGCGCGATCAGATCGACACCGACCAGCAGGAACTCGAGCAGCGGGTGGAGTCACGTACGGCCGAGCTGAGCCAGCGCAATCAGGAGTTGGGCACCCTCAACCGCCTCTCTGCCGAGATGAGCACGTCGCTGGTGGTGGCCGATGTGGCGAGGACGGCGGCCGGGCAGCTGCACGAGCTCTGGGGCGACGGCGACGCGGCGGTCTTCTTGGCCGATCAGATGGCCCCCGAGGGGCTGCGATTGGTCGGCTGGGCCCAGAGCCCGAGTGTTCCTGGTCGTGATCAGGCTGAGCTCCGCGCCGCGATCGCGGGGCTCGGCGAGCTCCCGGCCAGTCCGATTCAGGTGCCCGGGCTGGTGGTGGTGCCGTTGGCCGCGGCTGGGACCAAGGTCGGGCTCCTGGCACTCGGCCGTCGCCGTCCGGTCGACGGCCGCCAGATGGAGTTGCTCGAGGTCGTGGGCGGCCAGGTGGCGCTGGCCTTGCGCAACGCCCAGCTCTTCGCCGAAACCCGGGAGATGGCGACCATCACCGAGCGCAACCGGATTGCCCGGGAGATCCACGACACCCTGGCTCAAGGTCTGGCAGGGATCATCATTCAACTTCAGGCCGCCGAAGCGTGGATGAGTCGGGAGCCGGAGCGCTCCCAGCAGGCTCTGGGTAACGCCACCGATCTGGCCCGGTCCAGTCTGCAGGAGGCGAGGCGCTCGGTCTGGGACCTTCGCCCTGAGTTGCTCCAGCGCGGCAGCCTCGCGGAGGCTCTCCGGGAGGAGATGGTCAGGACCCAGGAGCGAACCGGGGTGAAGACCTCGGTTCGCCTCCAAGACCTGCGCCAGCTGACGCTGGCGGCGCCGACCGAAGTATCGATCTTCCGGATCGTCCAGGAGGCGGTCGCCAACTCCGTCCGCCACGGGCGTCCGAGCCGGGTAGCCGTCGAGGTTGCCCGCGACGACGGCCACCTGCGGGTCACCGTGGCCGACGACGGCTGCGGCTTCGACCCTGCCCGCCCGGGCCGAGCCGGCGCCTTCGGGATCACCTCGATGCGAGAGCGGGCCAACTCGGTCGGTGGCGGCATCACCGTCGAGAGCGCGCCGGGCCGGGGCACCAAGGTGGTGCTCGACCTGCCGTACGCCCACGAGGCCCAGCCGTGATCCGGGTCCTGGTCGCGGACGACCACCCGGTGGTCCGGCAGGGCCTCTGCGCCATGCTCGACATCGAGCCGGACATCGAGGTGGTGGCCGATGTCGGTGATGGCGCGGCGGCGGTCGCCAAGGCCCTGGAGACGGTGCCCGACGTAGTTCTAATGGACGTGCAGATGGCGGGGATGGACGGGATCGAGGCGCTGCGTCAGATCCGCCAGCACCAGCCCCAGGCCAAGGTGGTGATGCTGACCACCTTCGGGCACGAGAACTACGTCGTGCCCAGCTTCAAGGCGGGGGCCCAGGGCTACCTCCTGAAGGACGTCAGCCGGGCCGAACTCGTCGACTCCATCCGGCGGGTGGCCGGGGGCGAGTCCCTGCTGGAGCGTTCTCCGGCGACTGGGGGAGTGACCGTGAGCCCTCGGGAACTGGAGGTGCTGAGCTGCATAGCTGCAGAACTCTCCAATCGGGAGATCGCTGAGCGGCTCTTCCTCAGCGAGAACACGGTCAAGACCCACGTCGGCCACATTCTCAACAAGTTGGGAGCTACCGACCGGTCGGGGGCCGTTCTGCGGGCCTGGCGGCATGGGCTCTTGGCCGAGGCCCCCGAGGGGACTGGCGGCGCAAATCACCCTGCTGGGGGATGACGCCGGCTCGCCCGGGCGCCTAAGATGCGCGTGCTGTGAGAAGTGGGCGCCTGCGGCTGTTCGGCTGCACGTGACCCTGACCAGATCGGCAACAGGAGGGCGTATACGCTAGTGAGAAAGGTTTCAATGCTCTTGTTTTGGCGCCGAGTGGGGGTGGTCTCGATCGCGGCCCTGATGCTCGCCGCCGGCGCGAGCCTTACTACCAGCACGACGGCAGCTGCCAAGGGGGGTGGCACGGTGACCTTCGCTGAGGGTCCCAACGCGCCGCCTCAGTACATCCTGCCCCTGGCGAGCGGCAGCTACTTCAGCGTCACCGATCTCTCCGACTTCTCCGATCTCATGTTCCCCTACCTGTACTGGTTCGGGAACAGCGGCCAGCCCAAGTACAACCCGGCGCTCAGCATCGCCAACGCGCCCACCTGGTCGAACAACAACCAGACCGTGACCATGACCATGAAGCACTGGAAGTGGTCCGACGGGACACCCATCACGGCTCGCGACGTCACGTTCTGGATGAACCTGCTCAGCGCCTCGACCTCACCGGCGGCCGCCAACGTGGGCAGCGCCAACGCTCCCGGCCCGGGCTGGGGCGCCTTCGTTCCCGGGGGCTTCCCCCAGAACGTGGTCAGCTACCAGGCCACCGGAACGTACAGCCTGGTCTTCCACCTCAACGCGTCCTACGACCCCACCTGGTTCCTCTACAACGAGCTGAGCCAGATCACGCCGATGCCCCAGCACGCCTGGGACAGGCTCTCGGCGACGGGTGCCGTGGGTAACTACGACAACGCGGCCCAGGCCCGGAGTGTGATCACCCCAGCCGCGACGCCGCCCGCCTATACCCCGACCGACCCCGGCACCGGGACCAGCGGGGCTCTGGGCGTGGCCCAGTTCCTCAACTCGGAGTCGCAGGACACCAGCACGTACTCGACCAACCCACTCTGGAAGGTGGTCAGCGGGCCCTTGAAGATGGTGAGCTACGCCACCACTGGGTTCGTGAAGTTCGTGCCCAACACCAAGTACTCAGGGCCCAACAAGTCCAAGATCAGCGTGTTCGAGGAGGTGCCCTACACCAGCGACACCGCTGAGTTCAACGCGCTCCGGGCCGGGGACCTGACGATCGGCTACATCCCCACCCAGGACTTGGGCCAGAAGAGCTATCTGACCCACCACGGCTATAACTTCAACCCCTGGTACAGCTTCGGGATCACCTACTTCCCCTACAACTTCACCGAGCCGACCGCGGGCCCGATCTTCAAGCAGCTCTACTTCCGGCAGGCTTTCCAGAGCTTGGTCAACCAGCCGCAGTACACCAAGCAGTTCCTGGGCGGCTTCGCGGCCATCACCAATGGCCCGGTGCCGACCTACCCCGCGCACAACGCCGACCTGACCAAACTTGAGGACACCGGCCAGGTTTACGCGTACAACCCCAGCAAGGCCGTGGCCCTGCTCAATGACCACGGCTGGAAGGTCGTTCCGGGCGGGACCTCGACCTGCACCAAGCCGGGCACCGCAACCGGTGACTGTGGTGCCGGCATCGCGGCCGGCGCTCAACTCTCCTTCCGCCTTCTCTATGCCAGCGGCGCGGTGTCGCTGACCCAGGAGATGGAGGCCATGAAGTCGACCGAAGCGCAGAAGGCGGGCATCCAGATTGCCCTCTCCACGGCGCCCTTCGGTCAGGTCATCTCGACCACCTTCGGTGCCGCCTGCACCCCTGCGGCCCCCTGCAGCGGCTGGGACATGGCCAACTGGGGCGGGGGCTGGGTTTACTCGCCTGACTACTTCCCGACCGGTGAGGAGCTCTTCCAGACCGGAGCCAGCTCCAACCCCGGCTACTACAACGACACCCAGGCCAACAAACTGATTCTGGCCACGAATACCGATGCCACCGTCGCGGGTGAGATCAAGGCCCTCGACGCCTACGAGAACTACTTGGCCAAGCAGCTGCCGGTGGTATGGATGCCAACCATTCCCTACCAGCTGACGATGTACAAGAGCAACCTCAAGGGATTGGTGCCGCAGGGCGTCTACGACGAGATCTACCCTTCGGAGTACAGCTTCTCTGGTTAGTAACTANNGCCCCAACCCGTTTCCGATCCGATCTGACGGCAACTGACAGGAAGGGGAAGGCGCAGCGATGCTGGCCTACGTGATCCGGCGAATCATCCAGTCGATCATCGTGCTGATCGGCGTCACGATCATCACTTTCATCCTGCTCCACATGCTGGGGAACCCGGTCCACGTCATCCTGGGGACACGCCAGAGTCCAGCCCAGGTCGCGGCCCTCACCAAGCAGCTGGGCCTGAACAAGCCTCTCCCCGTGCAGTACCTGATCTGGCTCTTGCACCTTTTGCAGGGCAACCTGGGGTTCTCCTGGAAGCAGAACAACACCGTCACCGCGCTCTTGGGCCAGCGCATTCCCAACACGCTGGTGTTGGTGGGCACCTCCACCGTGCTGGCGATCGTGATCGCGGTGCCGATCGGGATCCTGCAGGCGGTCCGGCGCAATCGTCCTGATGACTATCTCGCCACTGCACTTTCCTTCATCTTCTACTCCATGCCGGTGTTCTGGCTGGGGCTGCTGCTGATCGTGCTATTCAGCATCACTCTCGGCTGGTTGCCGTCGGGATTCCAGCAGAACCAGACCAGTCTCTTCTCCCAACTGAACGGCCTGATCCTGCCCATCATGACGCTCACCTTGGTGACAATCGCCCTCTTCAGCCGCTACATGCGCAGCTCGATGCTTGAGAATCTGGTCCAAGACTACGTTCGCACCGCCAAGGCCAAGGGGGTGCCGAGCCGGACCATTCTCTTCAGGCACGTACTCCGCAACGCGTTGATTCCGGTGATCACCCTGATCGGCTTGAGCATTCCTGGCATTCTGAGCGGTGCGGTGATCACCGAGTTCGTGTTCAACTACCCCGGCATGGGGCTGCTTTTCGTCAACGCCGCCGTCACCGACGACTTCCCCGTGCTGTTGGGAGTGGTGGTGGTGGTGGGAGTCGCGACGGTGATCGGCTCGCTGATCGCTGACATC
>PKXE01000172.1:0-17044 GCA_003132265.1 Candidatus Dormiibacterota bacterium | reverse complement strand
GTCGGCGACCTCACCCCGGCGGCGGTCCCCGAGGGCGGCGAAGGGTATCGGACTGGATCGGTCTTCCGGATGATGCTCGCCGTGTTCATGGAGAATCATCTGGCCGTGCTGGGGCTGGGTCTGATTGCCTTCATGGTCCTCTTCAGCTTTCTGGGGCCGTTCATCTACCACACCCAGCAGGTCTTCAACAATCCCAACATCGTCAACCTGGCGCCCAGCCTCAGTCATCCCCTGGGCACCGATAACATCGGCTACGACAATCTGGGCCGCCTGATGCTGGGGGGTCAGACCTCCCTTGAAGTGGGTCTGGCGGCGGCGCTCGTGGCCGTAACCATCGGGGCGACCTGGGGTGCGGCCGCCGGCCTCGCCGGTGGGGTCGTAGACGCAATCATGATGAGGATCGTCGACGCCATGCTGGCGATCCCCTTCCTCTTCCTGATCATCGTCCTCGGGACCATCTTCATCCCCTCGGTGCCCGAGCTCATCATCGTGATCGGTCTGGTTGCCTGGCTGGTTCCCGCTCGCCTGGTGCGGGGCGAGACCTTGACCCTCAGGGTCCGTGACTACGTGCAGGCGGTCAGGGTCATGGGCGGAGGATCGGGCCGGATTCTGTTCCGGCACATCATTCCCAACTCCATCGGCACCATCGTGGTGAACGCCACCTTCCAGGTTGCGGACGCCATCCTCACGGTGGCGGCACTGAGCTTTCTGGGTCTCGGCATCGCGGCGCCCGCGACCAACTGGGGGAGTCAGCTCTCGGACGGTACGACCTACATCTACGACGGTTACTGGTGGTTGATCTACCCAGCTGGGATCGCCATCGTCGTCACCGTCGTTGCGTTCAACTTCGTGGGCGATGCTCTCCGTGACGCGTTGGAGGTCCGTCTCCAGCAGCGCTGACGCCGGCTCAGGCGGTGCGCCTGCTGCGCCGGGGCGCGCCTACGAGCGCCAGCATCGCCTCGTCTTACGTCGCTTGGTCGTATGCGGACACCGGCCACGCCGAGAGCGAGGTCGGATCGCTCTGGCGGGAAGCAGCCGACGTCAGGCTGTGGCCGCTGCCGCGGGCTCTGGGGTCTGGAGCGGGAAGTGGCACGCCGCCAGGTGGCGGGGTCCGAAAGACACCAAGGGCGGCTCGACCGCGGCGCAGATCTCCTGAGCGCGAGGGCAGCGGGTGCGGAACCGGCAACCCGAGGGGGGGTGGAGGGCCGAGGGCAGCTCACCTCGGATCGGGTCCGCCGTCTTGCTCCGCTCCCTGGTCGGGTTGGGCTCGGGAATGGCGTCGATCAATCCCTGGGTGTAGGGATGGGCCGGGCGCTCATACAGGACCGAGCTGGGAGCGAACTCGACGAGCTTGCCCAGGTACATGACTCCGATGCGATCCGAGAGGTACTTGACCACCGAGAGGTCGTGGGAGATGACCAGGTAGGTGAGCCCGTGTCGCTCCTGGAGGCTGTTCATCAGGTTCAAAATCTGGGAGCGAATCGAGACGTCCAGCGCCGAGACCGGTTCGTCGGCGACGATCAGCTTGGGGTTGAGGGCGAGGGCTCGAGCCAGCCCGATGCGCTGGCGCTGACCCCCCGAGAACTCATGGGGGTAGAGATCGGTCGACTTGGGGCTCAGCCCGACCTCCTGGAGCAGTTGCTGAACCCGGGCCTGCTGCTCAGCCTTGGAGCCGATCTTCTGCACCAGCAGGGGCTCACGGATGATGCTCCCCACCCGCATCCTCGGGTTGAGGGAAGCGTAGGGGTCCTGGAACATCAGCTGGAGGTCCCGCCGCCGGCGGCGCAGCTGGGCCCCCCGGAGCTTGGAGATGTCGGTGCCGTCGAACTCGATCTCACCCGAGGTGGTCTTCTCCAGGCCGACGATCAGGCGCCCGATGGTCGTCTTGCCGCAGCCGGACTCTCCCACCAAGCCGAAGGTCTCACCCTGGCCGACGCTGAAGGAGACGTCGGAGACGGCCTTGATGCTGCCGATCTTGTGCGGCAACACCGCCCCGGCCGTGACCGTGAACTCCTTGACCACGTGCCNNTGTCCTGGGTAACGGTCGCGGTCATAGCGACGGCTCCCGGCGGGGCAACCGGAGCCGGTCCGGATTCAACGGACCGACCCCACCCGGGAAACGGAGTTGGCGACCGGGTTGAAGCAGGCGTACTGGTGGTCACTCGAGCCGGTCAGCAGCGGCTCCTCCTCGTGACACCGGGTGGTGGCGTACCGGCAGCGGGGCTGGAAGCGGCACCAGGCGGGTGGATGGCTGAGGTCCGGGGGCAGCCCGGGAATGCTGTAGAGAACGGCATCGCTGCGCTGGTCCAGCCGCGGGATGGAGGCCAGCAGCGCCTCAGTGTAAGGGTGGCGCATGTTCTCGAAGAGGTCAACGGTGGAGGCTGACTCCACGATCTTGCCGGCGTACATGACCATGACCCGGTCGGCCCGGCCAGCGATCACCCCCATATCGTGGGTGATCAGCAGGACGGCCATGTGCAGCCGCTGCTTGAGCTCGTAGAGCAACTCCAGGATCTGGAGCTGGATGGTGACGTCCAACGCCGTGGTGGGCTCGTCGGCGATCAGGAGCTTCGGCTCACAGGAGAGCGCCATGGCGATCATCACGCGCTGCCGCAGGCCGCCCGAGAGCTGGTGGGGGTAGTCCTTGAGCCGCTCCTTGGGCCGGGGCATGCCCACCAGTCCGAGCACCTCCTCGGCTCGCTGGAGGGCGTCCCGCTTGGAGGCGTGGCGATGGATCCGGACCGACTCCGCGATCTGGTCTCCGACCTGCATAGTGGGGTTGAGCGAGGTCATCGGATCCTGGAAGATCACCGCGACATCGTTGCCGCGGACGTGGCGCATCTCCTTCTCGCCGAGCCCAACCAGCTCCCGGTCCCCGAGGCGAATGCTGCCGGCGGCGATGTAGCCTCCGTTGGGGAGCAGGTGCATGATCGACATACCGGTCATCGTCTTACCGCACCCGGACTCTCCCACTAAACCCAGGGTTTCGCCGGCTTCGATGGAGAGGGAGACACCATCGACCGCATGGACCTCGCTCTGGCGCTGCCGGATGTAGGTCTTGAGATTATTGATCTCGAGGAGGGGCGCCATTTTTCCAGGTATTCTAATGACGCGCGAGACTGGTGCCAGCCAAGGTGCCCGGAGTATAGCTGCCCGCTCCGGGGTTCGCATGGCGAAGCGAGCCGAAGAGGGCGGTCGCGGCGTCGGCGGCCCGGTATTGTCACCTTGAGAAGATGAAAACCACAGCCAGCGCCCGGCATTTCCCAAGCCTGAGACAGCTGCTCCCGGCTCTGATCAGCCTCGCCATCCTGGGCCTGATCGTCCTGTACGTTCATCCCGAACAGTTGGGGGGGGCGCTGAGCCGCTTCCATCTCGCCTATCTGCCGGTCGTGCTGTCCCTCTCGTTGGCGTACTACCTGCTCAAGGGGTACCAGTGGCATCTCTTCCTGAAGCCGCTCAAGCTGGACCACGGGGCGGTGGAGACGATCCTCATCTACCTCGCCGGCCAGCCCACCGCCATCTTGCCCCTGGGCGAGCTGACCCGGGCCTTCATCCTGCGCCAGCACGCCAAGGTCAATCTGGGTGAGGTGTCGGCCACGGTGGTGGTCCAGGAGCTGCTCTATCCCATCTTTCTGATCGCCGCCGCGGTCCCCGGAGCCGGGCAGTTCCCCGGGGCCCAGGCAGCGGTGGTGGTGGCCCTGCTGGGGATCCTCGGCATCTCGACGATCCTGCTCTGGCCCCGCGCCTTCAATTTCGTGATGCGGTTCGCGGTGCGGGTCCCCATCATCAGGCACTATGCGGCGGACCTCAGGTCCCTCCACCAGGACGTGATCTTCATCGCCCGTCGCCCGGCCACGCTGGGGCCGGCTCTCCTCGGCCCGGTGGCGGCCATGATCGCCATCGCCATGTTCTACTTCACCGTCCGCAGCGTGGGCATCGATCTGGGGGTGTATCAGGCGGCCTTCGTGTACGCCGTCGCCCACCTGGCGGGCGGGGTGAGCCTCTTGCCGGGCGGCATCGGTGCCTACGAGGGCTCGATGACGTTCCTCTTGGTGGCGTTTGGGGTGGCCACCCCGGTGGCGGCCGCGATCGCCATCTTGAACCGGGCCTTCGACCGGCTCCTGGTCACGGTGGTGGGCACGGTGGTGTTCTTCGCCATCAGGCGGCCGCTCAACCTGAGGGGCATCACGCTACTGCCCGACTGATAGCGATAGGCTTGCCGTGATCTGCAGCCACGGCACAGGAGGCAGCCGATGAAGGCCATCATCACCACCCCGGGGAAGAAGGGCAGCGTTCGGCTGGGAGCGATCTCCGACCCTTCGGGGACCGGCATGGTGGAGGGGGCGGACGGCAAGCCGGGGCAGTCGGTTGAGGTCGAGGTGGTCGAGGTCGGGGTCTGCGGCACCGACCTGGAGATCGCCAACGACGGCTACGGCGCCCCCCCCACTGGCCGCGACAGCCTGGTGCTGGGCCACGAGAACCTGGGCCGGGTGGTCTCCGCTCCCGAGGGGGTCGAGCTGCAGAAGGGCCAGCTGGTGGTGGCCACGGTGCGCCGGCCCTGTCCCGAGCGCTGCCCACCCTGTGCCGCCGGCCAGAGCGATGACTGCCTGACCGGTAACTACACCGAGCGGGGGATCAAGGGTCGGGACGGCTACNNGTGGGAGTCCTGATGGAGCCCAGCAGCATCGTCGAGAAGGGGCTGATCCAGGCCTTCAGCATCCAGCGGGGCCGGATGCCCTGGGACCCCAAGCAGGCGCTGGTCTGTGGCGCCGGGGCGGTCGGGCTGCTGGCGGCAATCTTCCTTCGTCTCCGCGATATCGAGGTCAGCCTGGTCGCCAAGTCCGACCCCGGCTCCCCCGCCTTCAAGGTCGCCAAGGCGGTGGGGGCCACGCTGCTTGACGCCGATCAGCACCCGGTCGCGGGACTGGCCAAGGAGCTGGGCCACATCGACCTCACCTTCGAGGCGACCGGGGCCTCGTCGGTCGCCCTGAATGCCATGGCCGCGACCGGCAACAACGGGGTCTGCTGCCTCAGCTCGGTGACCGCCGGGATGCGCACCGTGACCATCGATTCTGACTCGCTCAACCTGGACATGGTGCTGGGCAACAAGCTGGTCTTCGGCACCGTCAATGCCAACCGCCGCCACTTCGAGGCGGCGGCCCGGATGCTGGGGGCGGCGGTGCGGAAGTGGCCCGGGGTGCTGGATCAGATCGTGACCCGGCGGGTGGCGGTGGAGCAGTTTGCCGACGCCTTCAGCCGCCAGCCCGACGACATCAAGACCGTGATCAGCTTTACCGGAGGCTGACCCAGATGTTCCCGCAGTCCCGGGGGCGGTTCAGCCGCCAGGCTCACTGTGACCTCCCGGAAGGCACCTACGAGGAGGAGTTCGGCCGGCAGGGGTTCTTCGGCCCGGCCTCCCACCTCTACCACGCCCATGCCCCCACCGAGTGGCTGCGCATCGAGGGTCCACTGCGCCCCCGCGCCTACGACCTGCGCCGGGTGGAGGCCGCCGACGCCCTGGACCCCTCGGCCGGGCTGACCCCGGTCCTGGGCAACCAGGACCTGCGGATTAAACTCTCGCGCCGCACCCAGGCCATGCCCTATGCCTACCGGAACGCCGACGCTGACCTCATCTACTTCGTCCATCGAGGCGCCGGCGAGATGGCGACCGACTTCGGCAAGCTGACCTATGAGCAGGGGGACTACCTCGTCCTGCCCAGGGGGACGACCCACCGAATCTTCCCCCAGGGCGAGGAGAGCTTCCTTTTGGTGATCGCCGCCTACGAGATGCCGGAGCTGCCGCCGGCCGACCGGATGGGGCAGCATTCCCCCTACGACCGGGCCGTTCTGCGGCTGCCGGAGATTCCGGGCCCGGGGGGCGCACCCAACGCGGCGGGGGAGTGGGAGTTGGTGATCGAGCGCGAGGGGCAGTGGACCAGGGTCTTCTACCCCTTCGATCCCATCGACACGGTGGGCTGGAAGGGCGACCTCAGCGCCTTCGCACTCAACGTCCGGGATATCAGGCCGGTCACTGCGGGACGGTTCCACCTGCCCCCCTCGGTGCACACCACGCTGCGGACCTCGGGCTTCGTCCTCTGCACCTTCACTCCCCGCCGGATCGAGGGCATCGACGACGAGGGGGCAGTGCGGCTGCCCTTCTACCACCGCAACATTGACTACGACGAAGTGCTCTTCTACCATGCCGGCCAGTTCATGAGCCGGGCCGGGATCGACGCCGGGATGATGACCTGGCACCCCCAGGGCATCCACCACGGCCCGCAGCCCAAGGCCGTGGAGCGGGACCGGCAGATGACCAAGACCCACCACGACGAGGTGGCGGTGATGATCGACGCGGTGCATCCCCTGCATCCGCTGGTGGGCTCCGAGCAGGCGGAGATCCTGGAATACGCCGAGTCCTGGATGCCTCACATCGACGACGACTGAGGAGCTGAGATGCGCCTCGCGACGGTAGGGATAGAGAGCCCGCTGGGGCTAACTCCGCGGGTGGTGGCCGAGGTCGCCGACTCCCAATCGGACGCCCCCCGCCTGGTAGACGTCACTGCCGCCGGCGAGCTCTGGTGGGCGAGCCAGGGATCGGGGGACCCGGTCCGCTGGGCAGCGGCCACGTTCCCTCCCGATCTGACGGCGCTGCTTCGAGGTGGCCGGCGGGCCTTGGAGATGGCGGCAGAGGCGATCGAGCTGGCCGGGAGCCAGCCGGCGAACGCTGAAGCGCCCTCCGGCAGCCGCCTGCGCTACCGGCCTGATGAGGTGGAGCGGCTGCCGCTCCTGCGGCCGCCGCTGCTCCGCGACTTCTACGCCTTCGAGGAGCACGTCGCGGCCGGGGCGCGGCGGCGAGGGGAGCCGATCCCCGAGCCCTGGTATCGCCGGCCGGTCTACTACAAAGGCAACCCAGCCACGCTGCTGGCCCCGGGGGCGGAGGTGCCCTGGCCCGCCTACACCGACGCCCTCGATTACGAGTTGGAGGTGGCCTGCGTTCTCCTCTCCGGCGGCCGCGACCTCAGCGTGGCGGCGGCTCAGGAGGCAATCGCGGGCTACGCGGTCTTCTGTGACTTCTCGGCGCGGGACATCCAGGCAGATGAGATGCGGGTGCGGCTGGGGCCGGCCAAGTCCAAGGACTTCGCCTCGGGGCTCGGTCCCTGGCTGGTCACCGCCGACGAGCTGGGCGATCCCGCCCAGCTCGAGGTCAGCGCCTACCTCAACGGCGAACGGGTCGCCCAGGCCCGGCTCAGCGAGGCCCGCTGGTCCTTCGCCGAGATGGTCTCCTACGCCTCCGGGGCTGAGCCCCTGGAAGCCGGCGAGGTGCTGGCCAGCGGGACGGTGGGCGGCGGCAGCGGCCAGGAGCGAGGCCGGCTCCTGGAGCCGGGAGATCGCATTGAATGCGAGTTGGAGGGGGCCGGCCGCCTGGTCCACGTCATCGGTCCCCGCCACGGTGGTGGTGGCCACCTGGTGCCGAGGCCCCCCCAGGGCTGAGCCGCGGCACGGGATACAATCAGGTTCCGAGGATCGGCTGATCGCGCCGTCCCCCTGTTCAGTTCGGAGGTCGGTAATTTGGCCAGACGCTCGATGGGTGGTCGCACCCGCCGCGGCCCCTCGCGCCCTCGGGTCTCCCGGGTAACTCCTGTCGAGGAGCAGAAGGAAGAGACCATCGAGATCGAGGGCACCGTGGTCGAGCCGCTGCCCAATGCCCAGTTCCGGGTGGAGCTCCAGACCGGCCAGACCGTCCTGGCCTACATCTCCGGCAAGATGCGCAAGCACTACATCCGGACTTTGATCGGCGACAAGGTCAAGGTCGAGCTCAGTCCCTATGACCTGACCAAGGGCCGGATCACCTTCCGCTACAAGTAGCCGGGGCCTCGATCGGCGAAGTACGCCACCGTGCTTCGGAGCCCCTCCGGGAGCGCGACCTGGGCCCTCCAGTCCAGGCGGGATGCCGCCAGAGAGCAGTCGAGGCAGCTCCGCCGCTGCTCGCCATCCTTGGCGGGACCGTGGCGCGGGTTCGGCGGCGGGTCCCCACCCGGGCGCAACTCTGAGACGGCCCGGCTCAGCTCTGCCACCACCTCGACCACCGCGGTCTCCCGGCAGGTGCCGACGTTGTACTGGCCGAGCGGTCCCTGGAGCAGCCGCAAGGCGGCCTCGACCACATCGTCCACGAAGACGTAGTCGCGGGTCTGCCGCCCGTCCCCGTTGATCACGGGCGCTCTCCCCGCCAGCAGCAGGCTGGAGACGATGGCGACCACCCCGGCTTCGCCGTGGGGGTCCTGGCGGGGGCCGTAGACGTTGCCTGGGCGCAGCACGGCGGCCTCCAGCCCGAACGAGGTGGCGAAGGCCGTGAGGTAGGCCTCACCGGCCACCTTGGCCGCGCCGTAGGGCGAGGCTGGCCGCAGCGGATGGGATTCCGGGGTGGGAACAACCTCAGTGTCCCCGTAGACGGCGCCGCCCGACGACATGAAGACGACGCGAGCGACCCCGGCCCGGGCGGCCGCGCCCAGCAGCTGAACTGTGCCCAGGACGTTGACCTCCGCGTCGTGGAGGGGATCGCTCACCGACTTGCGGACATCGATCTGCGCCGCCAGGTGGAAGATCACCTGCGGGCGCTCCCGGGCGATCACTCGGCCCACCCACTCGCTGGCGACGCTCACCTCGTAGAACCGGGCCTGATCGCTGACCTGCTCCCGGCGGCCGCTGCTGAGGTCGTCGATCACGCCCACCTGGTGGCCCTCGTTGAGGAGCCGATCGGTGAGATGGCTGCCGATGAACCCCGCCCCGCCGGTGACCACCACTCTCATGAGGCCCCGGGCTCCCGAGGCGGCTGGACCGCACCTCTCGGGTTCCGTCGCCGCCTGGTCGCCGAACCCTCCTCCGGCTCAACCCGGTCGAGCAGCCCGCCCAAGGGGCGCGGCAGTCGACGGCTCAGCCCCTCGCGGCTGCGCTTGGCCTGGATCTCGGCCAGCCGCTGCCTCTGACCCGACTGGGCCGAGGCCACCGAGCTGGACCGCTCCAGGGGGGGCCGGGTGTCCCAGCGCCGCACATAGAAGGCGCCCTTGAGGGCGGTGTAGGGGACGGCGCAGATCTTGTGCTCTCGGCTCTTGGCATCGATGATGTCCCAAACCGAGCCGAACCGTTGCAGGGAGGCCGGGGTGACCACGTGGGCCCGCAGCACCTGGCCGTCGATGAAGTGCAGCGCCACCCGGGCCAGCTCCTTGAGATCGACGTCGTTGCCCGGCTGGGAGACCTTGGTGAGGTCGATCTGGCGCACCGCGCTGACCGGAATCAGGGCCTGGCGGGCGTTGCCGTCCAAGGTGTGCAGGTCCAGGTCCAGGAAGGGATCGTCCATGTGCAGCAGCGGCAGCTCCCCGTAGAGGACTTCGCCGTCCAAGAAGGACACGACCACTTCCGGCACAGGACGTCAACCTCTACACAATCGCGAGCCGCCAGTTGCCGTTGCCGGTCCGCGCTACCCGTCATCGGACCGTAAGGCCGGTGTCACGCCTTCGCTACCGCGTTGGACCCAAGGTCTGGATCTGGAACGACTACGGTGGGGACATCATAGGGCTGGTGCCTGACGGCGGTCTCGGCGTTCTCAACTCAGCTTCCCACCCACCGAGGAACGCCCGGGGCAATCGGGACGGCCACTTCATCTGACTACCCGGGGCATGCAGATTGGCCAGCCAACCCACCACGCGTCGGCGCGTTCGCCGGAAGTCCTTCGCCTCGCAGTTCGCGTTGGTACTGCTGGCGGTGGGGCTGGCGACCGCCGTGGCGGCCGGTGCAGTGGCCTGGGTCGAAACCCAGCAGGCCCGCACCCATCAGGAAGCGCAAACGGGGCTGGGGGCGGTCAGGCTGGCCGCCATCCTGCTCCGGTTGCAGACGGCCACCGCCTCGGAGCGGTTCGCCTGCGAGGTGGCGAGCCTACCCGCGACTGCGGCCGCCTATGCCGAGGGAAAGTCGAGCCTGGCGCCCCTCGCCAAAGCCGCGGCCGCCAACGCCACCTCGGGCCAGGTCCTGGTCTTCTTCGGCAGCCAAGGGGCGGTCCTAGCCCAGGCACCGGCCACCAAAGTACCCGGCCTGGCGGCGGTGCTGGGTGAGGCCAGAGGGGCCCCGTACGCCTGCACCGACCCCGCGGCGGGCGGGTTCTTCGTCACCACCCAGGCGGGCCAGCTGCTGGGGGTGGGGACGGCCCCGGTTGCCGGGGGCGGCGCGGACGCCGGGAGGATAGTGGTGCTGACCCCGGTCGGGGCCGGCACCCTGCGCTTCGTCCAACAGATGTTGGACATCGCGGGGCTCCACTCCTCGACCGCCCTCTTGGTCGGAGGACGGCTGGCGCTGCCCGTCCGGTTGGCTGGGACCACCTATCCAGCCGGAGCGCAGCTGCCCAGGTCGCTGCGCTCTGCTCTTCGGAACTACCAGCAGGCCGGACAGGCATCGCTCGGCGGGACTCAGTTCGCTGCCGCTGCGCTGCCGTTCCGCACTCAGGGCGGCCAGGAGGTCGCCACCCTGCTGGTTTTGGAGTCGGGCGACGCTATCAGCGTCACCGTCACTGACCTGGCGCTGCCGCTAGCGCTGGCGGTCGCCGGGGTCCTCTTGCTGGGGATGTTGGTGGTCTTCCTCCTGGTGGAGCATTTCCTGAACCGTCCGTTGCGCCGGCTCGACATCGCCGTGCAACGTCTGGGCCTCGACGGCTACGCGGCTCCCGTCACCGTCGAAGGGGGGGCTGAGGAAATCACCCGCCTGGCCGCCAACTTCGAGTTGGTGCGCAAGCAGCTCCGCCGCCAGCTATTGATCGCGACCGGGCGTACCGTGATCGCCTCCACCCTGACCGGGAACGCGCCCTTGGAGCAAGCGCTGGACCAAGTACTGCGCAGCCTGATCGACCTCGTGGACGCCGACGTCGCCATGATCCTGCTCCGGCCGCATTCGCAAATGCCCCGTGGCCTCCTGCTCTCGACCGGGGTGGCGGAGCCCGCACCCACCTGGGCTGAGCTGGAGGGCAGCGAAGGGATCATCGGGAACCTGATCCGGGAACCCCGCTTTTTGGTCCGCACTCACCTCAGCCCCGAGGAGCGCAACTCCGCCGAGGAGCAGCTGGGTCTCAGGGATTGTCTGGCCGAGCCGCTGCGTTCCGAGGACCACGACCTCGGCCTCTTGCTGGTGGGCAACAAGCGCCGACCCTACGTCGACGAGGACTACACGCTCTGTCGCGGGGTCGCCGACCAGATCGTGATCGCCGTCGAGAAGAGTACCCGACTGGCGGTGACGCAGCGGGAGGCGACCACCGACGAGATGACCGGGCTGTACAATTACCGCTTCCTGGTGGGATACCTCGACCAGCAGGTGAATGTGGCCGAGCGGGCGAGTTCACCACTGTCGGTCCTGATGCTTGACCTGGACCATTTCAAGGCGGTCAACGACTCCCACGGGCATCCCGCCGGAGACCGTCTGCTGCGCCAGTTCGCCAGTCTGATGGTGGAGACCATTCGCAAATCGGACTTGGCGGCCCGCTACGGTGGTGAGGAGTTCGTGGTGGTGATGGCCAACACCGCCCGCGACGATGCCGAGGTGGTGGCCGACAAGATCCGCGCGGCGGTGGAGGAGATGGCGGTCAAGCTTGATGACGGCAGTGAGGTGCGGATCACCGTCAGCATCGGTGGGGTTACCTTCCCCGAGGGGTCGAGAGGAGCTCGCAACCTGCTCGACCTTTCCGATCGCGCCCTCTACGCGGCCAAGCGCAACGGCCGCAACCGCGTCGAATTCCTGGACCCGGCCACCACTGCCGGGGAGCCGGTCAGCATCTGAACGGGGCCGAGTGGCCATGCCATAGGATTGGCCGCGACTCATGAGTGCTGTGATCGACCTGCGCAGCGACACGGTGACCCGTCCCTCGGAGGGCATGCGTCAGGCTATGGCCAGCGCCGAGGTGGGCGATGACGTCTTCGGCGAGGACCCCACGGTGCGGCGGCTGGAAGAGCGGGTCGCCGCCCTGCTGGGCAAGGAGGCGGCGCTGTTGTGTCCCAGCGGAACCATGGCCAACCTGATCGGCGTGGCCAGCGCCACCACCCCCGGGGAAGAGGTGTTGGTGGATTCCGAGTCCCACATCCTCCACTACGAGCTGGCCGGGACGGCGATGATCGCTGGCGTTCAGCTGCGCAACTTTGACGCACCATCCGCCGGCTGTCCCACCCCAACGCAACTGGAGTCGCTGCGGCGACTCGGGGACCCGGACCACGAACCTCGCACAGCGCTGCTCTGCCTGGAGCAGAGCCACAACCGCAGGGGCGGGACGGTAACCCCAATTGCCGAGCTGCGCAGCGCCGCCGACGCGGCCCACCGCATGGGCCTCTTGGTGCACTTGGACGGCGCCCGCCTGGCCAACGCCGCGGCCAGTCGGGGCGTGCCGATGGCGGAGTTCTCCGCCTGCGCCGATTCGCTGACCTTCTCTCTTTCCAAAGGCCTTGGCTGCCCCGCCGGAACCCTCTGGGTGGGCTCGGCCGAGGGGCGCCGGCGTGCCCACACCTGGCGCAAGCGCCTCGGCGGGGGAATGCGCCAGGTGGGAATCCTAGCCGCGGCCGGGCTCTTCGCGCTGGACCACAATCTTGATCGCCTCCCAGAAGACCACCGCAAGGCGCGGCATTTGGCCGAGGCGCTCCAGGCCGCCTCCGGCCTGAGGGTCGACACCCAACTGGTGCAGACCAACATCGTCCTGCTCGAGACCTCCGCGGACGCCACCACGATCGTGGAGCGGGCCAAGCGTGAAGGGGTGCTCACGGTTCCGTTCGCTCCACGCACCGTGCGCTGCGTCACTCATCTCGATGTGAGCATGGAGGAGGTCGTCGCCGCGGCGGAGAGACTGCGGCGGGTTTTCGCAGCCTGACCAAAGCGACGCCGGGGTAAAAGGAAAGGAGCGGGCCTTGCGACCCGCTCCTTCACCGCTAGAACTCAGAGAGAGAGCGCTCTCAGGCTTCCCCGGATCCTCCGGTGCCGGCGAGAGTCACCCGGCCGCGACGCTTGGCGGCGCGACGCGGAGCCTTGGGAGCCGCCGCGGCGCGAGTTGGCCGGCGAGCGGCGGTCGCCCGGGGCGTGCGGGTGGTCCGAGTGGCGGCGGTGCGACGCGGCGCGGCCGTGGTCGCGGTGCCGGTCGTCCGGCGCCGGGTGGTCGCCCGGGCCGGTGTGGTGCGAGTGGTGGCGCGTCGCCGTGCCGGCGCTGTGCGGGCCGCGGTGGTCCGGCGGGTGCGAGTAGCGGTCCGGGCAGTTGTGGTGCGCCGGGTCGCGGTGCGCCGCGCCGGTTTGCGTGCGCTCCGGGGAGCGGTGGCGGTACGAGTCACGGCCGAGACGAGCTTCTTCTCGATGTCGGTCAGGCGCTTCTCCAACGCCTTGAGCTGGGCGGTGATCGTCCTAGTCAGTGAGGCGACGGTGGGCGCGGTGCGGGTCGTGCGCCGCGCTGTGGTCCGCCGTGCGGTCGTGCTGCGTGCGGTCGTGCGCGCAGCCGGGCGCCTGGTCGCAGGCCTTCGCGTGGTCCGGGTGGCAGGGCGCGCGGTCGTGCGCCTAGTGCCAGTCCTCCTGGGCGTTCGGGGCATAAGTCCGGTTCCTCCTAGTTTGCTTCGGCGCAAGATCCTTGAGCGCCTTGAAGTTCAGGTTGATCCCTGATTATTGATGCCGGTTGTGATTGTGACGTGGGTGAGGGCGTACCAAACCGGGTCTCCGCACGGTCGAGTTAATCTGATTGTGCCACACAATCGTGCTTGAGGGTCGCGATGTCAACCGCTTTGAGGTCTCCTGAGAAAGTGTTACCGGGTCGTCGCAGCCTCCAAGTTGCACCCAAACCCATGGTCGCGCCGCTCCTATACTGACGTGGTGATCGCGCTGACCCCCACGCCGGGAAGCGAAGACCTCTACAGCACCGCCCAGCACCGAGTGGATCAGGCGGCCGAGACGCTGCATCTCGACGAGGATGCCCGCGCCGTGCTGCGCGAAGTCAAACGGATCTTCCAGGTGCACTTCCCGGTCGTACTCGACGACGGCTCGGTGGAAGTCTTTGTCGGCAATCGGGTCCATCACAACATCGCCCGAGGACCCGCCAAGGGCGGCATCCGCTACGAGGCTGACGCCACCTTGGATCAGACCAAGGCGCTGGCGATGACGATGAGTTGGAAGACGGCGCTGATGTCCCTTCCATTCGGGGGAGCGGCCGGCTCAGTGCGCGTCGATCCCCGCCGGCTGAGCCGGCGTGAGCTAGAGCGTCTGACCCGCCGCTTCACNNACCGGCAAGCCCATCGAAGCGGGTGGTTCAGTCGGCAGGGTGGAGGCGGCGGGACGGGGCTTGGCGATCATCCTGGTGCACGCCCTCCGCAACACCGGTCTCAGCCTCGAAGGCGCCACCGTGGCGGTGGAAGGCTTTGGCAAGGTGGGCCGTACCTGTGCGCGCCTCTTGAGTGAGGCGGGCTGCCGGGTCGTCGCGGTTTCCGACAGCCATGAGGGCTGGCACTGCGACAGTGGCCTTGACCTCGGCCGGCTGGAGGAGGTCAAGCTGGCCGGCGGGCGGCTGGCTGACGGTCAGGTGCCGGGCGAGTTGATAACGCGTCAGGAGTTGCTGAGCTTGCCGGTGACGGTGCTGGTGCCGGCGTCAGTGGAGTCAACCGTCAACAGCTCCAACGCCAATCAGGTGCGCGCACGGATCGTGGCTGAGGGAGCCAATGGACCGATCACCCCCGCCGCCGAGGCGGTCCTCGCCGAGGACGGCATCGTGGTGGTCCCTGACATCCTCGCCAACGCCGGCGGAGTCACGGTGTCGTACTTCGAGTGGGTTCAGGACCTGCAGTCCTTCTTCTGGGATGAGAAGGAGATCAACACTCAGCTGGAGCGTGCGATGCTGCGTGCCAGCGAACAGGTCTGGGCCTATCACGCGCGCCATAAGGTCTCACTCAGAGAGGCCGCCTACTTGATCGCGGTGGGTCGGGTCGCGCGGGCCTCCGAGGCTCGCGGGATCTATCCCTAGTGAGCTAGCCGCAGAGACGGCACTCGCTGCCGCTGAGGCTCGCCGGGGGGCGGCTGGTACTCGAAACGGTACCCGGCACCAATCACCGCATGCAGGTAGTGGGCGCCGTCCCCGCGTGGCTGGATCTTGCGGCGCAGCCGGTAGAGATGGGCGTCCAGGGAATGCACCCGGTAGGGGTCGCGGTTGCGCCAAACCTCAGCGATCAGCTGCGGCCGGGGCACGACCGCTCCCGACTGGCGCGCCAGCGCCACCAGGATCTTGAACTCGGTCGGCGTCAGCGCCACCGGGCGGCCATCGCGGCGAACCTCGTGGCGGCCCATGTCGATGGTCAGCCCGGGGAAGTGGAGGCGCTCGACGCCGGCCGCCTCGCGGGTGAGCTGGGCCCGTCGCAGCCGGGCGTTGATCCGAGCCACCAGTTCGCGAACCTCGAAGGGCTTGCGCAGGTAGTCATCGGCGCCGACCTCCAAGCCAACGACGACGTCCTCGGGGTCGTGCAGGCAGCTGATCATCAGCACCGTGACCTTGACCCCGGCCGACCGCAGTCGACGGCAGACCTCGACCCCGCTCATGTCGGGCAGCACCAGGTCGAGCAGCACCAGGTCGGGCTCTGTCTCCAGGGTCAGGCGCAGCCCGGCGGCGCCAGTGGTGGCGCTGACCACCTCGTAGCCGTTCTCGGCCGCGATCAAATCCACCAGCCGCAGCATGGCGAGGTCGTCATCGATGATCAGGATCTTGGATGCGGACACGCCTAGGGGAGCGCCGACTGTGCCCCAGCCGTCGTCATGGTTGATGGTTGTGAACTGGCCCACGCAGCGATTGTGTCCCCGACCCCACTGATCGACTCATCGTGGTCTGGGCACGGGTGAGTAACAAGCTGCACGGTGGCTGTGACGGCCAGGGGACGTCCCGCGACTTCAGTTAGGATGGTCGGGGGGGTAACAGGGAGCGGTGGATGAAGAATCCTCTAAATAGCCTGACCGGTTGGGCGGGCCAGCGGCGGTTGGGCGTCATCCTGGCCGGCGGCGGTGCCCTCTTGATCGTGGCCGGGTTGGCGATCTTCGTCCCGCCCTTGGTGGGTGTCCTCCAGCGTTCCCATACCGACGCCCAGGCGTTGCACAAATGGAAGGATCCGGGCGCTGCCCTCAACAAGAAGCTGCCCACGGTCAAGACCATCAATCAGCCCGGAGTGACCCCGGTGGCGACCGCTCCCAGCTGCGGCAGCGGCTCGCCCGCCGGCTCCTACGCCCTGATCGACTTCCCCAGCCTCTCGGGGGTCGAGGGGGTCGCCGGTAACGGCACCTGGTCCCTGCTCCTCTCCCGCTCGGCGGTCCACTACCTGACCACCCCGGCTCCGGGGCAGCCTGGCAACGGTATCTACGGCCTGCACCGGGAACCGAACTTCGAGCCGCTGGGGACCCTTAAGACAGGCGACTCCATCGTCATCACCGACCGGGCCTGCCAGCAGTTCACCTATGTGATCACCAACCTGTGGACCGAGTACCCCTCCCAGGTCACCCAGCTGCAGCCGATCAGCAGCGGTAGCTGGCTCACGGTGGTCACCTGCACCCCGCTCTGGATCGACAGCCAGCGGCTGGTGATCCGGGCGCAGTTGCAGACCAGCTAGTCGCCTCGGACAGGCAGTGCCCTCCGGCGGGGCGGCCACTACATGGGGGGGGCGCGTCCGCCAGCACCCACTAGATGCTGGGTTACGAAGGGGGACAGCCAGCCCCGGTCTGGTATGCTTGATCTCGGGTTGGCGCACGGTTTGGTGGTCCCCGCGCACCCAGACAAACGGAGGGAGCCTTGCTTGGACATCGAACTAGGAAGAGGTAAACGAGCAAGGCGGGCCTACGGGTTCGACGAGGTGGCCCTGGTACCGGGCAAGGTCACCATCAATCCCGAGGAGATCGACATCCGGCTTCGCATTGGCGAGGTCGAGCTCCCCGTCCCGATCCTCGCTGCCGCCATGGACGGGGTGGTCGACTCCCACTTCGCGGTGGAGATGGGCAAGTTGGGCGGGCTGGCCGTCCTCAA
>PKXE01000233.1:6166-18144 GCA_003132265.1 Candidatus Dormiibacterota bacterium | reverse complement strand
GCCGGCTGGCCCAGGTCCGCCTCCAAGCTCATGATGTCGGCATGGGCCGGGCGGAGAGAGCCGCCTCCAGCCGATCCGAGAAGTCGGCCAGGTCGAGGCGTCCGTCAGCGCAGGCAGCGCTTAGCCGATCGACCAGTTGGTCGCGCTCGCGATCTGAGGCCAGCAGGGCGCCCGCGGAGCCGGTCCGCGGCGGGCGTCGGCTGGGGCTGATCAGACACCTGGGCAGTCTATACGGGGTCTGAGGCGGGGCCGGGGCGCTCTTCCTGGCACCCCGTTTGCTGCGGCAGGGACCAAGTCCTACCAGAAAGACACGCACTCCGACCAGAGAGTCGCGCGAGCTGGCGGAACATATTGCCCGAGCTCGACGGATGGAGCTGTCCGAACGCGGTAGAAGCAGGGGATTGGGCGGTCATGGTGAGACAACCCGCAAGTGAGACTAGCGGAGCGCGAGGTATGCTCGCGGAGTGAGGCTAGGCTGGCGGGGACGGATCGGGGCCCTGGCACTGGTGCTCGGTGTCGGCACGGCGCTCGCTCAGAGCGAGCTCGGCGCCACGGCCGCCTCGCGGACGGGCTTGGCCAGCGTCGCTTGCGCCGGCTCCCTCCAGCTCCTGATGGACGGGTACCTCGGGCCGTCGTTCTCCCGGAGCACCGGCTACCAATACCAGGGGCAGGCGGCAGGCAGCCTGGGGCTTGCCCAGGAGATCCTGGCGGGCGAGCTTCACCCCAACGTCTTCGTGCCGGTCGGGCAGGTCCCGATGACGTTGCTCGAGCCCCGCTTCACCAGCTGGGCCGTCCGCTTCGCGGCCAGCCCTTTGGTGGTGGCCTACTATCCGCGAGGCCCACACGCGGCGGAACTAAAGAAGATTGCCGACGGCAAATTGCCGATCCGAGACCTCTTCGCTCTGATGGCCACCCCCGGCTTTCGGCTGGGGCGGACGGACCCGGCCGTGGACCCCCAGGGCCAAGCCTTCGAGATGATGGTCCGGCTGGCGGAGAAGGACCTCCAGGTGAGCTCTGCCACCGGGGCGGCCGATCTGGGAGGCTCGGACGGCGCCTCCCAGATCTTCTCCGAGACCTCGCTCGAGCCCACCCTCCAAGCCGGCCAGCTTGACGCCGCCAGCGCCTACCTGCCCCAGGCGGTCCAGCTTCATCTCCCCTATATCGGGCTTCCGCCGAGCATCAACTTTGCCGACCCCGCGGACGCCAAGGGGTACGCCAAGGTGTCGCTGATCGTGGCTCCCGGCCAGAAGGTGCACGGCTCGCTGCTCGACGTGGAAGCCTCGGTGCTCAAGGGTCCGGACCAGGGCGCTGGCGACGCGTTTGTCCGATACCTGCTGACCTCCTCCGGGCGCCGGCTGCTCGGGCAAGAGGGCTACCAGCTGCTGGTACCCTCGTTCGTGGGCAAGGTCTCGGCGGTCCCCTCGTCGATCCGCAGAGCAGCCGCCCGCAAGGCATGACCGTCGCACCCGCGCCGCCGGCGCCGCGGCTCGCCGGAGTCCGGGCGACCACCTCTTTGTCGCTGCTGGGCGCGCTGATCGTTTGGGCGGCGCTGCTGGGCCCGCTGATTGCCCTTCTGGTTCACCTGTCGCCAGGCTCGGTGGTGAGCTCACTGCGCCAGCCGGGCGCGCTCCAGCCGCTGGTGGTGTCAGTGCTGGCCTCGCTGGTGGCGCTCGGCGCCATCCTGCTTTTGGGAACCCCGTTGGCCTACCTCTTGGCCAGAGGAAGACTCCCGTTCACCCGCCTCTGGGAGATCGGGGTCATCCTGCCGCTGCTCACCCCTCCCTTGGTGATCGGCCTGCTGCTGATCTTCATGGTCGGTCCCGCCACCCCCATCGGGGCGGCGCTCTCCCACCTCAACCTCACCGCCTCGGACACCTTCTTCGCCCTGGTCCTCGCCGAGGTCTATGAGGCGGTTCCCTACTACGTGCTGGGAGCCGAGGCCGCCTTCGCCGCCGTCGAACCCGACTTGGAGCAGGCCGCCGCTCTGTTGGGCGATGGCCGGTGGCGGACCTGGCGGCAGGTCACCCTGCCGCTGGCCGCTCCCGGTCTGGCCATGGCCCTGGCGGTGACCTGGGCCAGGGCCATGGGAGCGTTCGGCGCGGTCCTGATCATCGCCTACCACCCCTTCGGGCTCCCCATGCAGATCTGGACGACCCTTCAGGAGTCGGGTCTCAGTTCCGCCCTCCCGTTCGCGCTGGTGCTGCTGGTGGTCGCTCTGCCGGTCCCGGTCGGTGCCTACATCTGGAGTAGCCGTGCTCGCCGCCGATTTTGAGGTAGGACGCCGTGACTTCACCGTGCGGATGGAGATCCGGGTCGAGCCCGGCGAGCGGCTAGCCGTCCTCGGCCCCTCCGGTGCCGGCAAGACCACCTTCCTGGAGGCGGTGGCGGGGTTGGTCCCGATCACCGCCGGCGAGATCTGGCTCGATCGCCGCCGGCTCAGTTCCGGTACGCATCCCGGATCCGACATCCCGGTGGGTCGCCGCGGTGTCGGCCTCCTCCGCCAGAACCCGGGGCTCTTCCCCCATCTCACCGTCCTCGACAACATCCGCTACCCCCCGGGTGCCACCGCCGAGACAGCCTTTGCGACGGCGTCCCGGATGGGGCTGGGCACCTTGCTCCAGGCGCGGCCCAAGGGACTCTCCGGCGGCGAGGCGCAGCGGGTCGCCCTCTGCCGAACGCTGCAGAGCGAAGTGCGCCTGCTCTGCCTGGACGAGCCCTTCAGCTCCCTGGACCGGCCGCTCGGCCTGGAACTGCTGGAGCTGGTGCGCCAGGAGCTCCAAGACAGTGGTACGGCGGCGTTACTGGTGACCCACCAGCTGCAGGAGGCTCAGGCCTTCGCCGACCGGGTGGCGGTGCTGGACCGCGGGTCCTTGCTCCAGATCGGGGATCCCCGGGAGCTGGTGCTGAGGCCTAAGACGGCGGTCGTGGCGCAGCTGGTCGGGTACCGGGGCTGGCTTCGCCGCCGGGACCAGGTGATGGCGATCCACCCGGACCGGGTGCGGCCCGCCGGCTCCGCGGACGAGTCCGGCGCTCTTTCCGGCAGAGTGGTTGGGATGAAGCCGGAGGGAGCACGCATCGACGTCGAGCTGGAGTCGGTGGGGGACTGGCTGGGGCGCTTCCACTGCTTCTTCGACGAGCCGCCCCAACTGGGATCGCGAAGACGGTTCCAGGTTGACGCCGCACCGATCTTCCCCGGACCGGGCCCCGCCCTTGACTGAGCCGCGGCCGGCGCGCCGATCGCCTGCTGCGGGAGCGGTCGAAGCCGGTCGCCGGCTGCGCCTGGCGCGCCTCGCCGCCGGGCTGACCCAGAGCCAACTGGCCGATCTCTGCAGCGTCAGCCGCCAGGCCGTGGCCGGGGCGGAGGCTGGGGTGTGGTCCCCGTCGCTGGCGGGCGCGCTGGCGCTGGCTCGGGCTCTCGGAAGCACGGTCGACCAGCTCTTCGCCCCCGACACCAGGGTCCAGGAGGTGGCGGCCATCTCGCTCTCGCCGGGGAACGCTCCTGGCCGGGCCCGGCTGGTCCGGGTCTTCGATCGCTGGATAGCTCTACCGCTGATCGGGGACCGGGCGGCGGCGATGGGCTTTGCCTCAGCCACTGGCCGGCTGGCCGGAGCCGACTCCCCGGCCGAGCTCTGGGGCAGTGGGCGCTCCTTGCTGGTGGCCGGATGCGATCCCGCCCTACCCCTCCTGGGCGCACCGGTCGCGGGGGCAGGGGATGGCTGGGGCCTTGACTGGTGGGCCTGTGGCAATGCCGAGGCGGCCCGGCTGCTGCAAGAGGGGCTGGTTCATGCCGCCTCCCTCCACTACCCGGTCGCCGAGCGCGCTCGGCACCTGGGCGATCCCGCCCTCGCCTCGATCGGGTTCGCCAGGTGGCGGGAGGGCCTCCTCCTGCGGGGGGATGATCACCCCCTGGTCAACTCCGTCAGCGATGCCGTCCGCGAGCGGCTTCGCTGGGTGAACCGCGAAGAGGGAGCCCAGGCCCGTCGCCTGCTTGACGCTGAGCTCGGGGCGCTCAGCGTCGCTGGGCTGGACCTGCCTGGCTACCGAAGTGAGGCCGGCGGGCACCTTCAGGTGGCCAGCGCCGTCGGCACCGGCCTGGCGGACGTGGGGATCGCCACCGAGCCGGCCGCCCTCACCTACGGACTTCGCTTTCTCCCCCTCTCCGAGGAGGAGTGCGTGGTCCAGGTCGCGCGGGAGCGGCTGGAGTCGCCTGAGCTGCGGCTCTTGCTCTTGGTTTTGGGCGGCCCGCAGTTGCGTCGTGAGCTGCTAGCCCTGCCCGGCTACGACCCCGCCATCCTGGGTGAGGAGCTGTAGAAGGAGAGCGATCCGTCACCGCGGCTGCCGGTTCCCGACGGCTGGGGCGAACTGAAAGTTCTGCACGCGGACCCGATTAAGGGCGCCAGACGGTCTGGATGTTGGTGAACTCCCGCAAGCCGAAATGGTGCAGCTCCCGGCCGATACCGCTCTTCTTGACTCCTCCGAAGGGCAGACGGGCGTCCGAGTGGGTCATGCCGTTGACGAACACGGCCCCGGTGTCCAGCTGCGCCGCCAGTTCGACCCCGTGCTCCACGTCCTGGGTCCAGACGTTGCCTCCCAGGCCGTAGCGGCTGTGATTGGCCAGCCGCAGCCCCTCCGCCTCGTCGCCGAACCGGGTGAAGGAGGCCACCGGGCCGAAGGTCTCCTCATCGAAGACGGCGATTCCCGGCTTGCTCCCGAGCACCACCGTGGCCGGGTAGAAGAATCCCGGCCCCTCCTGGGGCGCGCCGCCCAGGGCGAGCCGGGCGCCCGCTCCCACCGAACGCTGCACCTGGTCGTGCAGCTCCTCGCGCAGGTCCTGCCGCGCCAGCGGTCCCAGCCGCGTGCCGGGGTCCAGGGGGTCGCCCAGGGGCAGCTTGGCGGCCAGCTCGATGAAGCGCTCCTGGAACTCATCGGCCACCGACTCCGCTACCAGGAAGCGCTTGGCGGCGATGCAGCTCTGCCCCGCATTCTGGAAGCGGGCGCGCACTCCCACCTCGGCGGCCTGGGCCAGGTCGGCGTCAGCGAGCACCAGGAAGAAGTCCGAACCGCCCAGTTCCAGCACCGCCTTCTTGCACTCGCGCCCGGCCAGAGCGGCCACTTTGCTCCCCGCCGCCTCGCTGCCGGTGAGGGTGACTGCTCGCACCCGGGGGTCGGCAATCACCCTCCCGATGGGCTCGGCCCCCACCACCAGGGTGCCCAGGGCACCCTCCGGAAACCCGGTCTCGGCGACCAACCGCTCCAGCGCCAGGGCAGCCCCGAAGCAGTTCCGCGCGTGCTTCAGCACCGCCGTATTGCCCACCATCAGGGCAGGGGCGGCGAAGCGGACCACCTGCCAGAGCGGGTAGTTCCAGGGCATGATCGCTAGCACCACCCCCAGTGGCCGGAAGGCCACGAAGCTGCGCGGGGAGTCGGAGGGGGACGGCTCGTTTGCCAGGAAGCTGGCGGCCTGGTGGGCGAAGTACTCGCAGGTGACGGCGCACTTGTCCACCTCTCCCTGGGCCTCGGCCAGCGGCTTACCCATCTCGGAGGTGACCAGCTGGGCCAGATCTTCCCGCTCGCGCCGAAACCCCTGGGCCAGCTCCAGCATCCGCTCCGATCGCCAGGCGATCGACTCCCGGCGGTTGACCTGGTAAGCGCGCTCCGCCCGCTCGAGGGCGGCCTCGATCCGCTCTGCACTCATGGCGGGGTACTCGGCGATGACCGCCTCCGTGGCGGGATTGACGGAACGGAAGACCGCGATCGCGCTTTCGGTGACCGGCATCTCAATGAGCCTCCGCTGACTTGGGCCGGCCGGGGCCGGCCGTGAAGAGCACCGTCAAGTCTTTACCGTCGCTTCGAGAACACTCGAGAACCGAGGGCGTTGACGAGCCTAGAAAGGTAACTTATGTCCCGGACGCTCTGCCGGCGGTCGGGTCGGCCCCGGCCGCAGCGGTGTTGCCGATCCTGGGCGGGCCGGGCACCTGGCCAGAGGAGCTCAGTCAGGGCACTGCTGGCGGCTCAGCCCGCCTCTGCCCCTGGTCCCGGCGGGGTCCGGCGACCCGGCCTCGGCGGTCGGCTGGCGGCGGTTCACCTGAAAGGGGCTCTCGGCGCTCGCGGGCGCGGCCTCCACCTGCGCCTCGGTCATCGCCGGGTACTCCGCAGTGATCTCCTCGGGGGCGGGGTTCAGCGAACGGAATATCGCGGTCGCGCTCGCTGTGATCGTCACTACCACAAGCCTCCGCTGCTGATCAAGAACCGCCCGACGCGGTGGTGAATTCCACTCCCAATTCTGACCGCCCCAGGCTCAGTTCGCCGCGTTCCGCCAGCAGATCGAGATGGGCGACAGTCTCGTTGACCGCCAGCATCTGGTTGAAGGTGTCGAGTTCGTCGAACCGGCGCTCCCGCCTGGTCCAGGGCACCGCCTGAGCCACCGCCATGGCGGTCCTAGCCCCGGCCGCGACCGCCTCCAGGCAGAGTCGCAGCCGTTGCTCGTGGTGATGCAGG
Source organism: Candidatus Dormiibacterota bacterium (assembly GCA_003132265.1). Lineage (GTDB taxonomy): Bacteria > Chloroflexota > Dormibacteria > Aeolococcales > Bog-877 > Bog-877. The sequence goes on along the minus strand of PKXE01000233.1, from coordinate 11,646 downwards.
AGCTGGTCGACCCGGCCCGCCAGGTCCTGGAAGGTGGGACCGTGGGCAGGGAGCACCAGCTGGGCGGGGAGGTCGCGGACCTTCTCCAAGGAGCGCAGAAAGTGCAGTAGCGGCAGGCCGCCGACCGGGACCTCGACCCCGATCGAGGGGGTGATGTGAGGTAGGACATGATCTCCGGCGAAGAGGATTCCGGCGGACCCATCCCAGAGACAGAGATGGCCCCTCGTATGCCCCGGGGTCGGCAGCACCTCCAGCTCGTGGCCCTGAAACGGCAGCTCTCCACCGTCGATGAAAAGGTCTGGGAGGGGCGAGAGCCAGGGCGGCCTAGGGTTGGCGGCGGCCTCTCGCTCCAGCGCCTCGGCCACCGAGCCCGCCCCGTGGCGCAGCAGCAACTCGCGGGTTCTGGAGCGAGCGAGTTCGGGATCGGTGGCCAGAATTCGGGCGGTCTCCCGGTCGCCCATCCCCAGGGTGACGAAGGCTCCACCCGCCTCCCGGATCTGGCCGGCTGCGCCGAGATGGTCGCCGTGGAAATGAGTCGCGAACAGGTGGCGGATCGACTTGAGCCCGCTCCCGAGCCGGTCGAGCGATGAGGTCAGCACTTCCCAGCTGCGGGGATCCACCCAGCCGCAGTCGATCAGCAGGTCGCCCTCGTCGCCGCGCCAGAGGTAGGCGTTGACGGCCTTCAGGCTGTCGTTGGGCAGCGGCAGCGGGATTCGGAAGATGCCGTCGGCGACCTCCTCCGGTCCGCCCTCGCTCCAGCCGGCGGCGGTGGGGACGTAGGCCGTCAATTCGGGGGCTCTTTGCTCTCGGCGCCGGCCACCTCGGAGCGTTCCGAACTGGCGATGATCGCCTGGTTGACGGCGGCCAGGTCGAGCACCCGGTGAGAGCGGATCTGGAGCTGGCACGTGAGCAGTCCGTCCCCCTCGGTGGTGAGCCGGATCGGACGCAGGGTCACGCTCTCGCCCGGCCCTAGCTGCAGAGATTGGGTCAGCTCCTGGTGGAGCCGGGTGAGGCCGACGTGGGGCCGCAGCAAGAGCTCCATGTCCAGCTGGATCGGCACATGGGTGACGGTCAGGGCCGAGGCCAAGGCGGCGCTGTTGGGGATCCGCACCAGCCGACCGCCCACGTCCAGGGTGGTGTAGACGACACCGATCTGGGTGACCACCCCGGAATAGTCGTAGCCGCCGAAGAGGTAGGTGCGCAGGTGCACCCAGCTGCCGACGCTAAACGGCCGTGCCATCAGGAGCACGATGCCCGCGAAGACGCTGGAGAGGGAGGTCTGCGCGGCCACCCCCACGACCACCCCCAGCACGGCGCCGGCCGCCAGCAGCCCGCCGAGGTTGATGTTGAGGGCGGAGAGCACGCCCAGCCCCAGGATCACGTAGAGGCACCAGGTCACGACCGGGCGCCAACCCGAAAGGCCGGAGCCCTGGAGCCGGTAGAAGGCGCGCGCCACGAAGGAGCGGATGGCGATCCCTCCGAAGACCACCGCCAAGAGGAGGATCCCCAGCTGCACCTCGGTGCGGTACTGCTTGGGGGGCAGTGCCAGCAGTTCCGGCCGCACCGCGAGCAGGGCAGCCAGCAGGACCACGGCCACCATGGCGGTGACCCAGGAGCCGTGGCGCTCGGGGCTGAGGGTGGGGCGGGGGGCGATCACGCGTCCATGCTGCCAGAGCGGATGGAAGCGACGCTGGCCCGCCGGGCGCAACCGGGAAGTCGGAGTCGGTTCGAACCGCTTCCGCCACCCTCCCGCTATATTCGCGGTAAAGGTCATGGATGAATTGGTCTCGATTGAGGGACCGGCTGAGGACTTCGACCGGCTCGCCGCCGCGCTGCGGGCCGATTCCGGCGACCTCTCGACCTTCCTGGAGGTGGTGGCCAGCAAGTTCGAGTCCGCCCTCCCGGGCCGGACCCGGGTGGAGCGAGGCGGCGGGATGCTCCGGCGGCGCCGCCCGGTGAACCGGGTGAGCCTGGAGCTTGGCGACCTCCGCTTCGAGCTGGCCCGGTCTGGGGGAGCGGTGGCGGCCCAGTGCACCAGGGTGGTCCGGGGAATCGCCCTCAAGACCGAAATGCTCAATCTCGATACCTGGCTGGTCGAGCTGGCGCGGGCGCTCTCGGCCCAGGCGGGAGCCAGCGCCCAGGACCGGGTCGCGCTCGAGCGGTTGCTCAGCTGATGCGCTTTCTCCGTCGTGGCTCAGGGTCCGGTGAGAGCCCGGAGGAGATATCGCTGAGGCTGGAGCGAGCCGAGCACAGCCGGCAGCTGGTCGAGAGGGGGGGGATCCCTCTCGAGGCGGAGGAGCGGATCCGCCGCCAGATGGAAGAGGGTGGGGTCTGGACCTCCGACCTATCGGTCGACGAGCTGGCCGCGCTCCGCGGCATCGGCTACGAGCCGATCGCCCAGGTGCTGGGCAGTTCTCTGTACCGGTTGGGGTGGATCAACACCGGCTGGAATCAGGGGGCCGGTCTGGGCATGGGCATGCGAGGCACCTACGCCTGGGGGGCGATGCAGCCGGAGGAGAATGCATCCCTGACCCGCTCTTTGCTGGAGGCGAGGGCCCGGGCGATCCATCGGCTGGTGCTGGAGGCTCAGGGGCTGAAGGCGGACGGCGTGGTCGGGGTCCGGCTCAACGTCAGCCACTGGGACTGGGCCCAGGGAATGTCCGAGTTCACCGTGCTGGGCACCGCCGTCCGCCGGATCGGCGCGCCTCCCTCGGCCGAACCCTTCACCTCTACCCTCTCGGGCCAGGACCTCGCCAAGCTGCTCTCCGCCGGCTACTTCCCGGTGCGCTTGGTCATGGGGGCCAGCGCCCAACAGGCGGTCTCCATCTTCGGAAGGGCCTGGGGCGGTTACGCGACCTGGACCAACAGCGAGGTGGCCCCCTTCAGCCGGGCCATGCACCAGGCCCAGACCTTTGCCCGCCAGCGGATCGGGCTCGAGGCGGGGGAGGCCGGGGCCAGCGGGGTGGTGGGGGTTACTTTCAGTTCTAAAGTGATCGAGTACGCAACCGGATCCGAGGCCGTTCTGGGGCGGATCGTGGAGTGGGTCATCCTGGGCACGGCGGTCGTACCGCACCCCGGTGCCGTCGCCACTTCCAAGCCCACCCTGGTGTTGCCGCTCAGATCCAGGAGGACCGTCGATGTCGGATCAACTCTCCCCTAAGCCAGACATCCCTGAGGATGCCGTCCGCCGGCTGCGCGAGATGCGCGGTGGCGACGGCAAGAAGGGCCTGTTCACCAGTGACCTCTCGATCTCCGAGTTCCTGCTGGTCAAGGAGGCCGGCTTCGACCCGGTGGGCCTGGTCATCGGCAGCTCGATCTATCACATCGGGCTCCAGATCGCGAACTATCGCCAGAACCAGGAGCTCCAGGTGCTCAGCCAGGCCATGTACCAGGCGCGCGAGCTCGCCATGAGCCGCATGGAGGAGGAGGCGGACGCCCTGGGGGCGGACGGCATCGTCGGGGTCAGGCTCGACATCAACCGATACGAGTGGGGTCAGGGGCTGGCCGAGTTCATGGCGGTGGGGACGGCGGTGCGCAGCCAGCAGGGCAGCATGCGAACCCCCAAGAACAAGCCCTTCACGTCGGACCTCTCAGGCCAGGATTTCTGGACGCTGCTCCAGGCCGGCTATGCGCCGCTGGCGCTGGTGATGGGCTCGTGCGTCTATCACGTCGCCCACCAGGGATTGGGGCAATGGATGCGCAGCGTCGGCCAGAACCAGGAGATGCCCAACTTCACCCAGGCCCTCTACGACGCGCGCGAGCTGGCCATGGAGCGCATGCAGACCGAGGCGCAGGAAGTCTCCGCGGAGGGCATCGTCGGCGCCCAGATCCGGGAGAGCAACCACGGCTGGGGCAGCCATGTGATCGAGTTCTTCTCGGTGGGCACCGCGGTCAAGCCGACCAAGGCGGACCATCGCATCGCGCCTCCCCAACTGGTTCTCTCGTTGGACCAGTAATTGGCGGCGCCGGGCTCGGTCGCGGCGAGTCCCCTGGTCCTGCTCTACGACGATCTCTTCCTTAGGCACGAACGTCCAGGCCATCCCGAGTCTCCGGAGCGGTTGCGGGCCATCACCGCCCGGTTGCTCGCCGAGCCGCAGCTCGGGCGGAGTCGGTGGGAGACCGCTCCCCCGGCCGTTGAGGAAGACATCTTGCTGGTCCACTCGCGCCGGCACCTGGAGCGGATCCAGGCGTTCTGTGCCAAGGGCGGCGGTTGGATTGATGCCGATACCTACTGTGGACGGGACTCCTACGAGGTCGCCCTGGGCGCCGTCGGGGCGGCGCTGGCCGCGGTGGGAGCCGCGACCAGCGCCTCGCCGGCCCCGGCCTTCGCGCTGGTGCGGCCACCCGGCCACCATGCGACCCCCGATCGGGCGATGGGATTCTGCATCTTCAACAACGTGGCGATCGCGGTACGCCACGCCCAACAGCGCTACGGCGTTGAGCGGCTGGCGGTGGTCGACCTCGATGTCCACCACGGCAACGGCACCCAGGACGCCTTCTACGAGGACGGCGATGTCCTCTACTGCTCGCTGCACCAGGCGCCGCTGTACCCGGGGACCGGAACCGCCGGGGAGCGGGGGGCGGGGCCGGGTCTCGGCGCCAATCTCAACCTGCCCCTACCGGCGGGCACGAGACCGGAGAGCTGGCTGGGGGCGCTCCGAGATGAGGTGCTGCCGGCGCTGCGCCAGCATCGGCCCCAGCTGATCCTGGTCAGCGCGGGGTTCGACGCCCTGGCTAACGACCCGCTCGCCGAGCTCAATTTGGACCCTGAGGCCTACGGTACCGCCGCCCTCCTGCTCCGCGAGATCGCCGCCGAGTTGGGGGCCGCCCCCACCGTCTGGCTGCTGGAGGGCGGCTACGACCTTTGGCAGATGCCCGAGGCGGTCCGCCGCTGCGCCCTGGTGCTGGCGGGCCTAGCCGAGTCCTGATCGNNGGCCTAGTCCAGATCAGCCAGACTTTCACCGGAGACCTGGCGGCTCACAGCCGGGTGGAGCTGCTCGCGGTGCGAGCCGGGAACGGCGTAGGGACGACAGTCGCGAATAGGACATTGTCCGTTTTTTCCGCGTCTGGTCGCACCATGAGCACAGGTCGGGACCGCACCCCGCGTCCGGTCAAGGGTGCTGAGGTCGATATCTCAGCAGATAACATGAATCGTCGTCGTTGACCCCGGCCGCGGTTGCCTAACGGCTGATAGTTCATGAGGTGCGGGCAGCGTCTGCCGCCAACCAGGATTTAGTCCGCACCACCGAAAGCATCTGGGACGAGTCCACCGATCCCGCCTGGAACTCGGCAAAGTTGCCAGCGCTCGCCCAGTACTTCTCAGCAGACTTTCGTCTGCACGAGACCATCCCCGGGAGGCCGCCGACGCTCGAGGCGGCCAAGAGTGCCCATGGGATGGCGATCGCCGCGTATCCTAATCGCCGAATCCAGATTAAAGAGATAGTTAGCGCGGGAAACAAGGTTTTTCTGCGAACCAGGGT
>PKXE01000233.1:225-6132 GCA_003132265.1 Candidatus Dormiibacterota bacterium | reverse complement strand
GCCGATTCGCCGCCCTCGTCAGCGGAGGGCTAGGCTGCTCACGCTGCGTCCGCCGCAGACCGCCGACGTGGCCAACACTCCCAACCGTCGGCCTGCATCCCTCAGCGTGACTGGTCTGGGCGAGCCACCGTGGTGGACCGCCCCAGTCCGCGAGCCATGTCGAGGAGGTGGTGCTGCGCCTCGTGGGCGGCACGCTGTGAGATTTCCAGTACCGTACGCTCCTCCCCGTCCCGGAAGCCGCGGCGCGCGAAGCCGGCGGGCGCGAGTCCAGCTAGGACGTCGGCGAGGCTTCGGCCAGCCTGCCGGATCTCCTCGGCCACGGTGAGCGGATCAAGCCGGTTGTAATCGCCGGCGGCGACCACGTCATCGTGTGACATCACCTCCAGCTCAGGCTGCTCGGCGCGCGAGATCACCTGGATTCGTCGGGCAAAGAGAAGGAGCACGTTCCGCATGTGGGTGGCATATTCCAGGGGCGACCACACCTTCGCCGAGGGGCGCTGGCGCAGCCAGGGCACGGCGGAGTTCGCGCGCAGCACCTCGGCGTAGGCGGGGCCAATCCGCCCCACGGTTACGCTGGCATTGTCGGCATTTACCGACGAGAAGAGAAATCCGCATTCGGCGCAGCGAGCGACCCTGGTCGTACCTATCCCCTTCGGCTCCAACTCCTCCGTCAGGGCAGCTGCACCTCGGAGTCGTCATCGAGGCGGAGCGCCAGCGACCGCACCCCGGGCGCACCGCCCACCGGCCGCAACGTGGCAACCGCCTCCCCGAGGTGTTCCAGCAGGGCATCCTCGGGTCCGCCCACCTCGACGTAAGCGATCTCGCGCGGCGCAATGCGATGCTCGGCGGCGGCCGCAGACGGGTGCTGGGATAGGTCTTCCCACGCGATAAAGAAGGGCAGCCGAGTGGCTCCGAAGGCGTGCTGCATCCCCACGCTGGCCCAGTGGATCTCAGTGCCGTCCGCCAGTGCCCGTGACCCTCGCTCCGGCTCCTGGGCCAGCCGAGCGGCGGTAGCGGGGAGATCTGCTGAGGCGAGGCAGAGTCCGATCGGCGTGAGCCGATCGCGGTCGGCGGCGGCCAGCACCGCCCGGCCCAGGAGGGTGGTGGCGGCCAGCTCTTTGTCCTCGACCGCCACCAGCTCCAGGTACTGACTGCCGATGGGCACGATCAGGTTGGCGGTGCCCCACTGGCGGTGGCTGCCTCCCGGCACGCAGCGCAGCCCATAGCCCCGCCAGAGCTGCTGCTCGCCGTGATGGAGATCGGTGGTGGCGAGCAGGACGTGGTCAATCTTGGTCACGGCTACGGTCGACGGATCTCCACCTTGCCTTCCCTGGTGCGGGTCTCGAACACGGGGATGGCCGCGGTCGCCGGGCCGTGGATGACCTGCCCGGTCCGCAGATCGAACCGCGACCCGTGCCAGGGGCAGTGGAGTTGACCGTCCTCGATCGGGAGCTCATCGAGGGGCCCGCCGGCGTGCGAGCAGATGGCGCTGACGGCGCAGATCTCACCGCCCAGGCGGGTCAACAGGACCTGGTTGTGGCCCACCTGCTTGTGGACGAAGGCACCCTCCACGACCTCGTCCTCCTCGGCTGCCGCGCTCCACTTTGAGGGGCCCTCGCTGAAGGCGTTGCGGTTCACCTGGGACCCCAGGCGGAAGACCATGTCTCCGCCGATGTAGGCGCCGGTCAGGACGGCTCCCAGCCCCAACAGCGACAGGCCGATCGCCGGACCGCGGGCACCCTTGATGCGGAGCGCCAGTGAGGTTGAGTAGAGCGCCAGCGCGCCGGTGTTGATGAGGCCGTGGGCGGCGCCCATCTCCCGCTCCTTACCGTAATTGTCCTGCCAATCAGCCAGCCCGCTGACCACGGCCGCCACCCCGCCGGCACATCCGACTGCCACCATGATGTCCGCGCCCCGGCCGATCCCACCCCCGCGTCCTCCGTCGGCGACGTCGAGCAGGCTGGCCCCCATCCAGGCTCCGATGGGCACGTCGGTTAGGGCGGGGTGGAGCGGGTGGCCCAGCCAGGACCCGTTGAGGAACTCCTTGGCTAGGGCGGTCGGGGAGTCCCCGGCCAACAATCTTCCTAGCCACTTGTGGACGGTGTCCCCGAGGGGCCCGAGGAAGGTGAGCTTTTGGATGATCCGATCGAGGACGTCAGCAGTCATGATCAGGACCTCATGCAGGCGGCCAGAAATCGAGGTTCCTCACGGTGTCAGTGAGAATGGACAGGTGTTAGTCCCCATCCTAGAGGGCGATCCTGACTACGCGGATGTCGCCGTTCACATCGTCTCCCAGACCGCCGGGCTGGAGGCCCGAGTGGTGGGCAGCTTGGAAGAGTTGTCGCAGCTGATCCGCCGCGAGCAGCCGGCCGCCATGGTGGCCGATCGGGCGCTGCTGCAGGGGGCGCGCGGGATTGAGGCGGTGCGGAGCATCTCCACCGCGCCGCTGGTGGTGCTGACGGCTGATCTCCAGGAGACCGTCTCGCTGATGGAGGCGGGCGCCGACTACGTGCTGGCCAAGCCCTATCCCCCGGCCATGCTGCGGGCCACCATGCGCGCGATCCTGCGCCGGCGGCAGGTGGAGCGGCGCTCCTCGGGGCGGGTGCTGGAGATCGGACCGCTGGTGGTGGAACCGGCCCAGCGCAGCGCCCGCATCGAGGGCCGCCGCCACTTCCTCAGCCCCCGGGAGGCGGATCTGCTCGAGTACCTGGCGCTCAACTCCGGGGTGGTGCTGAGTCGGAGCCAGATCATCGATGGGGCCTGGGGTGGTGATCCCACCGCGACCCCGGCCGCGGTCACCATGTGCGTCCACCGGCTCCGGCTCAAGTTGGAAGCTGATCCCGGTCATCCGCGGCTGCTCCGGACCAAGCGCAGCGACGGCTACGTCCTGGACGCCCCGCTGCTTTCCGCCGCCGAGCGCGAATGAGCGGGGAGCCTCGGGGTCCGGTGCTGCTGACCGGCGCCAGCGGCTTCGTCGGCGCCGCGGTCACGCGCCAGCTCCTCCGGGCCGGATACGAGGTGCGAGCCCTGGTCCGCCATCCCCGGGAGTTCCAACCGCCCGCGGGGGTCACCCCCTGCCCCGGCGACATCACCGAGCTCGCCTCGGTGGTAGCCGCCGCCCGCGGCTGCGAGTTTGTGATCCACTGCGCTGCCGACTACCGGCTCTCGCTGCTGCCGTCAGATGCCAGCCGCATGATCGCGGTCAACGTGGGGGGTGCGGCCAACGTGCTGGCGGCGGCCCGGCTGGCCGGTGCTCGCCGGGTAGTGCACTGCAGCACGGTGGGAACCCTCCGCTTCCTCCGCTCCGGGCGAGTCTGCACGGAGCTTGACGCCGCCCCGTCTCCGGCGACGCTGGCTGGTCCCTACAAGCGGAGCAAGTGGGCCGCAGAGCGTCTCGTCCTGGGACAGGCTCCCAAGGGGTTAGAGGTCGTGGTGGTGCAACCAAGCACCCCGGTCGGTAGTGGCGACCGCCGCCCCACCCCGACCGGCCAGACCATCCGGGACTTCCTCCAGGGGCGGATCCCGGCAGTGGTGGACACGGGACTGAATCTGGTCGCAGTGGAGGCCGTTGCCCGCGGCCACGTACTGGCTCTGGAGCGCGGGGTCGCCGGCCGCTGTTACATCCTGGGTGACCGCAACCTCACCCTGCGTCAGCTGCTGACTCAGGTGGCAGAGATCGCCGGGGTGGCGCCACCTCGGTGGCGGGTGCCACTGGGGCTGGCCTTTGCCGCGGCCATCTCCAGCGAGGCCCAGGGTCGGCTGCGAGGCCGCCCGGCGTCGATCTCCCTCACCTCGGTGCGGATGGCGGCCCATCCCATGTACGTGGACTCCGGCCGGGCCCGCCGGGAGCTCGGCTGGGAGGTGGGAGACCTGGACCTCGCCCTGCTCCAGGCCGTCCGCGAGCTGGGGCCGGCGACCGGCGGTCGGGCCGCCTGAGAGTGGCGCCGCTGCTCTCCCGCTGGTACGCCTTTGGGCCCTGGGTCCTGATCATCCTGCTGATCTGGCGCCAATTCGGCTGGCGCCGGGCCATCCCGGTCGCGCTGGGAGGCTGGCTGATCGCCTTCTCCGCCGAGTGGGCGTCGACCGGCGGCCCTGGGGTTCCCTTCGGCGCGTACGCCTACCGCACGGCCGGCCTCACTCACGACTGGCGCGTGCTGGGCGTTCCCATCTTCGACAGCCTGAGCTTCACCTGGCTGGCCTTCTGCACCTACACCCTGGCCGGCGCCCTGGGGGCGAGGGGGACCAGACGGCTGGTGCTGGCGGCGCTGGCGATGGTCGCCATCGACGTGGTGGTGGACCCGGTGGCACTCCGGGGTGCCCACTGGTGGCTGGGCTCGATCTACTCATACCCCCGCGGCGCCGGCGTCTGGTACGGGGTCTCGGCGCTCAACTACCTGGGCTGGCTGGTGGTGGGGCTGGCGCTGCAGCTCTGGGTCGGCTGCTGGCTCGGCGGCGTTCGTGGCGGTTCCCGTCTGGCAGTCGCAGCGTCGGCGGTGCTCGTGGCCGGGGTCATCGCGCAGAGCACTGTGCTGGCGATCGTCCTCGGCATCGGTCCCAGCGCGCTCTTGGCGGTGGCGCCGCTGGCCGGTCTCGGGATCGTCGCCCGAGGAATGTCTTCGCCAGCGCCCCCGGCGGGCCGTCCGCTGGTTCTGGTCGCCTGCGCTCTCAGCTCGGAAGCGAGAGCGGCTCGCCACGCTCTGGGGCGGGGTTGGGTGGGTCGGCCAGCCCCGGGGTACCTGAGGTGGAGTCGCCGGCGTCATCCCACGGTCGAGATCTGGGAGACCGGCATGGGCCTGGCGGCGGCGGCTGAAGCAGCGCGCCTGGCCCCCGGCGGGACCGCCGTCCTAGTGGCGGGGGTGGGGGGCGCCTGCTCGGGCGACTGGCCCCCGGGGTCGGTGGGGATCGGCTCCCGGGTGCTGGCGCCGGGCGGTGCGTGGCTCCAGCTGGATCTGGCGGTGCACGACCGACTGGTCGCCGGGCAAGTGGGCCGGACGGCTCGGCTCGGGAGCCGAGAGCAGGCCGCGGATCGGAGGGGGGAGCGAGCGGAACTCGCCGGTCAGGGGGTGGACATAGTCGAGATGGAGACCGCCGCATGGGCCAGTTCGCGGTCCCCTGGGGCGACAGCTCCGCTGGCGGCCCTGCGCACGGTTGTCGACACTCCGTCGCTGCCGCTGGGCGCAGCCGCGACCCTGGTGGCTCCGGGATCGGCGGGTCCCAGCCCGTTGCGGGTCGCGCGCCTGCTCTTCCTTCATCCCGCCAGCCTGGCGGGGTTGATCGAGGTCGGCCGACGCCAGCGACTTGCCGTACGTGCCCTGGGCCGGGCGGTCGCGGTCGCGGTTCCGGTGCTGGAACGGATGGCCTCGGAGGCCGCGGCTGGTGCGCCTCACGGACGTCAGGACGACTGTACCGCTGTGTCCGCGTCCCGAGATTCCCAGCGGCCGTAGTTCCGGCGTTGCGACCTGATCGGGTCCTTGTACCCTCACCCTCCTCTCCGCGGCGGTGATCAAGCTTCCTGAGCTGAGCGTTCCATTGGTCCAGCCGGGCAGTGGTTGTCAGGGCTGGAAGGCGGGCTGCGCCTCCAGTTGAACCGCTCCCGGGTCCTCCTTGCGAGCCCGGAGGTCAAAGCAGAGGACTACCGGGCCCGCCGCGACGATGGGGGAGACCAGGACGTTTACCAGGATGGTCCCGGGGAGTGCTGGTGTGCGTGCTGGCGCCGGTGCTCCTCGGGACCGCTTTCGCGTCTCTCGCCAACTCGCTGGCATTGTTGATGCGAAGCCGGGGGTCGGTAATCGCCAGCAGCTTGCTGGTCTGGCCACTTTCGTTCCTTTCCGCCACCTTCATGCCGCTTAACCTGCTGCCGAGTTGGATCCGGGCCGTGTCCGCCTACCACCCCGTTAACTAGGTGGT
>PKXE01000233.1:0-163 GCA_003132265.1 Candidatus Dormiibacterota bacterium | reverse complement strand
GCTATCGCCCACGCGCAGGGTGACCGCTGCGGGTACCGCCGGCCTTAGTCGCCGATCGCTTCCCCGGGGACTGACAAATTTACCTCGGCGCGCCCCAGCTTCTCAGTGCTTCCGGCGCGCGGGCTAGCTCGGCTTACCCGTGGCGGCCAACGCCGCGACCCGC
>PKXE01000203.1 GCA_003132265.1 Candidatus Dormiibacterota bacterium | reverse complement strand
GGCTGGCGGTTTCCCACTAACCAGAGTCTCTACCAAACCCGGGGCGGTTCAGCTCAGAGAAGCCAGGGCCGAAATCACTCAGCCCACATTTCAACTGAGAGCAGACAGCCAGCCACCGTATGGTAGTCGGCCTAGGTGTACTTGTCCTGGAAATGCTGGATCTTCTCTCCGATCATGAAGGACCACAGGAGGTGGCATGGACGACGACCCGTACGATCTCGAGCGCTTCGTTGCCGCCCAGAACGCCGGTAGCACCTACGACCGCGCCATCAGGGAGCTGCGCTGCGGGCACAAGACGAGCCACTGGATGTGGTTCGTGTTCCCGCAGATTGCCGGACTTGGGCAAAGCTCAACGTCGAGGCAGTTCGCGATCTCATCCTTGGAGGAGGCGACCGCCTACCTGCGCCACATCGTCCTGGGTCCGCGGCTGCTTGAGTGCGCACAAATTGTGGCTGAGACGAAGGGCCTGAGCGCGGAGCAGATCTTCGGCCCTGTCGACGCCCCAAAGCTCCGCTCGTCCATGACGTTGTTCTTGCGGGCGAGTCCTGGCGAGTCGTGGTTTCGCCAGGTCCTCGACCAGTACTTCGACGGGACTCCCGACTCGGCAACCGACCAGCGCATCTGAGGTCGTGGACGCCAGACCAGGCGCGCAGCAAGCTATGGGCGCTAATCGCGGTCGAGCGCTATCTCGCGCCGGGGTCTTCAGCAGGAGGGCTGGGGGCCCAACGGCGAGTTCGCTTTCCGACCGGTGGGAAAAAGGCGCTGGAGGGTCGGTCTCATCGAGGTTGCTCAAGCCGCCCTTAGCGGTTTTCGCGGCTGCTCTCGCGCGGGGGGCCCGGCAACTTGACTATGCGCTGATTTAAATGTGACAGAACGGCTATCGCACTTGTGCACATGCAGACGTCCGATAGCCTTGGCGCATGCCTCGGGAGCGTCAACTCCGCCTTTGCCGTCACGGCAAGCCCCGTTCGCGGCTTGTAACGATCCTGCTACTGAGCTTTCTCACCGCGCTCGGGGTCGCGGGACTAAGCATCTCGCTTCCAATCGTGGGCGCCACCGACACTACCGGCGGCGCCTACACGCCGCTACAGCCGACACGGCTTTTGGATACCCGGGTCGCGGGAGAAGCGCCCTCGCTCACTCCGGGCGGCTCGCTATCGCTTCCGGTGGTCGGCACCTTCGGGTCCGTCACGATGCCTCCGGGCGCGACGGCGGTGGCGCTCAACGTGACCACGACCAAAACCACCGCGCCCAGCTTCCTGACGGTCTTTCCCACGGGTGTCTCTCGGCCCGAGATTTCGAACCTGAACTGGTCGGCGGGAGACACCGTTTCCAATCTGGTGATCGTTGGGGTCGGTGCCGGCGGGGCGGTGAGCTTCTATAACGACGCCGGCGCCACCGATCTGGTGGTGGATCTGGAGGGCTACTTCGCTCCGGAGGGCGGTGGCAGTACGGCCGGAAGCTACGTGCCGCTGACTCCCGCCCGCATCACGGATACCCGCCCCGGCAGCGGCGAACCCAACGCCGGGAGCACCCTGCAGAGCGCGGGCGCCCTGGCGATTCAGGTGGAAGGCCAGGGGGGCGTCCCCAGCAGCGGGGTCGCGGCGGTGGCGGCCAACGTGACGGTGACCAATACGACGTCGCCGAGCTTCCTGACCGTCTACCCCGGGCCGGCGCTGCCCACCGCGTCCAACGTCAACTGGACCGGCGGCGAGACCCTGGCCCACCGGGTAATTGTCCTGGTCGACCCGAACACCGGGCAGATCACCGTTTACAACAGTCAAGGCCAGACCGACGTGGTGGTCGACGTCACCGGGTATTTCACCACGGGAAGTACGACCCCGGCCGGCGCCAGCCTCTTCACCCCCATCAGTCCAACCCGAGTGTTGGACACGCGTCTGACGCGAGGGCCTTTGGGAAGCAACGCCACCCTCGGGCTGGGCCTGGCCGACGTTGGCACGATCGCTGCCGACGCCTCGGCGGTGGTAACCAACGTGACCGTGACCAACGGCAGCGCTCCGAGCTTCCTCGCGGTCTATCCNNCCGACGTGGTGGTAGATGCCTTCGGCTACTTCGCGCCCCTCAGCCCCGCCGTCGAGATCCTCACCAGCCTGCTTGCGGGAGCTCAGTCCGGCCAGCCGTACAGCTCGCCCCTGGTAGGGGAGGGGGGATCCTCGCCGTACTCGTTCGCTGTGGTAGCGGGCCAACTACCGGCGGGGATGACCCTGTCCGCCAGCGGCATCCAGAGCGGCACGCCCCCCGCCGCCGGCAGTTCGTCCTTTACCGTGCAGATGACCGACTCCGGTAGCCCCGCGATCGTGGTCACCGACCCCCTGTCCTTCACCGTTGCCCTGGCTCCCAATGCGGTCCTGCCCGGTATTGCCGGCAGCGCCGCCATTCTCAACAGTGCCCTCACTGCCAACGGCACTCCGATCTTGGACGCTGCCCCCGGCACCCGTCTGTACCTGACCGTGAGCGGATCTGGGACGTCGATGTGGAGCAGCACCGAGCCCCCAACCGGATACCCCGGGGCAACCACCATCACCGATGCCCTGGCTTTCCCCAATAGCCCGGACTATTCCACCATCATGGGAATCTTCGCCGAGTGCAACGCTTCCTGGGGCCTCCCCGACAGCCAGATGGGATACTGCGAGAATCTCCCTGACTACCGCGGCGAGTGCTCCTTCTGGGCGGTGATGAACTGGACCGGCAGCGATCCCACCGCGATCCAACAGAACGGGGGCCAGATCGCTATCAAGGCGGTTGCCGAGTCGGCCCTGACCGGCGCGACGAGTTCCAGCATCCCCGTGGTGGGAGAGCTCGTGAGTTGGCAGCCCGCCGGTACCTTGTATGGCGCGCCATACGGTCATGCGGCGGTGGTAGTCGGTGTCAATCCAGCCAACTTCACCTACGTGGTGGAGGAGATGAATTTTGGCCTCCATGCCAACAACGACTGGGACATCGACGTGCGGGTGGTGAGCGACAACGCCGGTCAACTTCCCAGCTTTGCCGCTCCCCCCGGGGTGTAGGGTTTCCGTTAGTCAAGTCCCATCGAT
>PKXE01000119.1:736-6816 GCA_003132265.1 Candidatus Dormiibacterota bacterium | reverse complement strand
GGGGGCGGCGGGTCCGTCGGCACGGTGCCGACGGAGAGAGGGAGAGCAGGTTCCGCCGTCGCGCGGGGTAAAAATGAAGGGTTCGCCCCGCCTGGAACCTCAGGGCGAAGGTAGTCCCAGGCGCCAGGGATGGGGCTAGCCGTAACCACTCCGCGACGGCGGTGATCGAATCTTGAGCCGCCCGCCGGCGGAAACCGCCCGCGACCGGGTCCTCCGGGGCGGGCTCGAGCCCGATCACGTCAGATACCCGCAAAGAGTCCGAGGTACGGCCGGTAGGCGAAGAGCCGATGGCGGCGCTGCCCCGTCGCCTCCTCGAGGAGTTCCCGCCGGACCAGTCGGTCAACCAGATTGTTTGGCGGTGGCAAAGCTCACCGCCAACCTCGCTCCGACGAAGTGAATCGTGACGATCGGGTTCTGGAAGAGGAGCTCCAGCAGGCGCAGGAGATTGCCGCTCACCTTGCCTTGAGCCAGCAACAGTCGCTGGTGGCGGCGAGCGAGGATGAGTCCTGACGACAATCGCCTTCACCGAGGACGCCCTCGATGATTTGCGCCGGGTCGGTCCGGATCCGGTTCCCCAGATTCTGCGCCAGCTGCTCTTGCTCGAGACGAACCCCATGCCGGGGAGCCTCTAGTTGATGAGCTGAGCGGCTTTCGCCAGCTCGTCGTCGGGAATCGGACCTGGTGAATTGTGTCCCGCATCGCGGAAGTTGACCGCGTTGAGATTGTCGAAGTCTGGGCCGCGGGGCTTCGCCAGCGCGAGGAGGTCGATCGCGATGCCGACACCCGCGGGCAGGGAGCCGCGCCAACGCANNGATCCAGACCGGCCAGTTCCGCTGCGAGGAGGTGGCCGCGATGAGTGCCGAAGAGGCGTTCGAAGCCTGGAACGACCACATCTCCCGGGGACGAGGGTAGGAGCCGGCGGAACTGCGGCGGGCGTCTACGCGGTTCCGGCGGTGGCGACCGGGGCCTCCGGGGCGGGCTCGCGCCGGATCACGACGGTGGTGACTCCCAGCAGGATGAGGACGCCGCCGAAGAGGGTGGGCAGGGAGGGGTGCTCCCCCCTCACCCAGACCGCCAGGGCGGTTCCGAGCAGGGGCTGGATGAAGAGCAGGGGGGCCATGGCGCCCGGCATCACTCGCTTGAGCCCCCAGAGCCAGGCCCAGTAGCAGAGCGCGGTCGTGATCGCGCCCAGGTAGGCGATCCCGATCCAGCCGGCGATGGACAGCGAGGGCCAGCCCCTAACCCAGAGGGCGGCGATGCCCGCGGGCCACCAGGCGATCAGGCTGCCAGTCACCACGGCGGCGGTGATCAGGAGGGGCGGGTAGCGCTCGACCACGGTCTTGCCGATCACGGTGAATCCGGACTCCAGGATCAGCGAGGCCACGACCAACAGGTTGCCCACGCTTTGAGAGCCGGAGAGCAAAGTGGGGGCCCGGAGGCCGCCTTCCACCACCAGGTAGACCCCGATCCCGCCCAGGATCAGTCCCACCGCCTCCAAAAGGCGGATCCGCTCGCTGAGGAGCGCCACACTCAGCAGCACGGTGGCGAGGGCCTCGGCGGCGATCAAGAGCGCCGTGTCGGTGGCGGTGGTGAGGCTGAGCCCCAGGTATTCCAGCGCCTTGTTGCCGACGAAGCCGAGGCAGCACATGGCCACCAGGCGCCAGCGGTCCCCTGGTGATTTGGGGAGCTGGTGCCGTCCGCGCCAGAGCACCGGGAGCAGGATGGCGGCGGCGATGGTGAAGCGGACCATGTTGACGCTGGCGAAGGGCCAGGTCGCCAGCGCCGCCTTACCGGCGATGTAGGAGCCGGCCCAGAGGCAGTTGGCCCCGGCGAGGACCAGCAGTGCCTGCTGCCGCCCGGACATCAGCTCACCGAGCTTGCAGCCACCGCCCCAGCGCCGCCAGCGGCGGGCTGCCGGCCGAGAGCAGGAGGCGGTGGAAGGAGCGCAGGTCGCCCCGGTTGGAGCGCAGCCACTCCTCCCGCCAGCGGAGGATCTCCAGCTTGCCCAGGGTGTAGACCAGATAGAGAGGGTCGAAGGTCGCCCGCATCGCCTCGCGCCGAGCCGGCAGTTCGTCCAGGCCGATCCGGTCGATGAAGAGCCCCGTCCCCTCCTCGACCGGCCAGCCCTCGGCGTGGATCCCGACGGTGGTCCGGTAGCGGCAGGCCCGCAGCAGAGCGTCCTCGATCTGGGCGAGCTGGAGCAGGGGGTCGCCGTCGGCCAGCCCCCGCTCGACCATCAGGAGCTCGGCGTAGTGGGCCCAGCCCTCGCCGAAGCCCGAGGTCCAGAAGAAACGGCGCACGTCAGAAGTGAGCCTCCGGGAGTAGAGGTACTGGACGTGGTGCCCGGGGTAGACCTCGTGCACGCTGGTGTTCTTCAGCGTGCCCCGGTTCAGGTAGCGGAGCCACTCGTCGGTCTCCCGGTCGCTCCAGCTCGGCTGGGGGGTCGTGACGTAGTAGATGCAGGGCAGGGGCTTCTGCTCCAGCGGCCCCACCCCCTCGTAGGCGGCGCTCACCCAGGCGGTCATGAACCCCGGGCTGGGCCGCACCTCGCATTTGGGGCCCTCGGGGACGGGCACCTCGGCGTTCTGCTCCACGAAGGCCCGGAGCTCCTCCAGGAGGCCGTCAGCTCCCGAGATCAGGGTGTCTTCCGTGTAGTGGTCTCGCTCCAGCTCGCGCCGGACCTCGGCGATCTCGCGGCCCGGGAAGCTGTCGACCAGCAGCCGGCCGCGCTGTTCGGTGAGCGAGTCCAGCTCCCGCTCGGCCTCCTGGCGCAGCTCCGAGATGGAGCGGTCGAGTCCCTCTTCGGCGAGCAGCATGGCCCGCAACCCGTCNNCCGCCGCCCGGAGCCGGCGGCGGAGCGAGCGGTCGTCCTGATCCTCGGCGAGGGGGGCGACCTCGCCCCGAAGGAAGCTGAGGTGGCCCTCCGCCCCCTGGAGCGCCAGCTCGATGAGCGGCGCGGCCAGCTGCGGCTCGAGGGCGCGCAGGGCTTGCTCGGTCCACTCCCGCGCCTGCTCCAGCTGCCGGCAGAGGGCGCCGAGGCGCTCTGGCAGGGGGGCGTAGTCCCGGAGCAGGTAGCCGCCGACGTCCAGCGGGGAGTCGCCATCGAGCAGGCTGGTGGGATCCTTGAAGGTCCGCCTCCGGACCTCCAGGCTGAACCGCTCCGAGTCGACGACGCTCCGGGCGGTGTCCAGGTCCAGGCTCAGGTCACGATCCGGCACCGCGGCCACCTCGGCCAGAAGTCCTTGCAGCCGCCGCAGCTCAGAGTGCCGCTGCTCGTGAGCACTGGCCCCCGCCGCCGCGACCAGCCCGTCGGCGGAGTGGTCTCCGTTGGCGCGGGCGACCGCCGGGTGGGCTCGGAACTGGTCTTCGACAACCGCCGCCAGGAGCTCGCCTAGGCCGCTCCGACCACCCTCCGCGGCGGGCGCTTCAGCCAACCGCCCGAGCCTGGTCCGGGTGAGCCTCCGCGGAGCTCTCCAGCGCCAGGACGGCCGCCTCGGCGACCCCTTCGGCGGTCAGTCCGTACTCGGCCAGGAGTTCGCCCTGGGCGCCATGAGGGAGGAATTGATCGGGGAGCGCCACCTGGCGCACCGGCCGCACCACCCCCTGCTCGGCCAGGAACTCCAGCACCGAGGCCCCCAAACCGCCGCGCCGGGTGTTGTCCTCGACGGTGACCACCGCCCGGTGCGCTCTGGCCCAGGTGGCCAGCCGGCGATCGGTGGGCTTGATGAAGCGGGCGTTGACGACGGAGGCGGAGACCCCGCTCGCCGCCAGCAGCGTGGCCGCGTTCTCGGCGACGGCGACCATCTTCCCCGCGGCGCAGATGAGGACGTCGCGGCCGCCCTCCCGGACCAGCTCCCAGGTGAGGCTCGGCAGCGGCCGGATGTCGATCACCCGCTCCGCCACGGGGCCCCTCGGGTATCGGATCGCGAAGGGGCCCTGATGCCCGGTGGCGGTCGCCACCAGCCGGCCCAGCTCCTGGGCGTCCTTGGGGGTCGCCACCACCATGTTGGGCACCA
Organism: Candidatus Dormiibacterota bacterium; assembly: GCA_003132265.1. Lineage (GTDB taxonomy): Bacteria > Chloroflexota > Dormibacteria > Aeolococcales > Bog-877 > Bog-877. The sequence continues at coordinate 2,800 of PKXE01000119.1, read as the reverse complement.
TCCGCAGGTAGCTGAGGTCGAACATGCCGTGGTGGGAGCTGCCGTCCGGGCCGGTGACCCCGGCCCGGTCGAGGATGAAGGTGACCGGCAGGTTGTGGAGCCCGACGTCGCAGATGACCTGGTCGAAGGCCCTTTGCAGGAAGGTGGAGTAGATGCAGACCACCGGGTGCAGCCCCCCCATCGCCAGCCCGGCGGCGAAGGTGACCGCGTGCTGCTCGGCGATCCCCACGTCGTAGAAGCGGTCCGGGTAGCGCTCGGCGAACTTGAGCAGCCCGGTCGAGGAGGCCATGGCGGCGGTGATCGCCACCAGCTTGGGGTCGTCCTCGGCCAGCTGCAAGAGCACCTCCTCGAAGACGTCGGTGTAGCTGACCCGACTCTGGCCGGTGGGCTTGCCGGTCGTGATGTTGAAGGGGGGCGCGCCGTGGAACTTGTCGACCTCGTCGGCCTCGGCCGGGAGGAAGCCGTGGCCCTTCTCGGTCACCACATGGACCACCACCGGGCCCGGCAGCCGGTTGGCCAGGTTGAGGGCCCCCTCGATCGAGCGCTGGTCGTGGCCGTCGATGGGCCCGGAGTACTTGATGCCCAGGTCCTCGAAGAAGACGTGGGGCGCGACCAGCTGCTTCATCCCGGTCTTGAGCCGCTTGGCCATCTCGTGGGCCGGCTCCCCGACCGCGGGGATGGCGCTGAGGAAACCGCCGATGCCGCTCTTGGCGGCCTCGTAGCGGGGGTCCAAGCGCAGCCGGGCGAAGTGGTCGGCCAGCCCCCCCACCGTGGGGGCGTAGGAGCGGCCGTTGTCATTGAGGACGATGGTCAGGTCGGGCCGGAGCGCGCCGATGTTGTTGAGCGCCTCGTAGGCCATGCCCCCGGTCAGCGAGCCGTCGCCCACCACCACCACCACCTTGCCCGGCTCGGCCCGCCGGCGCTTGGCCTGGGACAGTCCCAGGGCGTAGCTGAGGCCGGTGGAGGCATGGCTGTTCTCGACCAGGTCGTGGGGAGATTCCGACCGGCTGGGGTAGCCGGAGAGGCCGCCCGCTTGCCGCAGGGTGGCGAACTGGTCCGCCCGACCGGTCAGGATCTTATGGACGTAGGTCTGGTGGCCGGTGTCGAAGACGATCTGGTCGGTGGGGCTGTCGTAGACGCGGTGGAGGGCCAGGGTCAGCTCCACCACCCCCAGGTTGGGGCCCAGGTGGCCCCCGGTGAGGGAGACCTTCTCCACCAGGAAGTCCCTTATTTCCGACGCCAGCTGACGGCACTCCTCCTGGGAGAGGTTGCGGAAGTCGGCGGCGCACCGGATTCGCGAGAGCACCGAGCTTGGCACCCGCCTGGAATCCCCACTCGGGGCTGGCATGGCGAGGATTATAGGCCCGCCGCGAGTTCGAACCGACCGGGGAACGGGCGCTTTGAGGAAGTGGCGGCTCAGCTTGGGGCAGCCCTCCTCGGGCGGGCGAGCCCGCTCCCACACCACTTAATGGGAGGTCAGGCAGCTCGGCCCCGTGACTGGGCCCATCGTGCATGATGTGCGGGTGCCCGCTCTCCGGCAATTCGCCGCCGGCGCGCCTACCGGCGGAGGGTCTCGACCGGTGGTGAACAGATGGTGAACCAGCCGCGCCGGCGGCGCAGCACTGGGCCCGCCCCGACCGAGCTAGGCGTCCTGTCTGAATCGCCCTCGCCCGAGTGGCGGCTCCGGCTGGCCCTGGCCCTCTTGGTGGTGTCGGCCTGCTCGGTGCTGGGGAACGTGATCGCGGTGCTGGCCCTGGGGGGAGCGATCGCCCACCTGGGGGCTCCCCAGGGACCGCTGGAGTTCGCCCTGGTGTTCATCGGGGCCGTGGTGGGGCTGGGGGGCGATGTCCTGATCCTGGCCGGCGCGCTGGCGGTGGTGCGCCCCGGCACCAGGTTCTCCGGCCACCCCGAGCGGGTCAGCTGGGGGCTGGGGCTCCAGCTGCTGGCGGCGGCGCTGGTGGGGGTGCTGGAGAGCTCCTGGACCTTCGGCGTGGTCTACGTCCTGCTGCTGGCGGGCCTCGCCTACCTCTGGCTGCGCACCAGCCCTCATCTCCCGCCTCGCCC
>PKXE01000119.1:0-717 GCA_003132265.1 Candidatus Dormiibacterota bacterium | reverse complement strand
GTCCTCGGCGGGGGCCGGGGTTCTGATCGAATCACCTCCGGCGGGGCCGCCGTTGGCGCCCTCTTCGCCGGAGGTCTGGTGGGGGCCCCGCCAGATCCTCCTGGCCGTGGTCATCGCCGTGCCGGGCGCGGCGGCCGCCTACCTCGCCCCGGCGCTGGTGGTGCTGTTGCTGCACCAGCTGGGGGTGATCAAGGCGCTGCAGGGCCCCGGCTGGCAGCCGGTCGTGCCCTACTTCAGCTTCGCCACCACCATCGCCTTTTACGGGGTGCTGCTGGCCATCGTGCTGGTCTTCGCGAGCCGGCACGGCGGACGGGCCTGGGCCCGGCTGGGGCTGCGCCGTTTCCCGCTCTGGGTGGTGGTCCTGATGCCCCCTCTGGCGCTCATTCTCCAAGTGGTGACCGGGATCTTCTCCGAGATCCTCTCACCGCTCTTGGGGGGGATGAAGAACCCCCAGGGCTGCGACATTTCCCAGGCCTTCGGGGCCGAGCCCTACCTGGCCGTGATCTCCATCGCCGTGATCGCCCCGCTGGTCGAGGAGGTCGTCTTCCGCGGCTTCATCTATGGCGGCCTCCGGCGGAAGTGGGGGGTGACGCTATCGGTCGTCGTCAGCGCTTTGATCTTCTCTTTGGCCCACAGCTTCTCGGTGGGCGGCTCGATCCTGCTCTTAGCGCCCTCGCTCTTCGTGGCTGGGGTGGCCCTGGCCCTCGTCTACGAGCG
>PKXE01000148.1:3174-12673 GCA_003132265.1 Candidatus Dormiibacterota bacterium | reverse complement strand
GGCGGTCACCGAGTCAGCTAGCGGCCCCGTGGCAGCGCTTGTACTTGCGACCCGAGCCGCACGGGCAGAGCGCGTTGCGGCTCACCGGCGGCACCGCGCCCGGACTCTGGGTTGGCCGGCTGGCCGCGGGGGCAGCCGCCACGGGCGGACCGACCGGGACAGGCGTCACGGACGCTGGCACCGTGTCCGCCCCAACCGCTGCGGTTGGACCCGCCTCGGGGTGAACGGCGACCCCCTCCAGCGGCGCGGCCTCCGCCGGGGTCAGCTGGATTTCGGCGTGGAAGAGGTAGCGGACGATCTCCTGCTTGAGCGACTCCTGGAAGGACTGGAAGGCGGAAAAGGCCTCTGCCTTGAACTCGACCAGCGGATCCCGCTGGCCCATCGACTGCCAACGGATGTCGTCCTTGAGGTGCTCCAGAGTGGTGAGGTAGTCCGCCCAGCGCTGATCGATCAACTGCAGCATCAGCTGGGTCTCGGCGATCCGCACCACCTCCTCCGTGTAGAGCGCCTCCTTCTCCGCGTAGAGGCGCTCCGCCTCCTTGATCAGAGTGTCAGTCACCTCCTCGGGGCTGTCCCCGAGCTGCTCCAGTTCGACCTCCTCCGCAGGCGGAAAGGGAAAGACGTAGCGCAGGCGGTTCCACAGACCTTCCAGGTCCCACTGGGCCTGGTGGCGCCCGGGGCAGTAGACGGCGATCAGGTCCCGGATCACCTCCTCGGTCCACTCGTGGAGGTTGTCGCGGGTGTCCACACCCTCCAGGATCCGATCCCGCTCCGCGTAGATGATCGCACGCTGCATGTTGACCACGTCATCGAATTCGACAACGTACCGGCGGCTGTCGAAGTTGGCTCCCTCGACCCGCGACTGCGCGGACTCGATCTGGCGGCTCACCAGCCGAGACTCAATGGGGACGTCCTCGTCGATCCCAAACGTCGACATCAGCCCCCGCATCCTCTCCCCCCCGAAGACCCGCATCAGGTCGTCTTCAAAGGAGAGAAAGAACCGGCTCTCGCCGGGGTCGCCCTGGCGGCCGGCCCGGCCCCGCAGCTGGTTGTCGATGCGCCGTGATTCGTGTCTCTCGGTGCCCATGATGTAGAGACCACCGAGCTCTTGGACCCCCTCCCCCAACACGATGTCGGTGCCGCGTCCGGCCATGTTGGTGGCGATGGTGACCGCCCCCTGCTGTCCTGCGGCGGCCACCACCTCAGCCTCCCGCTCGTGCTGTTTGGCGTTGAGGACCTCGTGCACGACCCCCCGTTTCTCCAGAAGCCGGGAGAGACGCTCACTCTTCTCGATGCTCACCGTGCCGACCAGCACCGGCTGACCCTTGCGGCTCCGCTCCTCGATCTCATCGGCGATGGCCTTGAACTTGACCTCCTCCGAGCGGAAGATCAGGTCGGCTTCGTCGATCCGCACCATGGGCCGGTTGGTGGGGATCGGCACCACCTCGAGCCGGTAGATCTTGTGGAACTCCTCCGCCTCGGTGATGGCGGTCCCGGTCATCCCGGCCAGCACCTCGAAGGTGCGAAAGTAATTCTGAAAGGTGACCGTGGCGAGCGTTCGCTGCTCCTGCTGGACCTTGACGCCCTCCTTGGCCTCGATCGCCTGGTGCAGGCCGTCAGACCACCGCCGTCCGGGCATGGTGCGCCCGGTGAATTCGTCAACGATCACCACTTCGCCGTCACGCACGATGTACTCACGATCCTTCAGGTACAGCGCGTGAGCGCGTAACGCCTGGTTGATGTGGTGAGCCTCCTGCACGTGCTCGATGTCGTAGATGTTGGCGATCCCCGTCATCCGCTCGATCTTCTCAATCCCCTCGTCAGTGAGACTGCCGGACTTGGTCTTCTCGTCAATGGTGAAATCGACGTCGGGGGTGAGCCGGGGGATAAGACGCGCGTATTGGTAGTATTTTTCTGGTGATTCTTCACCCAGTCCGCTGATGATGAGTGGGGTGCGTGCCTCGTCGATGAGGATTGAGTCGACCTCGTCGATGATCGCGTAGTAGCGATCGCGCTGCACCTTCTGGTCCAGGGATCGGGCCAGGTTGTCGCGCAGGTAGTCGAAGCCCATCTCGTTGTTGGTGGCGTAGACGACATCGGCTTGATAGGCCTCCCCGCGGGAGACCGGCCGCAGGTGGCGCAGCCGGGCGTCGCTGTGCTGCTCGTCAATGTACTCGGGGTCGTAGACCAGCGACTGGTCGGGGATGATCACGCCGACCTGCATGCCCAGGGCGTGGAACACGGGGGCGTTCCAGCCGGCGTCACGGCGGGCCAGGAAGTCGTTGACGGTGACGAGGAAGCAGCCCCGCCCGGTCAAGGCGTTGAGATAGAGCGGGAGCGCGGCCACCAGGGTCTTGCCCTCGCCGGTCTTCATCTCGGCGATCTTGCCCTGATGGAGCACGATGCCCCCCAGGCACTGCACATCGAAGGGCCACATCCCCACAGTGCGCTGGGCCGCCTCGCGGGCGACCGCGAAGGCCTCGACCAAGAGGTCGTCAACGGTCTCCCCTTGCTCCAGGCGACCCTTGAACTCGTCGGTCTTGGCCCGCAGCTCGGCATCGGAGAGACGCTTGAACTCCTCGCCCAGCTCACCGATCTCGGCTACTTCCCCGGTATGGCGGCGGACCTCCCGTCGGGTGGGGTCGTAGATCCGGCTGAAGACACTCATGACGCCAGGGGATTATGCCCCGGTCGCCTGCTGGGCAATCCCCACCGCCGCCGGCTCTTCGAAATAGGCGGGGCCGGTGCCGGCTCCCCCGACCTCCATCCAGCAGGTGCGGGCGCCCTCCACCACCACGATCAGCACCGCGATCGGGGTGAGGCCGACGGCCAGGGCGTGAAAACTCCAGATGGGCGGGAGAGTGGCCAGCACCAGCACACATAGCCCGGCCCCGAAGCCGGTCAGGCGAATGTCGGTCCGCCAGTGCCAGAGCGCGACGGCGAGGACCGCGAGCAGCAGCAGCCCCAGCGGCCACGGGACGACCTGGGCCGGCCAGACGAGCAAGAGCAGCACCAGCGTCGCCCCCGAGAGGCCAAGGCCCAGGCCGTGGACTCGCCGGGCGTCGCGGCCCACGGTGAGCATGAATAGGGGCAATAGCAGCAGGTCGTCATTGGGGTGGGCGTAGGGGATGGCCAACAGCCAGATCCCCACCGGCAGTGCCACCGCCCAGGTGATCCTTCCCACCGGGCTCACCCGCCGCCAATCTGGGGAGGCCATCATCCAGACGCCGAAGACCACGATGGCGGCGAGAGCGAGCGCCACCACTGCCAGGGTGGCGGGTGCGGTGAGATCGGTGCCCAGCCGCCAGGCTTGGGGGGCCGCCCCGAGCAGCCCCGGGAGGCCGGCGAGATCGGACTGGTGGGTCCCGACCGCGCCCCCGAGCACTCCCAGCTGGTGCCACCAGGAGGCCAGCAGCGACCAGCTGGCGAGCACGGACAACGCCGCCACCAGCAGGAACCCGGCCGCGAAGCGCAGGGCCCTTGCCCGGTCGGGCCAGAGCGCCAGGAACATGAAGATCGGTACCGGCCAGAGCAACGTGGGTTGGAGCAGAATCAGGCCCAACACGCACCCCGCGGCCAGGCTGCGTTCGTGCCAGGCCAGGAGCATCGACCCCGCCAGGGCCGCGAAGAGAAGGGCATCAAACTGGCCATCGATGAGGCCCAGCAGCCCGATCCAGGAGGCGATCACCCCCGCCGCCAGGATGCTGGTGTGGCGCCACCCCAGATCCCGGGCGAGGAGGGTGAGCGTGAGCACCACCACGAACACCCCTAGCGCGGTCAAGAGACCGTAGCTGACCCAGAACGGCAGATGGGAGAGGGGCACCAGCAACCAGGCGGCGCCCGGAGGATCCACGAAGGTGTCCAGCAAGGGGTTGCGGCTGGGATAAGCGTGTGCCGCCTGTTCCGCGGTCTGAAGAGCACCGAGGTGGTAGGGGTTGGCGCCCCGGCCGACCAGCTCACTGGCGGCGTAGAAGACCCGGAAGTCGGTGGCCAGGCCTCCGGGCCGAGGAGGAAACTCGTGGGACAGGGCGAAGACCGCCAGCCCCACTACGCAGCCCAGAGACGCTAACAGCACCACTCGCCGCAGCCGCCGCCCCCGGTTGCCCAGCAAATCCTCCAGGCTCCCCGCCTCTGGAACGGAGGTCACCGCCGAGTCACTCGACGCTCAGGGCNNGATGGCCAGCACCACCGCCAGCACCACCGCCAGGATCACCAGGCCCGGGACTTCGAAGGTCAGGGGCAGCGCGGCCGAGGTGGCGGCATGGACCTCAGGGGCGACCAGGCCGATCCCAACCGCCACCCCGAGGGCACATCCGGCGATCGCGGTGGCCAGCGCCTCCCCCATCACGGCCCGACGCGTCGCCGCCCGACTGAGGCCCACCACCCGCAAGAGCGCCATGTCCCGGGTACCCTCGCGGACCCCCAGTACGACGGTGTTGATGGCGGCCAGGATGGCGATCACGACTCCCACCAACGCCAGCGCCGACAGCGCGGCGATGTCGTGCTGGACGCCGAGGTCTACCCCCTGTCGCACTGAGGAGACCGACTCCTCCTCCATGCCGTACCGAAAGGCGGCCAGCGCCACTGGCCGCTGGAGGTCACCTCGTCCGCGCAACTGAAGTTGGATGAGGTTGAACCCCTCGGCCGCCGAGCCAAAGTCCTTCTTGGCGGCTGCGCTGTCAACCACGATTGACTCCTCGCCCGAGGCTCCGGGCAGGGTGTGGGCGACGACGCCCACCACCCTGAAGGCGCCAGTTCCAGTCGTGGTCACCACTTTGATCTTGGACCCGACGGCGGCATTGAGAGTGTCGGCAAGTTCCAGCGGAAGTAGCACGCCCTGACCGGAGGCCACCTGGGCCAAAGCCGAGCTCCGGTCACCGTGCACGAACTGAAGGGCGCCAGTGATGCCGTAGGCCGTGGCCGAGGTCGCAGCCAGAGAAACCGCCTGGTGGCCGACCCTGCCCACTACGAATCGAACCGGAGCCGAGGCGACCACGGTGGTGCTGCCGGTCTTGGCCGATATCGCGGTCAGCACCTGCTGCTCCACCTTCTGGCTTTGAACCACCGGGCTAACCACCAGGTACTGGCCCACGAAGAGGTGGTTCACCCAGACCTGGCCAGCGGTCAGGGCAGCTCCGGACAGCCCCACCAAGCCGATCGCCGTCGCCACACTGACGAAGAGAGCAGCCAGGGCCAGGGAGGTTCGGGCCGGGCTGGTGCGCCCGCGCGCTGAGATCGCGGCTGCCGGAACTCCGATAAAGGGGGCCAGCAGCGAGCCCAAACCACGGACCAAGAAGGGGCCGGTCCAGCCCAGGGCAGCACAGATGGCGACATAGGCGCAGGCCGCCCCCAGGCCGACGCCCAGGGGTCCCCCATTCTCGAAGAAGAAATAGGCACCTATCGCTCCCAACCCGATCAGCGGCAGCTGCACGACCCACCCCCGGCCTCGACGCATCGCGGGCGGCCTGACCGCCAGCAGAGGCGGGATCCGAGCCGCCTGGACCGCCGGCAGCGCCGCGGCGAGCACGCCCAGGAGCAAGACCAGCAGGAAGGCGGCCACACTCCAGCCAAGGTCAGCCTCGACCCGGGGCGCTGGATTCACTCCGGAGGGGGTGGAAAGGGCGATCAGAACCTCCGCCAGCAAGTAGCCGACCCCGACTCCCAGCGCCGCGCCCAGCGCGGAGGCGGCGATCGCCTCCCGCAGAAAGCTGCGGAAGATCAAGCCCCGGCTGGCCCCGGCCAGCCGCAGCAAACCGATCTCCCGGCGACGGTCGAGAATGATCGAGCTGAAGGTTGCCCCAATCACCGCGAACGCCAGCACCAGGCTGAGCGCGGTGATGCCGTAGAGGATGGGTTGCAGTTCCCCTACTGGGTCCCCGTCGGGCACCGATCGCGGGTTGCTCACCGTGTACTGGGTGTGGACGGATCGGGAGAGCTCGCGGAGCAGCTGGGGCACGGTCGCTCCGGGGCGGAGCCTGATCGCGACCTCGCTGACCTGAAGTCCACTGGCGAATAGCTTCTGGGCCGTTGCCTCAGTGATGTAGACGGCGTCCGCGGTGAAGGGAGCGCCCAGCGCTGAGTTGGCGACCACCCCCACCACCTGGAACTTCCCCGCCCCGGCGGACTTGATCAGCTCCAGCTTCTGGCCGATCCCCACCTTGCCCGGAGCCCGGGCGCCGGTGCGGAGCGAGATGCCCGGGGTGAGGTTCTGGCTGACCGCCACCTCCTCGAGCGAGCGTGGGCGCCGGCCCCGGACCAGCGGCAGCGGGCGAAAGGCCACTCCCTTGGCGCCGGCCACGACCAGCACCACCTGCCGGAAGGCATGGGAGGGAAGGCCAGCCAAGTCTGCTTTCTCCTCCAGCGGGGAGGCGGCCGAGACCACCTTGAGCTTGGAGATGGCCATCACTTGAGCGGCCGTGAAACCCTGGCGGGCGAAGGGCTGGATGTCGTACTCGGCCGATCCTGCCCGCTCCCGGATCGCGGCGGTCGCCTGCCGATGGAGGGCGCCAGCCGTCAGCTGGGTCCCGAGGATCGCCCCACCGCCCAGGGCCAGAGCAGCCACCCCCAGGGCCAGGCGGGCCAACGCCGCACGGCGCCAAAGGAGAGGAATCAACTCCCAGCGCCCACCTCAGAGACCATGGATCCCCAGCCGCTCCAGCAGCGGGGTGGTGTCGTGAACGGTCCGGTGACCCAACTCCACCACCTCTTTGAACTCCCCGTCCAGCATGATCGCAACCCGCTCGGCGTAGGCGGCGGTCCTGACGTCGTGGGTCACCAGGACGATGGTCCGGCCCGCTTGGCGACTGAGCCGGAGCAGCAGCTCCAGCACTTCCCGGCCGGCATGGTAGTCGAGGGTTCCGGTGGGTTCATCCGCCAGCAAGATGGCCGGGTCTGAGACCAGAGCGCGGGCCACCGCGACTCGCTGCTGCTCACCACCTGAGATCTCGTCGGGCCGATGACCCTGCATCCCCTTCAGTCCCAGCATCGCCATCAGGTCGTGAGCGCGCGCCCGGGCGTCACGGTCGCGGCCCATCCCACGGAGCGGCCAGGCGCGGTTGCGCTCCAGCCGGTAGGGCAGCATGACGTTCTCAGCCGCGGTCAAGCTGGGGAGGAGGTTGAAGAACTGGAAGATGAAGCCGATCTGGCGGCGCCGAAACGCTGCCCGCTCACCTTCGCCGAGCGCGTAGAGATCGGTACCCCGGACCAGCACCTGCCCTTGGTCGGGCGCCTNNACGGTGAGCGAAACCCCGCGCACGACCTCATGCGGGGTGCGGCTGATGGTGAAGCTCTTGCGGAGTCCGTTGGCTTCCAGAACGGCTTGGCCCTCGGCCACCCCCGGTCCGACGAGAGCCGGGGCCTCACTCATCGAGGTAGCTGCTGATCACCTGGTCAATTGTGCTGGAGAGCAGGCCTCGGGCCAGCTTCGGCGATCTGGAGCCGACGCCCGGAGGAGGGGGCTTTGGCGTGGGAGTGGGCGTAGGCACGGGAGTCGGGGTGGGCGTGGCGACCGGGGCGGGCGTCCCGCCGCCGCCACCACCGCCGCCGCTGCTGCTGCCACCGGCACCCGACGAAGGGGGGGGCGCGGGGGGGGGCGGCGGGGCCGAGGAGCCGACCAGAACGAACTCCTGGGCGAACATGTCGACGTCCGCATAGGGTCCACCGCCGCTGCCGTCGTAGTTCCAGGGGCCATCGGTATACCAGGAGCCGACCCCCAACTCGTTGTACGACCCCAGGATGTTGGCCCGGTGGTCGGGAGAGTTCATGAACTGGGTGTTGACCCCGGCCGCCGCATCCGCGTATCCGCTGTTCCAGCCAATGTTCTCGCCGGCCGATCTCCAAGGGATCCCATCCGCGGACATGATCGGCCAGACGTAGGTATTGCTGGGCGGGATCAGATGGGAGAAGTACTGTCTGGCCAGCATGTCAGCAGCCCTGGCCTCCGCGATCGCGCTGAGGGTGCCGTTGTACGCCAGCGCCCCCTCGCCATTGCTGGCCCGATCCTGATTGGTGAGCGAGAACAGCTCCCCGTCGTAGGGGGTGGGCCCGTCCGCCAGCACCGGTGCGGCCAAGAGGCCGGTCAGCCCCAGGCTCAGCACCACGCCGAAGAGGACGCCCCCGAAGCCACGTGCCTGCCGGGTGATTCCAGCCCCTCGTCGCCGAGCTTTAGCCAAGGCGCCTCTGAAGCGGACCCGGCGGCGGCGTCGGCAACCTGATCGCGGCCACCTGGTCGGTACGCCGGTCAGGGAAGAGCCGGGAGATCTCAGCTGGCACTGCCAGGCCCATGTCGAAGAGCCGGTCGAGGATCTGAGGCCTGACGCCGGTCAGCTCGAAATCGTTCTTCANNGCGCTGGCGATCTGCTGTCGGATCGCCTTCGACGGCAACTCGACCCCGCCCATGAGCACCTGGGTCTCCAGCCGGGAGAGGCTATCCCGGGGAGTATTGGCGTGGACCGTGGTCATCGAGCCGTCGTGACCGGTGTTCATGGCCTGGAGCATGTCCAAGGCCTCACCGCCGCGGACCTCTCCNNCCGCGCACGTCCGGTGGGCGCGACTCCAGCCGGCAGACGTGCTCCTGGTGCATCTGCAACTCGGCGGCATCCTCGATGGTGACGATGCGCTCGTCGGGCGGGATGAACCCCGAGCAGATGTTGAGCAGGGTGGTCTTCCCAGCCCCGGTACCCCCGGAGATGAGGATGTTGGCGCGGGCCAGAACACAGGCCTGCATGAACGAGGCGCCAGCCTCATCAATAGTGCCGAAATGGATGAGGTCGGTGATCCGCAGGCGCTCCTTGGCGAACTTACGGATGGTGAGGATGGGTCCGTCGATGGCGACCGGGGGCACGACCGCATTCACCCGGGAGCCATCGAGCAGGCGAGCATCACAGAGCGGCTGGCGCACGTCGACCCGCCGTCCCACCGCGGCGACGATCAGATCAATCACCTTGAGGAGGTGCTCGTTATCCCGGAAGCGCACATCGGTGAGAACGATCTTGCCGTGCGCTTCCACGTAGACCATGTCCGGCCCCACCACCATGATCTCGGTGAGGCTGTCGTCTTCCACCAGGACCCGCAACGGACCGAGGGCCTGGAGGTATCCCTCCATGCCTTGCAGCCTCTCTTCTTCGGTAAGGACCGGGCTCATTAACTACTCCCTGAGACTGGAACTAAAGGTCGCCGCCCGAGCGCCGTCCGTCTCCGGCTCGGTCTCGGCTCGCGCTGCGGGTTCCGCATCCATCTTGAGCTGATCGCCCTCTCTGATCCCGTGCCGGCGAAGGGCGCCGGGGGCCAGTTCGAGCGCGCTGTGAGCGTGCCGCACCGGTAGCAGCTTGACGCTCCATTCCCGCATCTCCGGCACGCAGCGAACCACCCGCAGCTGCCGGTCCAGATAGGCGATGTCGAGCGGGGTACGCATGAAGAACATGTGGACGCTGTTGCACGGCACCAGCCACAGGCCCTCCTCCGGGTCGAGACGGGTACGGCCCATCAGCCCCACCAGTCG
>PKXE01000148.1:0-3099 GCA_003132265.1 Candidatus Dormiibacterota bacterium | reverse complement strand
CCCACCATGGGGAAGAGCATCTTCAGGCTGGCCTGCTGGGCCTTGGCCTCCGCCTTCTGACGGCGGCGGCGGCGCATCTCGTCGGATTGGATGCGCAGCACCCGGGCGATGCCCACGCCCAGCTGATCGGATTGCACCAGCGCCTGGATGAAGGAGGCGAGCTCCTGGACTCCTGAGCGCTTGCCGAGGTCCTCAAGCGCCTCGTGGCGGGGCCGTCCAAGCCGGATTTCGTTGAGCACGAAGGCAAATTCGCGGGAGAGGGCGTTGTCGAACTTCTCGATGACCCGGGCCAGGGCCGCGTCGAATCCCAAGCCCGCCTCAACACTGATGCAGAGCAGGTCGAGAGCATTCGGCAGGGCCAGCGAGATCTCCTTCTGACGCGCGCGGACGATCCGCTTGAGCTGGTACTGGGGCCCGATGTATCCGAGGACGACGCCGAAGACCAGACCGAGGATCCACGGCAGTCCCAGGAAGAGCGCCAAGCTCAGGGCCAGCACCGCCACCACCACCGCCATCACCACCTGCAGGGCGACGAAGCTACCTGCGTTCATCCCCAGCGGACGGCCGGCGAGGTCGATCAGGGCCTGGAGCTTCTGGGCCCGGTCACGCGGCTGCATCGCGGACACCCGGCGCCCTACGCGATCGAAGAAGGGCCGCAGGAAGCGCTCGCTGAAGGGCAGACTCATCTCGATCTCGTCGAGAGTCTGGGGAGCGGTTGGCTCGTCGTATATAGCGAGGCGGGCGTCGAGGAGGTCAACCTGGGTTTGGCGCTTCACCAAGCCCGCAAAGATGAGGAAGACCGCAGCGGCGGCGACCACGCCGACGATCAGTGCTTCATAAGACATCGCTCAGACCTCGATATTGGCGATGCGTTGCATCACATAGAAGGCGAACGCGATGGAGAGCAGGCAGCCGATGAGGATGTAAGGGCCGGGACCCTTGAAGGACAACATCGGCGCGATGTATTGGGGGTTGATGGCCTCCAGGATCAGGCCGAGGCCGATGGGCAGCCCGGTGATGATGAAGCTGGAGGCCCGCGCCTGCGCAGTCAGGGTCTTGATCTCACCCTTGATACGGATGCGCTCGCGGATGGTGAACGCGATGTTGTCGAAAATTTCGGCCAGGTTGCCGCCCACGACCCGCTGGATCTGAACTGCGGTGACCACCAGGTCGAGGTCGTCGGAGCGGATCCGGTTGACCATATGGGAGAGCGCGGCATCGGTTGTCACTCCCAACTGCACCTCACGAGTGGCGCGCGCGAACTCCTCCGACGTCGGGGGCGGCGCTGAGCGCGCGATGCTCGCCATCGCCTGGGGGAAGCTGTAGCCGGCCTTGAGGGCGTTGCTGAGCAGCATCAGGGTGTCCGCCAGTTGGCCGTTGAAGTGACCCAGGCGCCGGCCGGTACGGAAGCGCAGAACTATCGGGGGAATGAAGACCCCGATGATCGCGAGGATGGCCGCGAAGATCAGGCTGCGGTATAGAGCCAGACCGATCAACGCCAGCACCACGACCACGCCGATGCGGATCAGGTACCACTCCGCCGGCCGCAGCTTGACATCCGCCCGGGCCAGCGCCTCCGCAGCCTGGACCGCGCGAGGTCGCTGAGCGACGCCGGTCGCCTGGCTGCCCCCCTCCACCTCGCGGCGCAGGCGCATCAGGATGCGCTTGAATCGGTCCTGGAGACGGCCCCCAGACTCCTCGAAGTCAGCATCTCCTGGGACTGAGACCGCTAGCCCTGCCCCAGCCTCGGCGAACCGGCGGACCCGCTCGTCCAGGGAGCGACTCCCGGCCGGTGAGCGCCAGACCGAGAGCCCGTAGGCAACTGCTCCGCCCAAAGCCAAGGCACCGACCCCGTCCAGGACCAGTACAAGAACGTTCATGCGGCCGTCTCCTCTGCAGGTACTTTGCCCTTGGGAGTCGGCGCGAACATCGACTCCTCCAACTGCTCGCCGGCGGCGGCCAGGTCCTCAAGGCGCTTGGGAACCTGCACGGCCGCGAACTGACCTATGACCATGCCTTGGTCGTCGACGCCCTGCTGGCGGAACTGGAAGATGTCGGCGAGCTCGACCCGCTCGCCGTCAAAGCCCCGGACCTCCGAGATCGCGATTATGCGGCGCGTGCCGTCGCGCAGGCGGGCTTGCTGGACCACGATGTGGATCGCTGACGCAATCTGTTCCCGGATCGCTTTCGAGGGCAGGTCGGTGCCGGCCATCAGCGTCATGGTCTCGAGCCGGGTCAGCGCATCGGCAGGGCTGTTGGCGTGGACTGTGGTGAGCGAACCATCGTGGCCGGTGTTCATCGCCTGGAGCATGTCCAGGGCCTCCCCGCCACGGCACTCTCCCACCACGATCCGATCCGGCCGCATCCGCAGGCTGTTGATGACCAGGTCGCGAATGCTGACTCGGCCGCGGCCCTCAATGTTGGAGGGTCGTGACTCCAGGGTCACGACGTGGTCCTGTCGTAGCTGAAGCTCGGCCGCGTCCTCGATAGTGATGATCCGCTCGTCGTCGGGGATCCAGCTGGAGAGAACGTTGAGGGTGGTCGTCTTGCCAGAACCGGTTCCTCCCGAGATGAGCACGTTGAGCCGGGACCGGACACAGGCGCGGATGAAGGTCGCCATGTCCTCGGTGAGGGTGCCGAAGCGGATGAGGTCTTCGACCGTGTAAGGGTCCTTGGAGAAGCGGCGGATGGTCAGGGTCGGCCCCTGCAACGCCAGCGGCGGGATGATCACATTCACCCGGGAGCCATCCTTGAGCCGGGCATCAACCATGGGCGAGCTCTCGTCCACCCGGCGTCCGATCGAGCTCACGATCCGGTCGATGATCTGCATCAGGTGATCGGCGCTGTCGAACTTGGCCGGGTAGCGGTGGATTCGCCCTTGGCGCTCGACGTAGACATCGTCCGGACCGTTGATCATGATCTCGCTGATCTCGGGGTCCTTAAGGATCATCTCCAGCGGACCGAGGCCGAGAACGTCACTGATCAGCTGCTCCACCATCCGCTGCCGGTCAGTGCGGGTGATCGAGATGCTCATCTCTTCCAGGGCCGAGTTGCAGAGTTCGCCGATCTTGGCCACCAGCCGCTCTCGCGGCGCCTGGG
>PKXE01000061.1:12979-15335 GCA_003132265.1 Candidatus Dormiibacterota bacterium | reverse complement strand
AGCCAAGGGGATAAGCATTAGACGCCTATATCAAGGCCCGGCGGGAGATCCGTTGACTTTAGGCAGGATTGCGTCCATATTCGCCCTCCTTGACCTTACGGTAACCTTACGGTAACCGCGATAAACCGCAGTGGACTCTAGCGAACTTCTCTGAGATCAGATTGTGGAGCCGACGGGGAGATTCGAACTCCCGGCCAGCGGTTTACGAAACCGCTGCTCTACCACTGAGCTACGTCGGCGGCGACGGCGAGTTTACCAATGCCCCACCTGGCCATCTCCCGGCTGCGGGCCGACTGGGCCGCTCAGTCGATGAGTTGGGCGGTGGCGTCCACCACTTCGGGCTCAACCTCCCCCGCACCCGATCGGTCCGGACCGGAGGTCGCGTCCTAGATCGGTTCGCTGCTGACGCGCAGCCCATCCGGGCCGGCATCCACCAGGATGGTGTCGCCCTCCGAGAAGTTTCCCTGCAGGACTGACGTGGCGATACGGTCACCAAGCTGGCGTTGGAGAACCCGTCGCAGGGGACGGGCCCCGTAGACCGGGTCATAACCCTGCTCAGCGAGCCAGGCCCGAGCCTCTGGAAGCACCCTCAGATGCAGGCGCCGGTGCTCCAGGCGCTCCTCCATCTGAAGCAGCTGGAGCTCCACGATGCGCTCTATCTGGGCTTGGTCCAATCGGTGGAAGAGGATCACGTCATCGATTCGGTTGAGAAACTCGGGCCGGAAGTGCTGGCGTAACTCGGCCATCACCTCGGACTTGGTGGCTTCCTCCTGCTGCTCACTGGGCTGGTCCGGCAGCGCGGCGATCAAGGGACTGCCCAGGTTGCTGGTCATGATCACGACGCAGTTTCGAAAGTCCACCGTCCGTCCCTTGCCGTCGGTCAGGCGACCGTCGTCGAGGAGCTGGAGCAGGATGTTGAAGACGTCCGGGTGGGCCTTCTCGATCTCGTCCAACAACAGCACCGCGTAGGGCCGGCGCCGCACCGCCTCGGTGAGTTGGCCGCCTTCCTCATAGCCGACATAGCCCGGCGGCGCGCCCACCAGGCGAGCCACCGCGTGCTTCTCCATGTACTCGCTCATATCGAGCCGAACCATCGCGTCCTCGCTGTCAAATAGGAACTCCGCCAGCGCCCTGGCCACCTCGGTCTTCCCGACCCCCGTCGGGCCCAGGAAGATGAATGACCCCAGCGGCCGCCGCGGGTCGTTGAGGCCCGCGCGGGCCAGCCGCACAGCGCTCGCGACCGCCGCGATCGCCTCGTCTTGGCCCACCACCCGCTGGTGGAGCCGATCCTCCATCTCCAACAGCTTGTGCAGCTCACCTTCGAGCATTCGCTGGACGGGGATCCCGGTCCACCGCCCGACCACCTCGGCGATGTCCTCCTCCCCCACCTCCTCCTGCAAAAGCGGGGTACCACCCTGGTCTTTGGCGAGCTGCTCGTGCTGCTGCTCCAGCCGCTGGCGCAGCTCGTTGAGCTTGCCGTATCGAAGCTCGGCGGCCTTCCCGAAATCGGCCATCCGCTCCGCCCGCTCGGCCTCGAAAGTAGTCCGCTCGATCTCTTGCTTGGTGGCCTGAATCTCACCGATGACGCCCTTCTCCTGCTCCCAGCGCTGGCGCAGCCCGACCGCCGTCTCCTGGAACTCGGCGAGCTCGCGCTCCAGTGCCCCGAGCCGCTCCGCCGAAGCCCGGTCGGTCTCCTTGCGGAGTGCCTCGCGCTCGATCTCCAACTGGCGCACCTGGCGCTCCACCACGTCCAGCTCGACCGGCATGGAGTCAATCTCCATCCGCAGCCGGGATGCCGCCTCATCGACCAGGTCGATGGCCTTGTCGGGGAGGAAGCGACCTGAGATGTAGCGGCTGGAGAGCACCGCCGCCGCGACCAAGGCCGAATCCTTGATCCGCACCCCGTGGTGCACTTCATAGCGCTCCTTGAGGCCCCGCAGGATGCTGATGGTGTCCTCCACCGACGGCTCGCCGACTTGCACCGGTTGAAACCGCCGTTCCAGGGCCGGGTCCCGCTCGATGTGCTTGCGATACTCGTCGAAGGTGGTGGCGCCGATAGCCCGGAGCTCGCCTCTGGCCAAAGCGGGCTTGAGCATGTTGCCAGCGTCCATGGCACCCTCGGCCGCCCCCGCTCCAACCAGGGTGTGGAGCTCGTCGATGAACATGATGATTCGGCCGTCCGAGCCGGTGACCTCCTTCAGCAGGGCCTTGAGCCGGTCCTCGAACTCTCCGCGGAACTTGGTTCCGGCGACGAGCGCGGCCAGGTCGAGAGCAACCACCCGGCGGTCCTTGAGGGTCTCCGGCACGTCGCCGCTGGCAATCCGCTGGGCCAGCCCCTCGACGATGGCGGTCTTGC
>PKXE01000061.1:2383-12846 GCA_003132265.1 Candidatus Dormiibacterota bacterium | reverse complement strand
GTGCTCGGTACTGCAGTACTCGTCGCCCAGCTTGCCCATCCGGTCCCAGGCGTCCCGCAGGACTTGATCCAGCTCCGCGGAGATCCGCGGGGTTGCGCCCTGTTGCTTGGGCCGGCTCTCCAGGTCGGCGAGCAGCCGACGGCGCACCTGGTCCGGATCGACCTCCACCTGCCGCAGGAGCGGCGCGACCACGCCATCACTCTGGTCCACCAGAGTGAGCAGCAGATGCTCGGGACTGACCTCTGGGTGTTGGAGTTCGGTCGCGAGTTCCTGGGCCCGCTCCAAAGCCTCCCGACTCCGCTGGGTCAAGCGCTCAAGCTCCATGCGCCACCTCCCGCGGGAATGCTTTCACACTTTGCATGTACCCACTTGGCCGAACCCACAAACCGGCGGAGCGTCAGTCCCGGGGAGCTCCCAAGAAGTCGGTAATGAAGCGCGCGGTAAGGTCAGGATCGGCGACCGGCAGCAGGTGGCCGGCTCCCTGAACCACCTCCAGCCTGATCCCCTTGAAGTAGTCGAGTTCCGGCTGCGCATCCCGCACTGGGAGCTTGCGGTCGTCGCTGCCCCAGACGACTAGGACGCGCCCTGAGAGCACCCCCAAGGCAGGCAGGAGCCGGGACTCTGGCCGCAAGCCCCCGGGCTGGATCAGGCGAGCCACTGTGGCGAGATCGGATGCATGCCCGAGGCGCAGCCCGACCAGACGCCGGTAGCGGTCCTCTGCTGACTCCATCCGACTGCGGCCGCCGCGGTGACTGAGGGCCGCCCGTTGGTAGAGCGCCAGCAGGTCCAGCCACCCGGGAGCCAGAGCCAGGTTCCAGCGAAGCGGAACTCGCCGGCTAAAGCCGACCGGGCTGATCAAGATCAGCCTCTCTACCCGCTCCGGGTAGGCGATGGCGAACCCGCCAGCCGCCAGTCCTCCCAGGGAGTGCCCCACCAGGGTGAACCTTGCGATCCCGATCTGGTCGGTCACCGCCGTGATCACCTCATTCCAAGCCGGGCGCGGGTGACCTCGGAAGCCGATCGGATCGCTGAGGCCCCCGCCCGGCAGGTCGATCGCCACCACCAGGTGGCGGCGGGCGAGCCGGGCCAGCAAATCGGCGAAGTCGCCCGCCGACGCACCCAGTCCCGGGAGCACCACCACGGTGCTCTCGCCCTGGCCGGCCAAGAGGACGTGGACCCGGCCGACCGGGGTGTGAACGTAGCGGTCGGTGGCCACCAGGCCAGTCTCCGCCAGCGAGCTTTGCAGCGCCGACTCGAGCTGACCAAGCGGGGGGTCGGCGACGAGGGCGCGGCGCGCCCAACCGACCAATGCCGCGTAGCTGAGAACGCTCAATCCAAGCCCGGTCGCGAGACCGAGCTTGGACCGCTTCACACTTCCTTGAACTCGGCGTCGACGACGTCCCCGTCCGTGCCCTGGGGGGCGTCCGGGGATCCCCCGGCGGGCGGGATGTCTTCCCCCCCTCCGGATTCGCCGTCCGAAGCAGGTGTCGCGGCGTTCTGGTAGACGGCTTGACCCACCTTCTGGAGGGACTCGGACAGCTCCGCCTGCCGGCTCTCGATGTCCGCAGCGTTCTGGGCCGCCACCGCCTCCTTCAGAGCATCAGTCTTCTGCGTGACCTCATCCCGCAGCTCCTGGGCCACCTTGTCACCGTGCTCACGCAGGGTCTTCTCCGCGGTGTAGATGAGCGAGTCCGCCTGGTTGCGTCGGGAGATCTCCTCGGAGCGCTGGCGATCCTCCTCGGCGTTGGCCTCCGCCTCCTTGACCATCTTCTCCACCTCCTCCTTCTGGAGGGTGGTGGAGCCGGTGATGGTCACCTTCTGCTCCCGCCTAGTTCCGAGGTCCTTGGCGGTCACGTTGAGGATTCCGTTGGCGTCGATGTCAAAGGTGACCTCCACCTGAGGCGTCCCCCGAGGCGCCGGGGGAATCCCGTCCAGCATGAACCGGCCCAAAGTGCGGTTGTCGCGGGCCAGCGGGCGCTCACCCTGCAGGACCACGATCTCGACCGAGGACTGGTTGTCNNGACAAAGGGGTCACGTCCAGCAGCAGCACGTCCTTGACCTCGCCCTTGAGGACACCGGCCTGGATTGCCGCGCCGACCGCTACCACTTCGTCCGGGTTCACCCCGCGGTGGGGCTCCTTGCCGCTCATCTTCTGGACCAGCTCCTGGATCACCGGCATGCGGGTCGAGCCGCCCACCAGGATCACCTCGTCCAACTCTCCGATCTTCATCCCCGCGTCCTTGAGGGCGTTCTCGAAGGGGGCCCGGCAGCGATCGGTCAGGTCGGCGGTCAACTGCTCGAACTTCGCGCGCGAGAGGCGGGTGTCCAGATGCTTGGGGCCATTCTGGTCGGCGGTTATGAAGGGCAGGTTGATCTGGGTTTCCTGAAGCTGGGAGAGCTCGACCTTGGCCTTCTCGGCCGCCTCGGTGAGACGCTGGAGGGCCTGGCGATCCGACTTGAGGTCGATGCCCTGCTCTTTCTTGAACTCCTCGGCCATCCAGTCGACAATCCGGCGGTCATAGTCGTCACCGCCGAGGTGGGTGTCTCCGTTGGTCGACTTGACCTCGAAGACCCCCTCTCCCACCTCCAGGATGGACACGTCGAACGTACCGCCGCCCAGGTCGAAGACCAAGATCTTCTCGGACTCCTTGCGGTCCAACCCATAGGCCAAGGAGGCGGCGGTGGGCTCGTTGATGATCCGCAGCACATTGAGGCCCGCGATCTGGCCGGCGTTCTTGGTGGCCTGGCGCTGGGCGTCATTGAAGTACGCCGGAACGGTGATCACCGCATCGGTGACCTTCTCNNGTGTACTTGGTGCCGGCGACGTCAACTTCGGCGCGCCCATCCTTGCCGGCCTCGACCTGGTAGGGGACGATCTTGCGCTCACCCACCACCTCGTTGAAGAGCCGGCCCATGAAGCGCTTGATTGAGTAGACGGTGTTCTCGGGGTTGACCGCAGCCTGACGCCGGGCCAACTGTCCCACCAGCCGCTCCCCGTTCTTGGTAAACGCCACCACTGATGGGGTCGTCCGACCACCCTCAGCGTTGGGGATGACGACGGGCTCGCCGCCCTCCATGACGGCGACCACTGAGTTGGTCGTTCCCAGGTCGATTCCAACGGTCTTAGCCATTAAGTCTGCGAACCTCCGTAGCGCTGAAGCCAGGCGCCGCCCAACGCGGCCCCGCTAGTCCTACCGTACCGCAGCCGGGCGACCCCCAAACGCCCCGTGATCTCGGGACCCGCCGCAGCTGTCTCGGGATGGCCGATGATTCCACCGTGCCCTGGAAGAGCCCCAGTAGCGGCGGGTTCGCCCGGCGGCGGTTCCGCGCCCTGGCCGCCGCCTTGGCTCTGGGTCTGGTCGCTGCTCTAACTCTGGTCGCGACCCAGGTGGCACCCGCCCCCAATGGACTGGGCATCCTCCCCAGTGTCCAGACCATTCTGGAGCGCAGCGGGGTAACCCTCCAGTTCCCTAAAGGAGCGGCCGCCATCAGAAAGCGACAGGCGGTGGCCGCGGCGACCCAACACCAGTCGCAGGCCCAGGTAGAGCGGGCGTTCCTCGCCACTGCGGTGGGAGCTGGCGGGTCCCCGATCTCCCCCCCTGGAAGGCTCTGCTGGGTGGTCTTCCTCAACCCCGGCTCGGACGCCCTGGGCAATGCCGCAGCCCCCGGCCAGATCCAGTTGGACGCGGTTCTGGTCGACGCCCAAACCGGCGCCGTCATCGAGGGCTTCATCTCCTTCCGCAGCACCACCCCCAAATCTGCAGTGGGCACCGAGTGACTCCCCAGCGACCCGACCACTCGGGGTTGCCAGGCAGGCGGTCCCAGTACGACACAATCGCGGGGTGCTCCACCGACTGCTGAGGTCGCCCCGGCGCCAGCGGGCGGGCGGGGCATCATCACTGCCCAGCTTCCTGGGCCTGGTGCTGGCGGTGGCCGCGGTGGTCTATCTGCCGCTGCCCGCCCTCACGGTCCGAGTCGATCCCGAGCGGCCAGCGGCGACCTCGTTGCCCTGGCTTTCGGCCCGCCAAGGCCAGATCGTCGACAGCGAGGGGCGGACCGTCCTGCTGCGCGGCTTCAATGACGATGCGCTCCTCCAGATCGGCGGGGCACCCACCCCTCCACCGCTAACCGAGGCTGATGCCGCGTTGATGCAGGCAGAGGGCTTCGACGTCGTCAGGCTGCCGATCTCCTGGTCGCTGCTGGAGCCCGCCCCGGGTCGCTTCAGCCGCAGCTACCTGCACCAGATCGCTGCATTGGTCGCCCGCTGCGCCCGCCACCATCTCTACGTCGTGCTCGACATGCACACCGAGGACTTCGGAGTGGGGTTCGGGGGCAGCGGGGCTCCCGCCTGGCTATCGGTGCCGGGGGTCCCCGACCTGCACCTGCCGTTCCTGGGCTCGGACTGGCAGCGTCACACCTCGCCGGCGGTCAATGCCGCGCTCGCCTACTTCTGGCTCTACCCCAACTGGCAGCGACTTTATTGGCAAGCCTGGGACAAGGTGGCGGTGGAGTTCCGGGGCGACTCCGCCGTTGCGGGCTACGACCTCTACAACGAGCCGCACCCCTTCCCAGTGCCGCCGGCGATCTTCGAGACGCAGGTCCTCTGGCCCTTCTACGCCACCGGGATCCAGGACCTGGCCAGGGTGGACCCCAACCACCTCTTCATCGTCGAGGGCGATCTTTTCGGCGACCTCCCCACCGCCATCCGCCCCCTGGCGGCCCGGGACCTCGTGTACTCCACCCACCTCTACTCCGGCAGCATCCTGGCGCCCACCTTCGAGGGGAATCGGGGGCCACTGCAGGCGGAACTGGAGGAGGGGCTCCAAGAGGCCCGCCAGCTTCCGGCCGCCTACTGGGCCGGTGAGCTCGGCATCGACCGCGGCCGCCCCATCGCCGCCGCCTGGGCGCGGGCGGAGATCTCCCTCTCCAATCAGTTTTTGACCGGGTGGGCCTGGTGGCAATGGAACGATCCGGCGGGCTGGGGCGTGAAGCAGGGCCAAGGGCCAGCGGACACGGCCTGGCTGGATGTCCTGGCCCAGCCGTTCGTCAGGGCCGCCCCCGGAACCCTCTCCGGACTTCGCTACCAGCCGGAAACTGAGACCCTCACCGCGACGGTGCAGAACCAGGGGCCGGAGGGTCTGGTCCTGGTCTCCTGGCCGGCCTCGGCCGGCGCACCTAAATCGCTCAGCTCCTGCGCAATGCCGACCTCGTCCTACGTGCCAGTGAGCGGCGAGCTGGCGCTGAAGCTCTCCACCCCCCGCTGTG
The DNA here is from genome assembly GCA_003132265.1 of Candidatus Dormiibacterota bacterium. Taxonomy (GTDB): domain Bacteria; phylum Chloroflexota; class Dormibacteria; order Aeolococcales; family Bog-877; genus Bog-877. Next base: position 7,581 of record PKXE01000061.1, on the reverse strand, counting down.
AGATCAAAATCCAGGGCTGACCTGACCCGATGGCCGCTCCCAGCTTTGACTGATGAGGCTCCGGCGGCCGGCGTCCAGGACCCTCAGCCCCAGCTCGGCGTCCGCCGGCTCAGTGGGCAGGGGCGGCCCCCCCCGAACCCGGGTGGTGAAGGCCGCCACCATCTCCTGGTAGGGATCCGCCACCGGCGTGGCGATTCGCTCCGCCGGGCCCGCGCGCTCGCGACTCAGCCAGAGCGGCACTGACTCGCCACGCCAGGCGGTGAACGGGTTGGGGATGACCAGCGAGCCCTTGGTGCCGATCACCTCCAGCCGCTGGTGCTCGACCGCCTCAAAGCTGAACGCCAATTCGGCCGAAGCCGGCCCCTCGGTGCTCGCGAACTCCAGCAGCATCGAACCGTCGCTGTCCACCCCGTGGCGCGTCTGGGCTCGGGCCAGCACCCGCGTGGGCTCCCCAGCCAGCCAGCGACAGGCGCTGACCAGGTAGGAACCGACGTCGTAGAGGGCCCCTCCACCCAGCTCCGGGTCCCAGCGGATGTTGGGAGGCGGCCCGAGGCGGAAGGTGAAGCTCCCCTGCAGATGGCGCAGACTGCCGAGCCCGCCGCCGGCGATCAGCTGGCGCACGGTCTGCCACCTCGGGTGGTAGCGATACATCACCGCCTCGGCCAGCAGGACCCCCCGGTCCTCCGCCGCGACCCGCATCTGCCTTGCCTCGGCGGCCGTCAGCGCCATCGGCTTCTCGCAGAGGACATGCTTGCCGGCTGCCACCGCCCGGAGGGTCCAGGGAAGGTGGAGCGCGTTGGGCAAGGGGATGTAGACAGCGTCCAGATCCGCTAGGAGAAGCTCGTCATAACTGGGGCAGAGCTGAGCTATCCCAAAGCTCGCGGCCAGCTTCCGGCCCCGCCCCGGGTCGCGGCTGGCGACCGCCACCACCTCCCCACCGGCCGCACGAATCGCGGGGATCATCGCCTTCCTCGCAATGTCCGCCGCTCCGAGGACGCCCCACCTGAGTGGTGCCTCAGTCACACCCGAACGTTCAGCGGCTGGCCCAGCTCGGCCGAACGGGTGGCGGCCTCCATCACCGCGANNTAGAAAGCCTGGGGCGGCGCGGCCGGCAGTGAGATCACCTGATCGTGACTTTCGCCGGAGCCGTCCGGGCGCAGGATGTGCAGCTCGCAGGGGAGGTCGGTAACCGGCAGGCGCTCCTCGACCACCAGGCCGGTCGGGCCACGGCTGATGATCCTCCCCTCCCGCCAGTGCCCCACCGCGGCGCCGCTGGTCCCCAGCACGTACCACTTGGGCTTGCGGGCGGCCGCGATGTCCGAGTGGATGAAGACGGCCTCAGTCCCGGTGTCGAAGGTCATCCGGAGCTCGAAGTGGTCATCGTTGGTCACGTCCTGCCAGACCAGCTTCTGGCGGGTTGCCGCCACCCGCACCACCTCGCCGGGAAGGAGCTGCAGGATCCAGTCCAGATAGTGCGCGCCCCAGTCGAAGATCACCCCCCCGCTGACCGGTGCATGGGAATGCCAGAAATGGCACGGGTGCCCGTAGCCTCCCACGAAGGACTCGAGGTGGAAGATCGACCCCAGGTCGCCTCGCTGGATGGCCGCCTGCAGCGCCAGGAAGTCCGGATCCCAACGCCGATTCTGGTAAACGGTGAGCGTTTTACCAGTCTCCCGGGCTAGCTCGACGAGACGGTCGGCATCGCGGAGACTGAGGCAGAACGGCTTCTCCAGCACCACGTGCTTGCCAGCGCGCAGCGCCTGCTCGGCGAACTCNNTGGCCAGGTCGGCCGCCACCTCGATCTCCGGCGAGAGCCGTCGGGCGGCCTCCACCCGGGCTCCGTTCTGGTCGGAGACGGCTCGCAGCTTCAGGCCCGCGACCGCCCCGACAGCGGCGGCGTGGTCGGCGCCGATGGCGCCAAAACCCAGCATCCCGATGCCGACAAAAGCACGCTCCACCTGGCCCGCCGCGTAGCGCACCCCGCGGTAGAGCATCTCCTGTACGTCCTGGTCCCGAAAGGTTGCCGCCGCCTCACCCATCCCCCAATAAAAGACTCTTCCGGCCCCGGGCTCACGGACATAGGCGACCGGCAACCTTCTGGCCTGCCAGGTGGTGTCGAGCAGGACGTGACTGCCCGGCGGCGGCTGCGGCTGCGTGTAGCAGGAGTCGTACAGGGTCAAGGACCCTGAAAGCCGTCGGGTGATGTCATGACCACCGTCATTGACCTCGCTCACGATCTCGCTCTTGGGCAGACGACCGTCGGCACCTCCACCGACCATCTCCAGGTAGTCGTGGGCGGAGGCCCAGGTGGCGTTGGTGCAGTGGAGGCCGAGGAAGCCCCCACCCCGCCGCACGAAGTCGCAGAGGCCGGCCTCGGCCGCCGGGACCAGCTCGCCCTCAGGGGGGTGGGCCACGATCACGTCGTAGCCCTCCAGTCGGGTCAGGGCGTTGATGTCGTCGGTGATTTCGGCGTCGATGCTGCCCGTGCGGCCCATGTACTCCAACCAGGGAGTCAGGTCCTCGGCCTGCCGACGCCCCGCCACCACCAGTGTGCGAATCACCTGGATCTCTCTGCTCCCGGACTCAATCGTGCCGGCGTCAAGTCTCCCGACCTCCATCTCACTGTAACCTACCCCATCACAGATGGCGATACTGCCCAGGACCATCGACGATCTCCGCCGGGCGGTCGGGAATACCCTCGGCCCCAGCGAGTGGATGACCATCGATCAGTCGCGGATCGACGCCTTTGCCGAGGTGACCGGCGACCACCAGTGGATCCACGTCGATCCCGAGCGGGCGGCTAGCAGCGACTTCCACTCGACCGTCGCCCACGGCTACCTGACCCTTTCGCTCACCCCGATGCTGATGGACCAGCTGACCCGGCTCCGCCAAAATGCCACCAGCATCAACTACGGACACAACCGGCTCCGCTTCGTAACCCCGGTACCGGCCGGCGGCCGGGTCAGGCTGCGAGCCAAAGTTCAAGAGGTGAGGGACCGTCCTCCCCAGGGTGTGCTGGTTACCTACGAGATCACCTACGAGCTGGAGGGAGCGGACCAGCCGGCGCTGGTGGCGGAGACCATCAGCCTGCTGATCGCCCGACGAGGGGGCGAGAAGCAGGCCGGCTAGACCGGCCGCGCGACGGGGCGCCTCCCTACGTGAATGGCGACGACGCCCGCGCTCATCAAGTGGTGGCGCACCGGGCGGAACCCCGCCCGGCTCATCCACTCGGAGACCACCTCGGGCGGCGCGAAAGCGGAGATGGAGCTGGTGAGGTACCGGTAGGCGCTGTCCCGCCCCAGCACCCGCCTGGCGATCGGGGGGATCAGACGCCGGCTGTACCACTCGTAGCCGGGACGCAGGAGCGGATGGACCTGGCTGAACTCCAGGATCACCGCTCGGCCGCCCGGGCGCAGCACTCGGGCCAGCTCGGTGAGCGCCAGCTGCCGGTCGTGAATGTTGCGGAGCCCGAAGGCCATGGTGGCGGCCTCGAAACTCCGATCCGGGAAGGGCAGTTGGCAGGCGTCCCCGAGGACAAAGCTGACCTCCGGCACCCTGGCCCGGGCCACCGCCAGCATGGCCTCGGTGAGGTCAACCCCGATCACCTCGCCCGCGGAGCCGACTCGGCGGCGCAAGACGGCGGCCAGCGCCCCCGTACCGGTACAGACATCGAGGACCCGGTCGCCGGGTTGCACCCTCGTGAGCTGGGCCGCGCGCCGTCGCCAGCGCCGGTCCTGTCCCTGGCTGAGCAAGGAGTTGAGCAGGTCGTAGCGGGAGGCCAGGCTCGTGAACATGCCCCTGACCGCCTCCGGCTCCGGGCTTCCGACGGTCGGGAGCCCGATCGGAGAGCTCACGCCGGCTCGGCGACCGCTTCAGCGACCGCCGGCACCGGATGCCGGTGGCTGCCGCAGGCGCACTCAAGTTGGTCGGGCAGGGCAAGCAGGGCATCGAGAGCAACCCTTCCCAGCTCCTCCGCCCCCTCCCTCACTATCGCTCGGAGCAACTCAAAGTCCCACTCCGGGCGGACCCCCTCGGCATAGTTCAAAACCATCTCCACCGAGCCGAAGCAGGCCCCGATCTCGCGGGCCAGGTAGACCTCAGGGGTGAGGCTCTGACTAATGACGTCGCCGCCCATGCGGGCCAGTGCCGCCACTTCGGCAGCGGTCTCCAGCCGGGGACCCTCGACCGTCACGTGAATCGCGCGGTTGAAGGCTCTCGTCGCCTTGTCGGCCGCGAACTGGCGGGCTCGCTGCCAGAGCGCCTCCCGGATCTCCGGACAAAAGGGGTCCCGCATCACCAGGATGAACCCGGGGTCCAGCTGGCCGCCGTGCTGGTGGGTGAAGTCGATGAAGTCGTGGGGAACCACCAGGTCCCGAGGGTGGAAGTGCTGGGTGATGCTGGCGGCTCCGGACTCGGCGACAACCCTATTCACCCCGGCCCGCTGGAGTACCCAGAAGAGTGCCAGCGCCTGCTGAGCCCGCTGCTCGCTGGGACGGGCCGCCAACTCCCCGGCCAGGCCGGCATGAGGTCTGGAGAAAAGCACCGACCGTTGGCCCCCCGATTCCAGAGGCAGCTCGAAGTGGGTGATGGGCGGGCTGTCGCCGAAGGGGGTCGGGAAGACCACCTCACGGCTCAGCTTCCGCACCGAGCTGTCCAGCTCGGGAGAGCCCTGAGTGCCGGTCCCCGAGCCGCCCAGCAGCGCGTAGGCGACCCTGGGGATCGAAGGCTGCCCGCTTGACCTGACCATGGCCCGAGTATATGGGCGGCCGGAAAGCCCGCCCGGTCTCTCGGACCGATCTACGCTGCGCCTCCGGTGAAGGCGATTTCGTGGCCGACGATCGCCACCATCAGCACCAGTGCTCCCAGAAGCTGGAGCAAGTCCAGCCTCTCGCCCACCAGCACTACCGCGAATAGCAGTGCCAGGGCCGGCTCGGCGGCCAGCACCAGCCCCGCCCGGCTGGCGGACATCTTCTGCTGAGCCCAGGTCTGGGCCACCACCGCCAGCCCACTGGCCACCACCCCGGTCACGAGCACGGCGAAGGCGACCGGGCCCGAGATCGCTGGATAGGGCACCCCGCCCGTCGTCCCGAGGGCGAGGAAGGTGGCGGCACACACCATCATTTGCACCAGGCCGAGCTGTCCTGCCGAACCGCGGGTGTGGCTGAGCAGAACGATCTGGCCGGAGAAGGCCAGCGCCG
>PKXE01000061.1:0-2370 GCA_003132265.1 Candidatus Dormiibacterota bacterium | reverse complement strand
ACGAAGAGACCGGTGAGCAGCCCCGCGATTCCCGGCTTGATCGTCACCATCCCCTCGGTTTGAAAGAGGTAGCCCAGGGCGACGACAGCACCCACCGGCAATCCCAGCTTCCAATCCGCGCGAGTTGGCCAGCGGCGCAGCAGTAGGACCAGGGCCAGCACCGCAACCCCGAACCGCAGCCCGAGGTAAGGCAGCACCGGGTACTCCGCCAGCACGTCCTTGACCACGACGAAGGTCCAACCGAAGACCGCCGTCACCAACAGCAGCGTTAGCGTCGGGAGCCAGCTCCGCCCGGGGTCGGCGGGCCCCCCGAGCGGCCGCTCAGCCACGCTCACCTGACCTCCCCCGGCGGCCCCCTCTCACCGGCTGCTCCGCGGGGTCAGGATCCGAGCGCGCCCAGATCGAACTCCGCCATCAACGGGAAGTGATCGCTGGCCCGTCGCGCCAACGCCGCTAACTCTCCCGATCGGCCCACCACCTCGCACCGGGTCAGCCGCTGGGCTAACCCCTTGGTGGCGAAGATGTAGTCGATCCGGACTGCTGGCTGATAGGAGGGGCAGGTGAAGCCGCCGGCCCTTGGGTGGAGGGTGCGCAGGCAGTCGGTGTACCCCGCCTGGACCATGCTCCGGACCGCGGCCCGCGGCAGGAGCGCGCCCAGGACCGCGTCGGTTGCATCGCCCCGCGGGAGTAGCTCCAGCAGCGGGTGAACCAGCCAGGGCAGTCGGGGCAGCCCGCTGCGCACCGCCTCCGGCAGTTCCTCCACGATCGAGTCCCGAGTCTCCGCATCCTGCCACCAGTGCAGGTGGGCCAGCCCAGGCGGGACCGGACCCAGGGCGCCCGCCTCCTGCAGCACGCCGCTCCGGCGCCACTGGTTGATCTGGGCGAAAAAGTCGGTGGCCCGGACCCGGTCACCCGGGGCAACGGCGTTGAAATCGCCGAGGACCAGGTGGGCCGCCTCGGGATGGCGGGCGGCGTGCGCCCTGACCGCCGCCAACTCCCGCACCCGCTCCGGTTCTGCCCGCCCGCGGCGGTGGAAGGCCGCGGTCAGATGGACGGTGTGCAGGCAGAGTTGGGTGAGCTGGCTCTTGGGGGGCGGTTCCACCCAGACCTCCAGCGAGTTCCTAAGGAAGATCGCGGGATCCCGATGGTTCGTCCAAGAGGTGACCGGCAGCCGCGACAGCACCGCCTGGTGGCGGGGGGTCGGAGCCATCCCGAAGAGGACTTGATACCCGAGTTGCTCACCGACCCGCTCCACCGCAGCGCGATCCTCTGCCTCCTGGAGCGCGACCACGTCGGCATCGATCGCCTGCAGGAGCTGGGTGATCTCGGACCACCGACCACCGCCCCCCAACAGGATGTTGTAGGTGGCGACCCGCACCGTCGGCGAGGTGGTCGGCTCGGGCGAAGGGATCCGCCCGACAAGCGTCGCACCCATCCACTTGATTCTAGGCTGCCGCGCAGAACGCCCAACCGTCCAGAATCAAGAGCGCGATGCCCGCCTATATCTGCCAGACCTGCGGGGTGCAGCAAGCGCCCGCTCCTGCTCCTCCCGGCAACTGCGCGATCTGCGAAGACGAGCGCCAGTTCGTGGGCCGGGCGGGACAGCGTTGGACCACCCTCGCCGAGATGCAGGGAAGCTATCGAAACGACGTGGCCGAGCTGGAGCCCGAGCTCTTCCAGCTCACCACTCGGCCGACCTTCGGCATCGGCCAGCGGGCCCTCATGGTGCGGACGCCGGAGGGCAACCTCCTCTGGGACTGCCTCAGCTACCTGGACCCTGCCACGACGGCCGCCGTGACTGAGCTGGGCGGCCTCTCGGCCATCGCCATCAGCCATCCTCACTTCTACGCGACCTGCGTTGAGTGGAGCGAGGCCTTCGGGGGAGCCCCGATCTACCTCAGCAGCCGCGACCGAGAGTTCCTGCCTCGCCCCAGCCCCGCCGTAGTCCATTTTGACGGCGATGAGGCGGAGCCCCTGCCCGGCCTGCGGGTGCTGCGCCTCGGCGGACATTTCCAGGGGTCGACGGTGCTTCACTGGGCCGGCGGCGCGGACGGAGGTGGGGCCCTGCTGACGGGCGACACCATCGCGGTCGCCGCCGACCGTCGCTGGGTCAGCTTCCAGTACAGCTACCCGAATCGCATCCCGCTGCCGACGGCCGACGTGCTGTCGATCGCCAAGCGGATCGCCACACTCTCGTTCGACCGGATCTACGGTGCGTGGCCCGATGACGTCATCCCCGTCGACGCCCGGGCGGCGGTCCTGCGCTCGACCGCGCGCTACCTGGGAATGCTGACCGGCAACTGGCCTCGTGGCTGAGGAATCTCCCCGGCGCTGGCCGATCCCGGATCGGCTGGCCGGGGCGGTAAGGCG
>PKXE01000116.1 GCA_003132265.1 Candidatus Dormiibacterota bacterium | reverse complement strand
GGCCGCGATCAGCGCCAGGGTGAAGGAGAGCGCCACCCCGACGTTGCGCAGAGTGAAGAACATTCCGGACGCAACTCCGGCCCTCGCCGCCGGGGCCGATGACATCACCTGCTTGACCAGCGACGGCCAAGCCAAGCCGTTGCCTACCGAGATCAGGAGCAGCGGCAGCACGATGGCGAGCAGCGAGAGCCGCGGCCCCAGCCGGCTCAGCCAGAGGGCGCCCAGGGTCAGGCAGCAAAGGCCGGCGATGATCGGCCGGGCCGGGCCGAAGCGGTCGGCCAGCGCGCCTCCCACCGGGGCCAGAACAAACTGGGGGGCGGCCATCGGCACCAGCGCCAGGCCGGCATCGAGGGGACTGAGGCGAAGTGCCACCTGAAGGTAGAAGGTGAGCAGGAAGGTCATAGCCATGATGCCGATCGAATAGGTCGTGACCACCACCATCCCGACCCGGAAGTACGGATGCCGGAACAAAGCGAGGTCGAAGAGCGGCTGCACCACCCGGCGCTCCCAGGCGACGAAGAAGCCGAGCAAGAGCACTGACGCCACCAGCAGGCCGATGATGCGAGCCGAGCCCCACCCCCAGGCCAGCCCCTGGGTGAGCGCGAGCAGCAGCGCCACCAGTCCTAGGCTGAAGCTGGCCGCGCCGGTCCAGTCGGTGGGGACCTTCTGTCGGGTGGGACGGCCGCCGGGCAGGACCCAGGCGCCGGCGATCACCCCGGCCAGCGCGAAGGGGACTGTCACATAGAAGATCCAGCGCCACCCCAGAGAGCCGACCAGGGCGCCCCCGACCACCGGGCCGACGATCATCCCGGTGACCCAGGCGGTGGAGTTGATCCCCAACGCCCGGCCCAGCTGACGGGATGGAAAGGCGCCTACCAAAAGGGGCGTCGCGGTGGCGAATCCGAGCGCCGCGCCCACTCCTTGCACCAGCCGCCAGAGCACCAGCAAGGTACCGGTGGGGGCCAGGCCGCAGCCGATGGTGCCCACCGTGAACAGCAAAGATCCTGCGATAAAGATGGACTTTCTACCAATCACATCAGACCAGCGTCCGGCCGGCAACAGGAACACCGTGCTGGCGATGATGTACGCGTTGAGGGTCCACAGCCCGGTGATGACGGTGGTGTTGAGTCCGCTGACAATGCGCGGCAGGCCGATCACCACAATGGTGGCATCAACGTTGGAGGTGAACGCCACCATGGTGACCACGCCCAGGATTAGCCACTTTCTCGGATGACTGTCGCTGCGGGCCGGGGCGGCGGGCCGCGACGCTACGCTCACTAAGAGTTCTCCTGGGAATGGTGCCGACCGTTAGCCGCCGACTGGGTCCGCCGACCCGGGCCCCGATCGAGACTGTATCGGGTTGGCGACCGGGACCATCCCCGCGTCACACCGAACCTGATGAGGCGACCGCCGCTCAGCAGCACCGAGCCCGGGACGTGAGCCAGCCCCCGGCTAGACTTGGAGTTTCGGGTGGAAAGGCGAAGCTAGGGAGGCAGCAGTGGAGCAGCGGAGCTTAGGCAGTCAGGGACTGGTGGTGACGGCGCTGGGGCTGGGATGCATGGGAATGTCGGAGTTCTACGGCCCCACCAACGACGAGGAGTCGATCGCCACCATTCACCTGGCGATGGATCTGGGGATCGCCTTTCTCGACACCGCCGACATGTACGGCCCCTTTCATAACGAACGGCTGGTGGGGGCGGCCATCGCCGGCCGGCGTGACCAGGTGGTGGTGGCGACCAAGTTCGGCAATCAGCGCCGCGAGGACGGCTCCTGGGTTGGGATCAACGGGCGGCCCGAGTACGTGCGCGAGGCCTGCGAGGCATCGCTGTCCCGGCTGGAGGTTGACCACATCGACCTCTACTACCAGCATCGGGTGGACCCCNNCGACGACGGTCCGCCGCGCCCATGCGGTCCATCCCATCACCGCGCTGCAGTCCGAGTTCTCCCTGTTCACCCGCGAGCCTGAAGCCGAGCTGCTTCCCACCCTCCGCGAGTTGGGGGTGGGGTTCGTCGCCTACAGCCCCCTCGGCAGGGGCCTGTTGGCGGCCAAGCCCGCGTCGTTGGACCATCTCACCGAGGGTGACTTCCGCACCGACCGCTATCCCCGCTTCATGGGGGAGAACCGAGAGCACAATCTGAAGTTGGCTGAGCGGGTCCGCGAGCTCGCCGAGGCCAAGGGGGCAACGCCCGCCCAGCTGGCTTTGGCCTGGGTCCTCCACCAGGGCCAGGACATCGTGCCCATCCCCGGCACCAAGCGCCGCCGCTACCTGGAGGAGAACGTGGCCGCCCTGGAGCTGGAGCTGGACCCCGAGACCCTGCAAGCGCTGGACGAGGCTCTCCCGGTCGGAGCGGCGCAGGGGGACCGCTACTCCGATATGAGCCGCGTCAACCTCTAACCATTCAACGCCCAACGCCCAGCAGCTACTGGGGGCCAATCCGGCCGCCCTGGACCCAGGCCACCACCGCTTGGGGCTGCAGTCCGCCAAGTGGAGCGTCCCCACAGTTATGAGGCGTGCCATGAGCCACAAGCCGGCTGGCAGGTGGCTGGCTGGCACAAGATGAGGTATAGAATGCCTTTGTGACCCCTATATTTCGGGGGCACAGCGACGTCCGAATTGGAGCATCCGTGCGCTGCCCATACTGCAACCACAATGACCTCCGGGTGGTGGACTCCCGGGACTCGGAGACCGGCGAGGCGATCAGGCGGCGCCGCGCCTGCAACAGCTGCAGCAAGCGCTTCACTACCTATGAGCGGATCGAGTCGATCCCCTTCTACATCGTCAAGAAGGATGGCCGCCGAGAGGATTTCGACCGGGCCAAGCTCTTCCAGGGCCTGATGAACGCCTGCAAGAAGCGGGACATCTCCCCGACCGTGATCTCCCAGATGGTCGAGGAGATCGAGGCGGAGCTGCGCGGCCGGGGTAACTCGGAGCTTCCCAGCGTTGAGGTGGGGGAGCTGGTGATGGAACACCTGCGCAAGCTCGACGACGTCGCGTATGTGCGGTTCGCCTCTGTCTATCGCTCGTTCCGGGACGTCTCCGAGGTTCGCAACGAGATCGACCATCTGCTCTCCGCCGCACCCGAAGGTGCTCCGGCTAAACGGACCCGGCGGCTGCCATCCCGCTGACCGACCCAGCCCTTTCTGACCGGCTGGAGGCGGTGCGAGCCGAGGTCCGCCAGGCCGAGCGCCGGTCCGGCCGGCCGGTGGGCAGCGTCTCGCTGCTGCCGGTCACCAAGGGCCATCCTCCGGAGCTGGCGCAGCTGGCCACAACGCTCGGACTCACGACCCTCGGCGAGAACTACCTCCAGGAGTGCTCCGCCAAGGACCGCTTTCTCCAGGCGGCCGGGGCGCCGTCCGTGAACTGGCACCTGCTGGGTCACCTGCAGCGCAACAAGGTCCGGCGCGCTGCCGAACTCTTCCACTCGGTGGAAAGCGTCGACAGCCTGGAGCTGGCCCGCCTGCTCTCCCGGGCCCGAACCGGCCAGGCGAAGCTCCCGGTTCTCTGCGAGGTCGAGCTCACCGGCCTGCCCCACCGGACGGGGTTCCCGCCGGCCCGGCTGGAGGAGGAGTTCTCGCAGCTGGTGGAGCTGGAGGGGATCGAGGTGGAGGGCCTGATGACGGTCGCCGCGCCGGGAGGGGCTGGGAAGGCCTTCTCCGGCTGCCGCGAACTCTTGGAGCGGCTGAGGGATCTCACCGGCCATGAGCTGCCCACGCTGAGCATGGGGATGAGCGGCGACTTCCGAGAGGCGATCGCCGAGGGCAGCACCAGGGTGCGGATCGGCAGTCTTCTGTTCGGGAGCCGGCCGGCTGTTTCCGGCTGAGCTCAGCTCTCCGGCTCAGCGCACCAGCACGGTGAGTTGCTGGTAGCCGCTGGCCCCGGTGGGATAGCTCTGATTCTGGCCCGCCGACTGGTCGTTGCCGAGACCGTCACGAGCCCGCAGCCGAAGGGTGTAGAAACCAGCTGGCGGGCTCCAGGGAAAGCTCCAGAGCGTCCAGCTGTAGGGAGAGAGTGGGTGTTTGAGCTCCGCCCTGGACCAGTGACGGCTCCCGTCCAGGCTCACCTCCACCTCGGAGATCCCCCTGCTCCCGGCATAGGCGACCCCGGTCAACAGGTAGCGCCGGCCGGCGCTGAGGGAGCTGTTCCCCGAGGGGAAGTCGAACCTGGAGAAGATCCGAGGGTAGGCGCCCGCGTTCCATCCCTGCTGCTCCCAATATCCCGAGTAGTCATGGGCGGACGGAGCGATGCTGGAGAGCCACTTGGGGTTCTTCATCCCGTAGTGGTCGACCACCAGGACGCGGGCCGGGAACCCGTGCTGAGCGGTGAGCGGCGCACCGTTGAGCCGGTCGGCGACCAGGGTGGTCGAAGCCATGGCCTGAGCCAGGGGCAGGCTCTCGGTGTAGCCATCGGTACAGCCGAACAGGATCTGGGTGGTTCCGGAAGGCACTCCCGCCCGCTGCAAGAGTCGGCTCAGCTGCACCCCCCGCCAGACCCCGGTGCTGATCAGAGTCCCACCGACCGGGTTGGAGATGCACTCCAGGGTCTGAGTCTGACTCTGGTGGGGCTCAGCGAGCAGATCCTGGTAGCTGAGCGAGTACGGATTGAGCCCGCTCACCTGGAGCCGCCAGGTGGTGGCGTCGACCGCGGGCGGTCCGAAGAGGTCCTTGGAGACGACGTAGAAGTCGGAGGTGCGGGTGATCCCCGCCGGCAGCTGGTCGCCGGCCCCCCCCGGGAGCGTCCCCAGGTTCAGCCGGGGCACGGGAGGTGACGTAGCTCGGAGCACGTTGACCCCCAAGTAGCCCAGGGTGATGGCGCCGACGAGGCCGCCGGCGCCGGCCAAGAAGCTGCGCCGGGATCGAGCTCCCTCGGGGGCTGGCCCCCCGCCGCCCGGCCAGCTGCCGCCGTGCTGGGGCAGCCCCAGGAGCAACTCGACCAAGCCGGTGAGGAGAAGCCAGTCCGCCAGAGCGGCGGCGGTGGCCCAGACCGTTAGCGATCCCTCGCCCAGCGCGATGAGCGGCAGGGTCAGGACCCAGAGTCCGAGCGCCGGAGTGAGCCAGCGCGACAGCGGCCACCCTCGCCTGGTGGCCGGGGCGGCGGGGTACGGCGCGACCGCCGTCCAGCTCCAGCCTCCCATCCATCGCCCCAGCACCGCCCCCACCACCACGATCAAGACCGAGGTGCCGAGGAGGAGGAGCGGACGTCCGCGCTCCTGGAGGGTGTCGATCAGGGTGCCGAAGGCGCTGCCGGGCAGCAGCAACGCCAGGCCGTTGCCGATCACCTCGCTGAGGGAGGGCAGCCCGGTGGTGATCCGCAGTAGCAGCGTCGCGCCCACGGTCAGGCCCGCCGCGCAGGCCCCCAGGAGGGCACCGTTAGGCCGCCGTGGATTCACCACGTGTCAGAGGGGGTGGCTCCGGCGCGCCGGAGCGGCCGCGGTCACGGCTGCAAGTTTTTGCGCAGGAACTCCAGGGTGCGCTGCCAGGAGAGCTGATCGGCCTCCTGGTCGTAAACCTCGGGACGGTCCTCGTTGGCGAAGGCATGTCCCGCCCCGGGGTAGACGTGGAAATTGTGGGCAATCTGGGCAGCGTCGAGTCCCTCCGACAGCGTGCGGATCGCTTCGGGGGTTGCGTAGTCGTCGTGGTCTCCGAAGTGCCCCAGCACACTGCCCTCGATCCGGTTGAGGTCGGTGTCCGGGCCTGGTGTGCCGTAGAAGGTGACGGTGGCACGCACCTTGTCGTGGGTGGCGGCAAGCGTGACCGCCAGTCCCCCCCCCATGCAGTAGCCGAGAGTGCCCACGTACTCGCCCTTGGCCTCCCCGGAGCTGAGCAGGTAGTCGACGGCCCCGCGCAGCTCCTTGGCGGCCCTCGCCTCGTCCAGGGCCATCATCGCCTTGCCCGCCTCGTCCGGCTCGTGGAAGCCCACCACCCGGCCGTGATAGAGGTCCGGCACCAGGGAGGTGAAGCCCGCCTCCGCCAGCCGGTCGGCGGTGCGCTTGATCTGGTCGTTAAGCCCCCACCACTCCTGGATCACCACCAGCCCCGGGCCGGGGCCCGCCGCCGGCACGCTGAGGTACCCGTTGGCTGCGCTGCCGTTACTGGGGAACTCGACCATGCGACCCGCCATCTGCCTTCCCTCCATTTTCCCAATTGGCTGGGGCAAGGCGCCCCCGGCACTCAACAATAATCAGAACTGCGGGAGAAGCAAAGCCCGGGGATTTCAGAGCCGAGCCGGTCGCAGGTCGCGCAGCAGCAGCCGGGGCTTCCGGCGTCCCCGCCAGCAGTCCACCTCCAACTCGAACAGGGCGTCGACCTTGCGCCCCTCCGGGAGGTGCGCTCGCAGGTGGGGGCGGTTGAAGCTGATCGCCTCGGCGCTCCCGGTGGGGTCCGAGAGGATCACCTTCAGGTGGCCGCCGGTCTTGCCGAGGCTCTCGGTCCGCACCACCGTGCACCCGCTGGCGCAGAGCAGGACCGCGGGATTGCCGGTGCCGTAGGGCTGGAGCAGGAGTAGCTCGTCACCCAGCTCAAGACCGCACTCCCGGAGGTGGACCTCGGCGTCGACCCGGAAGGCCCGGAGCGGCTGGCGAGCACCGAGCTGCTCCCGAACCGCCTCGGCCAGGGTCGCCTCGAACCCGGCAACCACCGCTTCCTCAGGGGCCAGGCTGAACCCCCCCGCGGAGAGGTGGCCGCCGTAGCTGAGGAGGTGATCCGCGCACTGCCGCAGCGCCTCCACCACATTCAGGCCCGGTACCCCCCGGGCGGAGCCTCGCCACTGGTCCCCCGTCCGGCTGTAGACAAAGGCTGGCCGCCCGTACTCCTCGGCCAGCCGTCCCGCCACCAACCCGACCACCCCCGGGCTGATCTCGGAAGAACCCAGCACGATCGCCGGCAGCTCGTCCGGCATCTCCTCGACCGTCCCGCGAGCCGAGGTCAGCGCCAGCGCCAAAGAGGACCGGCGGGTCTGATTGAGCGACTCCAGCCGGGCCGCCACCTCCTTGGCCTCCCCGGGATCGTCGGCGAGGCAGCAGCGCAGCGCCAGCCAGGCGTCGTCCATCCGGCCGGCGGCGTTGATCCGCGGCGCCAAGCCGAAGCCCAGGTTACCGCTGGTCGGAGTGCCGTCGACCCCGGCGCTCTTGGCCAGCAGGGCCAAGCCCAGGGGAGCCTGGTCAGGCCAGGCGCGCAGCCCCTGTCGGACCAGCCAGCGGTTCTCATCCTGGAGGGGCATCATGTCGGCCACGGTGCCCAGCGCCACCAGCGGCAGCTGGGCCGCGGCGGTTCCCTCCGGGACCAAAGCGACCGCCTCCAGCGCCCGCACCAGCTTGTAGGCGACACCCACCCCCGCCAGCCCCTTGAACGGGTAGCGGTCGTCGGGCCGCTGGGGGTTGACCAGGGCGTCGGCGGGAGCCAGCTCGACGCGCCCCGTTCCGACCTCGGCGTGGGGAAGGTGGTGGTCGGTGATGATCAGCTTGAGCCCCTCGGGACGCTCTTTGACCACCTCCACCGCGGTGGTGCCGCAGTCCACGGTTATCACCAGCGAGGCGCCCTGGCGACGGAGCTCCACCAGCGCCTCGGAATTGAGGCCGTAGCCCTCGCTCTCCCGCTGGGGGATGTAGGCGAGGGGCTCGCGCCCCGCCGCCCGGAAGGCCCGCACCAGGAGGGCACAGGCGGTGACCCCATCGGCGTCGTAGTCCCCGTAGATAGCGATCAGCTCGTCCTGTTCCAGGGCGACCCGGACCAACTCGACCGCCCGGGCCATGTCGGCGAGCCGGAGGGGGTCGAACTCCTCGCCGGCTGCCTCTGAAGCTGCCCGGGCCAGCTCGGGGGTGGTGCCCCTCGACCTGGTAACCCGCGCGAAGGCGGACTCGGCCCCATCCCCCTGGGGTTCCGGCAGCGTCCACTCCCTGAGGGCGCGCTTCAACTCATGCTGCAGAACTGCGCGCCAACCGCAGAGAGGGAGGGCTCACCGGCCTTCGATTCTATTCCGACCACCCGGGCCGGGCCCAGAGAGGACACTGGACGCTGTGAGCCGTCGCCAGCCGCGCCGACCCCCCGTCACCGCGGAGGAAGCCCGGGCCAAAGCGGACCGGCGACGCCGCAGCGTCCAGGTCTCCACCTTCTGCCTGCATGCCATGGTCTGGACCCTAGTGACCTTCTACGCCACCGATTACCTTCCCCCCCTGGTGATCCGGCTCACCGTGGGCTTGCACCAGCCAGCCCTCCTGCAGTACCTCACCGGCTACCTCGTCCTGGGCCTGCTCTGCGTAGGGCTGGCCGGCGGCTTCGGCTGCCTCTACGGGCCCCGGATCAGCGCCAGCCGCTACTCCTGGCGCTGGTACGTCTTCCCGGTGGTTCTGGCGCTGCTGCTGATTCCCGCCCAAGGGGCCAATGAGCTGCTGAGCAGGGCCGTCGAGGCGGTCTGCCTGGTGCCGGGGATCGCTCTCGGCGTGAGCCTCAGCCGGCCGTCGCGGAGGTGGCGGCGGCGACGACGAGCTCCTGGTCGCGCGGCCGCGCCGTGACCGGCCGATAGAGGGTGTCGCGCTCCCGCGGAGTCCGGCCCACGCTCCGGATGGCGGCCTCGATCTCCGAGGGATCGAGGTTCTGGCCGTGGTCGGCGCCGCTCATCCGGGTGATCGACTCCTCCATCAAAGTTCCCCCGAAATCATTAGCTCCCCAGCGCAGCGACTCCGCCACCCCCTGCGGGCCGAGCTTCACCCAGCTGGTCTGAATGTTGGGGATGTCACTGCCGAAATAGAGCCGGCAGAAGGCGGTGAAGCGCAGGGAATCCTCGAGGGTCAGCGGTTGGCGGATGCCGAAGTATTTGCCGAGGGTGTTGTTCTGGACCTGGAAGGGCAGCAGCACAAACTCACTGATTCCCCCGGTCTCCCGCTGCAGATTGCGAATCACCTCCAGGTGCTGGAGGCGGTGCCAGGGGGTCTCGATGTGGCCGTACATGATGGTGGAGGTGGTCTGGATCCCCACCCGGTGAGCGGTCTTGACGATCTCCACCCACTCCGCCCCGGTCAGCTTCTCTGGGCAGAGGATTTTGCGCACCTCGTCGACCAGAATCTCGGCGGCGGTGCCTGGCAAAGTGCCCAGGCCAGCATCCTTGAGCTGGCGCAGGACGTCCTCCACCGATCTCCCGGACTCCGCCGCGATGTAGCGGATCTCCTCCGGCGACAGAGCGTGCAGGTGCAGGGTGGGCCAGCGTTCTTTGATCTCCCGAAAGAGCGAGTCGTAGAAGGCGAGGTTCAGCTCCGGGGTGAGCCCGGACTGCATGCATACCTCGGTGGCGCCGCGCGAGACCGCGTCCTGGAGCTTGGCGAAGACGGTGTCGTGGTCATGAAAGTAGGCGCCCTTGGCTTTGACTGAGCTCCGTCGGAAACCGCAGAACGTGCAGGTCCCGACGCAGACATTGCTGATGTTGACGTTGCGGTTGACGACGTAGGTCACGGTGTCCCCGACCAGCTCCTGGCGGAGCCGGTCGGCGGCCGGTTGGAGCTCCGCCAGTGACTCCTGGTAGACCGGCAGCCGCTCCTGCAGGTGGAAGCCAAGCGTCCTCGCCTTGGCCGCCAGCTCCCCCTCGCTGGGCCAGTCGTACTCGGGGCTGACCGAGTCGCCGTCCATGGAGATGCCGCCCAGGTCGGTGGCCCCGGCCCCCACCAACTCCGGCCAATTGGCGAAGTTGAGGTTGGGCGGGACCTGGACCGCCACATCGCTGGGCAGGATCTCTCGGGCCAGCTGGACCGCCGCCCGCACCGTCTCCGGATCCGGGGCCTTGTGGTCGGCCATCGGCGTGCCCGGCTTGGGGATGAAGTTCTGGACGATGACCTCTTGGATGTGGTGGTGCCGCAGGTGGCAGTCCCTGATCAGCTCCAGGGCGTGGCGCCGGTCTGGCTCGGTCTCCCCGATCCCGACCAGGATCCCCGTGGTGAAGGGGATGCCGAGCTCGCCAGCGGCATCCAGGTGGTCGAGCCGCTCCTGGTAGCGCTTGCCCCCGCCCATGGCGTGGGCTCGGATCTGGTCGGTCCCGGTCTCGAGCATGAGGCCCATCGAGACGTTCCAGGGCTGGAGCCGGGCAAGGCTGGAGCGCGACAGCAGCCCCACATTGGTGTGAGGGAGCAGCCCTCGCCGCATCGCCCGGCGGCAGATCTCCTCGACCAGGTCGACGAAGGCGTCCTCATCAGCCAGGCCCAGGTCGGGCAGCCGCCAGGGCTGCTCTCCGGCCATGATCAGAACCTCGCGGCAACGNNTCATCCTGGCGGTACTCGCAATAGCCGCACCGCCTGAAGCAGCGGTAGGTGACGTCCACCGTGTAGCTGCGGCTGAAGGTCAGGTAGTCGGCCTGGTACTCCGGCTGGTGCCGGGTGGCGACGCCAGGCTGAGTGGGGACGATCGCCTCGTAGGCCATGGCCAGATTATGCGACTCGGCTCGGGGCGCTGGCCTCAGACCCGGGTCGGGACCAGCAGGTTGGGGAAGGTGACCCCGTACTTCTCCACGTAGTTGTCCAGCGCCAGCAGCATTTGCTGCTGGAACGCCAGCCGCTCGACCAGGTCCGATTGGGAGGCCCGGCCGGACTCGCCTGACAGGTGGCGTTGGATCCAGGGGGGGATGGTCGAGACCAGGTGGGTGGCGCCACCGGTCAGGATGACGGTCTCGGGACGGCTGTCCTCCACCCGCAGCCCGACCCGGAGCAGGATCCCGGTGCGATTGGCGAGCGCCCAGACCCTTTCCCAGTGGCCCGACTCCTGGCGCAGCCGGTCGGGACGGGAGTAGCGGATGGCGGGGTCGTTGATGATGCTCATGCCGGAGTCGCCCCAGCGAACGAGGCGCTCCACCACCGGCTCGTCAAGGTCCCGGGCTACCCACATCACCAAAGAGGCACAGCGGTTGTCGAGGTCGGGGGGGAGCACCTGGGTGCCCTGCTCCACGGCCATCGTCAGAACCTCGACGATGCTGGCGTGGCGCAGGCAGTACGCCCGGCCGCCGACCACCTTCAGGTGCTCGGCGCAGGCCACCCAGGAGCAGTCCACGGCGCGCCGGTCCCGGTATAGGCAGCGAAACGCCTCCTGGTTCTCGCAACCGGCCTGGTCGCAGCCGCCGCCCTCGGCCTCGCCGTAGCGGACGGGGGCCTCCACTGCCTCCACCGGATTGGGCCGTTTGGCCATCCTTTCAGCGCCTCCCTGGGTGAGCAGTCAGCGGCGTAACGCCCGGGACGGGCTGCGCCACCACCCTCAATCTCACTCGCAATGCCAACCTGGGCCGAAGATAGCAGAGGAACTCAAGCTGGGCAAGGGATATCAGCGTAGATTCAGCGGTTGTGACAGCTCCTTCAGCGCCCTGGGTCAGGGAAGCAGTCGATAGGCCGGAATGGTCATGAAGGGGACGAACTCCGGGGCCAGCGCCACCTCGATGAAGAGCTCCCCCGCCTCCCGGTAGGCGTCGCCCAATTCGGCGATCACCTCGGCCCTGATGGCCAGCACCTGCTCCCGGGGGATCTTCTGGTGGTGAACCCACTGCCAGATCTGCGAGCGGGAGATCTCCGCCGTGGCGGCATCCTCCATCAGGTTGTTGATGGCCGCCGCTCCGACGCCCTGCAGCCAGGAGGCCAAGTACTGGATGCCCACCTTGACGTTGAGCCGAACTCCCGCCTCGGTGATCTCCCCCGGGGTGGCCGCCACGTCGAGCAACTGACTCGCCGTCACCACCACCTCATCGCGTCGCCGGTCGACCTGATGGGCCCGCGAGCCCAGGACCGCGTCGAACACCTCACGGGCGACGGGGACCAAGTCCGGGTGGGCGACCCAGGTGCCGTCGAAGCCGTCCCCGGCCTCGCGGAGCTTGTCGTCGCGCACCCGCTCCAGGGCCAGCTGGTTGAGGGCGGCATCACGGCGGCTGGGGACGAAGGCCGCCATGCCGCCAATGGCGTGGGCCCGGCGCCGGTGGCAGGTCTTGACCAAGAGCTCGGTGTAGGCCCGCATGAAGGGGACCGTCATCACCACCGAGCTGCGGTCGGGAAGGATGAACGCTGGGTTGTCGCGAAACTTCTTGATGATCGAGAACATGTAGTCCCAGCGGCCGGCGTTCAGCCCGGTGGAGCGTTCGCGGAGCTCATAGAGGATCTCCTCCATCTCAAAAACGGCCAGCACCGTCTCGATCAGCACCGTCGCCCTGATCGATCCACGAGGGATCCCGAGGTGGTCCTCGGCGAGGCGGCAGGCGTCGTTCCAGAGCCGGGCCTCGAGGTGGCTCTCCAGCTTGGGCAGGTAGAGGTAGGGGCCGGATCCCCGCTCCAGCAGCCTCGCGCCGCAGTGGAAGATGAACAGCCCGAAGTCGAAGAGGCTGGCCGAGACCGCTTCGCCATCGACGAGAACATGTTTCTCAGGTAGGTGCCAGCCCCTCGGCCGCACCATTAGGGTCGCGGTCTGCTGGTCCAGCTGGTAGCTCTTGCCCCCGGACTCCAGGGAGATGGTCCGCTCCACGGCGTCGATCAGGTTGCTCTGGCCCTCCAGGCAGTTGGCCCAGGTGGGCGAGTTGGCGTCCTCGAAATCGGCCATGAAGACGCTGGCCCCGGAGTTGAGGGCGTTGATCATCATCTTCCGCTCCACCGGACCGGTGATCTCGACCCGGCGGTCGTTGAGGTCAGGCGGCGGAGGCGCCACCGTCCAGCTCGGGTCCTCGCGGATGGCGGCGGTCTCGGGGAGAAAGTCGGGCAGCTGACCCTCGTCCAGCCGTCGCTGCCTCACGTCGCGGGCCTCCAGGAGCGCTTCCCTGGTGGGCCCCAGCTCCCGCTGGAGGACGGCGACGAAGGCCAGAGCCGCGGGGGTGAGCACCCGCTCNNCGTCATGCGGCCGGCGTGGACTCGAACTGGTCCTCCTCGGTCGACCCTTGCAGCGCCAGGGTGGCGCTCTCGCCCCCGGTGACCGTCTCCAGCACCGCGTCGAAGTAGCCGGCCCCGACCTCTGTTTGGTGCCGGGTCGAGGTGTAGCCGTGTTGCTCCAACTCGAACTCGCGCTGCTGGAGCCGCACGTAGGCGCTCATGCCCTCTTCCGCGTACCCCTTGGCCAGCTCGAACATCGAGCTGTTGGCGACATGAAAGCCAGCCAGGGTCACGAACTGGAACCGGTAGCCCAGCTCCCCCAGGCGCCACTGGAAGGCGGCCACCTCNNGGCGTGAATCGCCTCCGCGAACTGGGCCGCCTCCTCGATGTGCGGGGTGGAGGTCTCGAACCAGAGGGCGTCCACCAGGGGAGCAAACGCCAGCCCGCGGGCGATCACCGGCTCGATGCCGGGGCGGACTCGGTAGAAGCCCTCGGAGGTGCGCTCGCCAGCGAGGAACTCCTGGTCGCGAGGGTCGATGTCGCTGGTCAGCAAGGTGGCGCTCAGGGCGTCAGTCCTCGCCACCAGCAGAGTCGGGACGTCGAGCACATCGCTGGCCAGCCGGGCCGCGACCAGGGTCCGCTCAAATTGGCTGGTCGGAACCAGAACCTTGCCACCCAGGTGGCCGCACTTCTTCTCCGAGGCCAGCTGATCCTCGAAGTGGACCGCCGAGACCCCCGACTCGATCATCGACTTCATCAATTCGAAGGCGTGCAGCGGACCGCCGAATCCTGCCTCGGCGTCGGCCACGATCGGGACTACCCAGTCGCCGTCGTGGTGTCCCTCGGCCCAGGCGATCTGGTCGGCCCGGAGCATCGCGTTGTTAAGCCGCCGGGCCAGGGCCGGGGCGCTGTTGGCCGGGTAGAGACTCTGGTCCGGATAGGTCTCCCCGGCGAGGTTGGCATCGGCAGCCACCTGCCATCCGGAGAGATAGATCGCCTTCAGGCCAGCCTTGACCATCTGCACCGCCTGCTGCCCGGTCAAAGCACCCAGGGCCGGAACGTACCCGGAGTTGGTCAGCATCTCGAAGAGGCGCTCGGCACCTCGCCTGGCAATGGTTTGCTCAACGTGGATTGAGCCCCGCAACCGGACCACCTCCTCGGCGGAGTAGGGCCGGGAGATACCCTGCCACCGGCTGCTCTCCCAGTCGCGCTTCAACTCCTCGGCCTGGCGGTCAGCACCACCCGACTTGCTGCCGTTCGAATTACCTGGGGTAGCTGTCATGGGCTGGTGCCTCCTATCTGGGCGCAAGCGAAATAACGGGAAAGGGAGGAGAGCATTTCAGCGGGAACGC
Source organism: Candidatus Dormiibacterota bacterium (assembly GCA_003132265.1). Taxonomy (GTDB): domain Bacteria; phylum Chloroflexota; class Dormibacteria; order Aeolococcales; family Bog-877; genus Bog-877. Next base: position 275 of record PKXE01000116.1, on the reverse strand, counting down.
CAACCGCCTGGCTCGCGAAGGCGCACCACCGAGCGGGCGGCACGCCGCGGGCGGGGTCGACCCCTCGGCTCGATAAACCCGACCCTGCGCCCATCGCAAGATCCTAGGGGGGAAGGTGGCACCTGTCAAGAACCCGTATTCGTGGTGTGTTGTAGCTCAGCGAATCTGACCGCCCGGGCTCAGGGGGTGGCGAGGTGGAGGCCGGCCTCCTCGGCAGCTACCTGCGGGCGGACATCGACAGAAGCGAATTCCGGCAATCCGGCAACCAGGGCGGT
>PKXE01000154.1:1288-4897 GCA_003132265.1 Candidatus Dormiibacterota bacterium | reverse complement strand
AGAGGGAGGGCAATACACAAGGGAAAGGTGCTCAACGCTGGGGCGGATTGGCTTCCTAACACCTGAAAGGCCTCCAGTGTCGCGTCTGGCAGAGTTATCGTGCGGCCCTCCTCTGCCGAGCGATACAACGCCATGAGCAAGGTCATGACCTCAACGCCATCGTGGAAGCTCTCTTCGGGCTGCACCCCTTCTCGAAAAGCAGAGACCATGTGTCGATCCTCCAGCACGAACCCATAGGTGGCCGCCTCATCCTCGAAGAGCGGCAAGAGCCCTTGCTCTGCGTTCTGCTTTTCCAGGGGATCTCCGCCCGGCGCTCTGTCCACTTTGCGGGAAAAGAAAATTGAAGCGCCACTGACCAGACTGTCACTTTCGAACGCGTACTCGGGTCCGAGCGCTTCGAAATGAATTCGCAACCCAGGGCCGACGTACACCCATGAAGTGATCGCCGGTACCACCATCTCACGTCCAGACTCGTCGGCGAAGCGCACGGTGCCTTGCGCAAAGTCCTCTGTCGGGGCAACCATGTAATCTACCTCGCCGCCCATGGCTGAGCGGTGCTCGCCAGCGAACCGTGCTTGATTCCACTTCAAGCTGGCTGCGATTCCGGTTGCGGACTACAAAAACGCCGCGTCGTGGCAGGGTGCGCACCAGGCCTTCGTGCTGAAGCCTGAGCAGCGCCTCCCTAACCGGAGTGCGGCTGATACCAAGATCGCGGGCGAGCCCCCGCTCAGCCAGCCGGAGGTCCTCACGACTGTCATGGATCCGCTTCGCCATGATGGCGCGTTTGAGTGTGTCGTAGGCGCGATCCGCCCGCAATAATTCAGCATCCAGTCGCTCCAGACTGATGCCGCTCTTGGATTCGGGAGCCGCGTCGGCCTGCTCAACCTGAGCAGCCATACCCTCCTGCCCTATCGCGTGCGGTCTCGATACTTCACGGCCTGTCACTGGTGAACGTTCTTCCACCTGAGCGTTTCCCGGTCCTGGCATGGAGGTCACCGCCGTCATGTGCCCCTCCGGGGTGCCACGCTCAGCCCGGGTCGCGACCGTCGACATTGGCGTGTGGCGTGAGATATACCAACCGAACCCTGCCAAACTCTATCAGTGACTCTCCCTCTTACCCAGCTGCGGGATCCCAGCAGGGCGGGAAACTGGCGCCTCTCGACACCGGAGGGGTCCGACCGGTCGAGGACTCGCGGGGGCTCAACGGATCTCATAAGGCCGGCTGGACAGCCGCCAAGGCCACTTGAGGAAGGGCGTGAGCCAGCCTCGTCGCAGCCACCGACCCGGTGTTGGGTGGGCGGCAGGGGGATCGCCTGAGGCGCTCGAGCGGGAGGCCGGACGGACCCTCGTCGAAGTCTTTACATGCTCCTGGTGCGTGGTATACAGTCGGCCTGCCATCGGAGTCCCGGGGGTCCCGCAGGGCACCCATCTCGATTGGCGGCGCGGCAGCAGAGCCGTAAGACGGGCAAGAGGAGGAGCCACGCGTGGCACGTGCGTCGATCGCTTCGACCCCACCTGGAGCCGGCTCCACCCCCTCTAAGGAGGGCCGCACCGACGCAGTTTTCCAAGTTCATCGGTGGGGACTCCGCTGGGCGGTCCCGGAACCTTTCCTTTTTGCCGATTCCGGTCGACCCAGCGCTGGTGCTGGCGCGAGCGGGGTTGGTCGTAGAGCCGTCGCGGCAGTACTGCGACATCCTGTCGAGGTAGAGGAGGTCAGCTGGAGATCATGAACGTCATTACGCGATTCCCTAGGAGGCTAAGGGCCGGTGCCTTGATTGCCGCCGGCGCCGTTCTGCTCACCGTCTGCATGACCGTGCCGACGGCCGCGAAGACCACCCCCAAGGTGGAGAACGGCGGCACGGTCATGGTCGGGATCCCCAACGCTCCGGACGCGCTGGACCCGACAACTGAGGACACTTTTGTGGGTCGCATCATCTTCACCAACATGTGTCAGAGCCTCTATGGGATCAGCTCGACAATGGCGGTGGTCCCGGTGCTGGCCACAGCCCTGCCGACCATCACCGATGGGGGATTGCTGTACACCATCCACCTGCGCAAGGGGGTGAAGTTCAACGACGGCACGGCTATGACCGCCGCCGCGGTCAAGACCTCACTAGAGCGGATGCAGACCCTCCCAACGTCAGCAGAGTCGCTGAATCTGAAACCGATCACTAGCATCACGTTGGTCAACACGCTGGAAGTTCAGCTTCACCTCTCCCAGCCCGACGCCTCTCTGTCCAGCATCCTGTCGGACCGCCCCGGCATCGTGATGTCGCCGACGGCGTTGGCCCGCGAGGGGACGAATTTTGACCAGAATCCGGTCTGCGTGGGGCCGTTCTCTTTCCGGTCACGGGCCTCGCTGAACGAGGTGATTCTGTCTCGGTCCACCGACTACTACGGGGCGGCGCCGCACATCAAGACCCTCATCTTCACGGTGATCACTGACCCCGCCACCTGCTACGCGGACCTGCTCTCGGGAGCGATCAACCTGGCCGGCCCGGGATGCCTGCCCCCCAACGACTATGCGCTGCTCACCAAGAACTCCTCGTACAACGCCGCTCAGCTGACCTCCAACGGCTACGAGGGGATTGACATCAACGTCAGCAACGGGGCGGGCTATCTGAAGCCGGCTACGGACGCCAACAATCCGCTGGCGACCCATGCCGATCTGCGCGAGGCGTTGGCCCTGACCCTCAACCGCAATACCATCAACAAGGTCGCTTACAACGGCGCCGATATCCCCAACTGTGGACCGATCAGCCCCAGCAGCGTGTACTACACCAAGCTGGACTGCTCGTCGCCCAACATCGCCAAGGCCAAGNNGCAGGGGGAGATCGAGGCGACTGAGGCCGCGGCGGCCGGTTTCAACATCACCGTCCAGCAAACCGAGTTCACCACAGCGCTGTCCGAGGCTGACGCCGGCAACTACCAGCTCTTCGACATCGGCTGGTCGGGCCGGGTCGATCCTGACCAGAACATCACGCCCTTCTTCACCCAGGGCAACCCCAACGACTACACCGGCGAGGGTCCCCCGGCCCTGATTCAGGACCTGACTCAGGCGCTGAAAACCACCACCGTCGCCGGGCGGAAGGCGCTCTACTACAAAGCTGAGAAGGTGATGCTTCCGTACAATGGGATCATCTTCCTGTTCTCGCTCAGCAACCAGATCGCGTACCCGAAGTCGGTGCAGGGCGTCTCCTTCACCCCCGACGGGTTGCTTCACTTCGCCACAGTCGGCATCACCAAGTCCTGATGCCGACCGGGATCCAATCTGGCTCCCGGGCTAGGCGAGTCCTCACCGGTGCGAGTCACCGGTGAGGGCGTACCTCCTGCGCCGGGCCGGGATCTCGCTGATCACTCTGGTGATCGCCTCGATTGTGGTGTTCCTCGGGGTGAGGGCGGTGCCGGGCAGCCCGGCCACCGCCCTCTCGGGGAACGCCAACCTCAGTCCGGCCGCCCTGGTTGCGGTGAACCGCGAGTACGGCCTGGAGAACCCACTTCCGGTTCAATACATCGACTGGGTGGGACAGTTGGTCCGCATCAACCTCGGCAGCTCGCCGGTCACCGGGATGCCGGTCTCCACCGAGATCGGCAACGCCTTTCCGATCA
>PKXE01000154.1:0-1277 GCA_003132265.1 Candidatus Dormiibacterota bacterium | reverse complement strand
CCCAGCTTCTGGTTCGGGATCATGCTGATCCTGCTGCTCTCGGTCCACTTCTCGGTGCTGCCCTCCTCCGGCTTCGTGTCCTTCAGCACCGATCCCGGGGAAAACCTCCTCCACATGGTGATGCCCGCCTTCGTGCTGGGAACCGGCGTGGCAGCGGTGCTGATGCGTCAGACCAGATCAGGGATGCTGGAGACACTGCGGTCCGACTACGTGCGCACCGCCCGGGCCAAGGGCCNNACAGCCTGGTCACCGTCGCCACCGTAATCGGGCTCCAGTTCGGCATTCTGCTCTCTGGGGTGGCGGTCACTGAAGAGGTCTTCGGGCTGCCCGGGATCGGCCAGCTGACCATCAACGCCGTCTTCCAGCGGGACTACCCGACCATCCAGGCGGTGGCGCTGCTGACGGCCGCGATCGTGATCCTCATCAACCTGCTGATGGACCTGATCTATATGGTGCTGAGCCCCAAGGTCCGTCTCGCCGGGGAGCCGGGTTGACGACCGCCACCCTGACCGAGACCGAACCCGCCCAGACGGCGACCTCGCGCTCTCGGGGGGGATGGTGGCGGCGGTTCTCCCGCCGACCTCCCGCCGTGATCGGTCTGGTCGGAGTGGTGTTTGTGGTCGCGGTCGCCGTTTTCGCGCCNNCCAGTCGACCCTGGAAGTGGGAGTGCTGGCCACCCTGCTGGCGATGGCGATCGCGATCCCGATCGGGATCGCCTCGGGCTTCTACCGCGGGGCGGTGGACATGATCGCGATGCGTATCACTGACGTGGTCCTGGCCTTCCCGTTCCTTCTAATCGCGGTCGGTCTGGCGGCGATCTACGGTCCCTCCCTGCAGGACATCATCGTGGCCCTGGGGATCGCGCAGCTGCCCGGTGCCGTCCGCATCGCCCGGGCCGAGGCGATGGCGCTGCGGGAGCAGGACTTCGTCCAGGCGGCCATCGTGACCGGGGTCAAGGAACGGTCGATCCTCTTTCGGCACCTGTTCCCCAACATGCTCAGCCCGCTGCTGGTCCAGGCCACGGTGTCCATCCCCGGCGCCATCCTGGGCTCGGCTTTGCTGTCATTTCTGGGGCTGGGGGTGCAGCCGCCGACGCCGTCCTGGGGTGACATGCTCGCCACCGCTCAGACCTACATCTACAACGATCCCTGGATCGCCATAGTCCCCGGGGTGGCGATCTGCCTCACCACGCTCTGCTTCAACCTGCTCGGCGACGGTCTGAGGGATCTCTTCGATCCTTCGCTGCGCTAGATGGCGGCGCTGCTCACGGTCAAGGA
>PKXE01000032.1 GCA_003132265.1 Candidatus Dormiibacterota bacterium | reverse complement strand
GACTACAGGCGGCGTGACGACAAGCGGCCGCGCAGGGGGGGGCGTGGGAGTCGAGAGCGAAACTAGGGTTGGGGTATGTTCGGTACCTAGCGCCACCGCGGCCCTCAGCGGCCAAGGAGTAGGCGTAGCCATGTTCGTCTGGGTCGTCGCGGGGGACGGGACTGCCAGCACCGCGGGACTACGCAGGGGAGCGCCTGACCTATCCGGCAAGCTCACTGTCGTGCGGTGCGACGGGGCAGCATTGTGCCCAATCCAGGAGATACTTACGACGAGGGCCGCCGCGGCGAGAGTGGCCCCCAAGGTGCCCAGTCCGGTCCTCACCACGAGGGGACGCCGCTTGTCGGTCGAACCGGTGGTGGCGGGAGCAACGGCAGGGAACCTGGTGGTGTAGCGACTGGTGCCGTCTGACTCATGTTCAGATACGACCAGAACCGGCCTCGCGCCAGGACCAGTCGTTCCCTTTGCATCCGGGTTCTGCTGTAGCTCTGTCCAAGACGACCCAACACACTTGGAGAAGCCGGAACGTGACGGAGACCGGTGGGTCCGGAATCGCCGTTCCTTTCGCCCAGACTAGGTCGCCCTTTTCTCCCCTCAGCCGAGGCGTGACCCCCTCGGTACCGGTGCAACGAAATCTGCAATCCAGACCCGCCAGAACCAGTGGGCGTGCGAGAGGACCTGTCCGGCCAGAGGTAGACGCGTCACCTGGCTGCGCCGCTCACGCGCCCCGGCCTCAGTCGCTCACCTGCTCTGGACTGACAAACGGGGCCCCTTCAGTCCGTCCCGCGGCGCCGCCCATCAGCGGCGACCGGGCTCGCTGTGCCGGCCATCTTGTCCCAAGCGGCGAGCCTCGTTAGCGCGAAGGCTGCCTCCACCCACCGCCGCCTTCGCCGTAGGACGCTGGCGATGGACCTACCGGCTAGCTGCCGACCTCGGTGCCGCGATTGGCGGCCACCGAGGTGTTGGCCCCACTTCGATCCGGCGTATCACGGTCGTGTCCCTTCTGGCATCACGGCGCGGATGGTCCCAGTCGTCCAGGACCGCTACGCTCAACCACGCGCCGTGCGCCGCGTCGACGTACCGATACCGGCTACTCCACGGGACATCCGCGGGACCAGTTCGGCCTTAGCAAATCCCTTCTTAGGGGGAAGACTGGCTAATAGCGATCGTTGGGTCTTGACACGTCCGCCTCACGACCGCCGTGTGTCTAGCCGTTTGCGGACATCACGCAACGGTGCTCGATATTGACGAAGACCGTACGGCAGACCTGACCCGTGGGCGCCTACCGTTCTTCGCGACCGACCTCGCATCGCTGTTAGTTCAGAGTTCAGCGCGCCTCCGGTTTACGACCGATTACGCGAGCCTGGCCGACGCCGCCGTCACCCTCCTCACCGCGCCGTCGCCGCTTGATTCCGATGGAGACGTCGACCTCTCGCTCCTTCGGTCCGCCACCACTAGCCTCGCCACAGTCCTCGCACAGCGCTCGGTCATCGAGCCCATGTTGATTGTCAACACCTGCACGGTACCAGTTGGCATGGTCCGGCTGCTCGGAGAACTGATCAACGAGTTGCTGCCGCCGGGGCGCACTGACCAGACGACGTCGCGTGGGGATGTGTTCTCCATCAGCAGCTTACCGGAATTCCTTCGGGAGGGCAAGGCGGTCTTCGACACGTTGTTTCCAGACCGGCTCGTCTTGGGCGCTGCTTCGGAGGCAGACGCCAGCGGCTCAACGCCCTACCCCCTCCCATCCTCGAGCGGAGCTTGTCGACCGACCAGTTTGCGGTACCGTCAGGTACCTCCCTGCCTCGGGTGATGGTCGCACGGGTGATGTCCGCCGCGTTGATCAAGTAGTCTGCGAACGCCTTTGTGGCCGCGAAGCACAGTTTCATCAAGGAGCTGGCATCGCCATGTTCTGCGCTCGGAGTGAGCGTGCAGGACGTAGCCGACGGAATTGGGTGGATCACCGGATAGGGCGCGATTTTCTCAATGCCGGTATCGACTGGGGCGGCAACTGTCTTGGTAAGGATATGAAGGGTCTCATGAATACCGCACGCGAGTACGAACTGGACCCGCCGCTGCTGGCGGCCGTCATGACGGTTAGCGAGCGGCAAAGAGGCGTCGTGGTGCGCATGCTTCAGCGAGAATTGCACGTTCTCCCGGGAAGCCACATCGGGCTTCTCGGGATATCGTTCAAGCCCGGCACCGACGACCTGCGCGATGCTCCGAGCCTGGATAGCGCACGGCGACTGCTGCCTCTGGGGCAAGCGTCTCGGCCTACGACCCAGTGGTGAAGGAGATACCGCTCCCCGGTATCCGGCTCGGGGAGACGGTGGCCGAGATGGCGGTCGGCGCAGATGCCTTCGTCTTGGTCACGGGGTGGGAGGNNGTTCCGCGATCTGCCCTGGGCAGGGCTCGCCGCTACCATGCTAAGGGCCGGGCTAATCGATGGCCGTAACCTGCTTTCGCCCGTCGTTCTTGCCAAAGCGGGGTTCACGTATCGCGCGATCGGCCGCTGAAGTGCCTCGGCCTCGTTCCCGGTGCCGGGGCACCCCTCATGCTTGGCCCGAGGGTGGCGGCCGTCAGTGGCCGACCGGACCGGATGCGGTGGCCACCGACGCGCCGGGGCCGGTCAAGGCCAGCCCAGTCCACGGCAAGGGCGCCGGGGCTCGCGACAGGAACAACCGGCCTCAGCCGCTGACTCCAAGCCTGAGGTCAGCCGACGATGGCCTCGGCACACGCTTGCGCATCGAGGAACGCGCGCAGCCGACTCCGCGGGGAGGGCACGTAGTGAGTGAAG
>PKXE01000131.1:11062-15901 GCA_003132265.1 Candidatus Dormiibacterota bacterium | reverse complement strand
GTCAACGACTCCCACGGGGCCATGCGTAATCTGGCGCCCGACCAACTCCACGGCGAGGCCGAGTACTGCTCCGGGCAGCACAAGCCCCTCTACATGATGGAGGGGCTCGATGAGGGCTTCGACGCGATCTTCTTCGTCGGGTACCACGGAGCCGTGGACGGAGCTGCCTCGGTCCTCTCCCACACTTACAATCCAGCGGCCATCCAGGGCGTCACGCTCAACGGCTATCTGGTCGGGGAAAGCGGAATCAATGCGCTGGTGGCCAGTCACTACCAGGTGCCGGTGGCGCTCATCAGCGGCGACCAGCACACGGCCGCTCAGGCCAAGCCGCTGCTCCCGGGGGCGGAGATGGCAGTGGTCAAGCATTCGGTGACCCGGCTGGCGGCGCGCAGCCTTCATCCCACGATAGCTCGTCGGCTGATACACGACGGGGCGATCAAGGCCCTCTCTAGATTGCGGGAGATTCCGCCGCCGAACCTCAGCGCTCCCTATCGGCTAGCGGTGCAGCTCCGAAATGCCGACCTGGCTGAGGTGGCTGTCCAGATTCGCGGAGTCCGATCCCTGGGCCAGCTTGAGGTTCTGATCGAGGGTGACGACGCGCTGTCCGTCTTCCGCAGCTTCGTGGCCCTGGTCCAGATCACCAGGGGTCTAGCCCAGGAGCGCTAGACCGGCCGCGACCCGGTCGCCCTCAGGCCTCCGCGAGCAGCCAGAAGGCACCTCTGCCGAATTGGAGCGGGGCCACCTGGCTGAGCTGGTGCAGCTCCAGCAGGCGCTCTCGGAACGCCCCTGGGGAGAAGTTTGGAACCGCCCACGGGATCGCGTTGAGGCACCAGACCAAAGCTCCGATGTCGGCGATCATCTCCACCTGAGTTGTCTCGCCCCCGTCGGTCACCTTGAGGCCGGCGCTCTCGACCTGGGAGGCGGCGAGCTTCAGGTCCCACACGGGAGTGATCAGGCGCACCGGAGTGATTCCGAGCAGCTTCCGGAGCCCCTCGTCGTCGGCCACCTGCTGGGTCACAAAGCGCCCGCCCCTCGCCAGCACTCGCGCCACTTCGCTGGCCACGAAGGCCTCATGGCGGCTAGCGACCAGGTGGAAGGAGCCGTCGGCGAAGGGGAGCGGTGGCTCGTCNNGAGCGGCTCCAGCCGGGCCCTGGCGCGGGCAACGTTGGGAGCCCAGCCCTCCCTTGCGACGATGTGGGGGGGCAGGGTGGCGAGCTTGGCCAGCCACTCGCCGGCCTCCGGTGCCTAGGTCGAGCCGGTCTGGCGAGTCCCGGGCCAGTCGCTGCACGATCTCCCGGTAGCTCCAGGGAAGTGGTGAACTGGTCAGCCGGGCGCCTCGCCAGTCCCACTCCCAGCCCTCCATCGGGTGGGCTTCCGCCTCCGCGATCAGCTCGTCTAAGTCAGCCACCGACCACCTCGCCCGGAGATTGCCAGCCGTCGGCAGGACCCGCGAGTTCGCACCGGAGCCGGGTGCGCTGCTGCCGGCGAGGGGGAGAGTTCAATGGCCCCATATCCGCTCGCCTTGGCGATACTGACGGACATGGAACTTGCGGATTTGGGCTCCCCCCTGACCTCCGGGACCCCGCCCGCTCCCGACCCGGCCTCGACGGCACCTGAACCCGGCTGGACCGATCTTGGACCGGCCGATCCAGCTGAGGAGGCCACCATCACGCTGGTGCTGCGGCCCCGGCCGGATACTTCACCGCCGGCTCCCGAGGACATCGGGCTGGTCGTCCCCCGGCTCCGGGCGCATCTGTCGAGGGGGCAATTGGTGGACGTCCGGGGCGCCCACCCGGATGACGTGGCCTCCCTTCGGGATTGGAGCTCTGCGATGGGAGTTGAGCTGGTCTCGATCGCCGCCGACCGCCGTACCGCCCTGATCAAGGGCCGGCTGCGGCGCCTTGGCGAACTCTTTGATGTGGACCTCCGCCGATGCTCTGGGAGCGGCGGTGAATTCAGGTCCTCCCGAGGCTTCGCCTCGGTCCCGAGTGCGCTCACTGACCAGGTGGTGGCGGTGCTCGGCCTGGATACGCTGCCGGTGGCGAGACCCCATTTCCGGCCGCTGCCGCTGCCGCAACCGGTCGGGGAGTTGGCCCAGGCTGCGCCGCTCAGCTATTTGCCAAATCACCTGGCGGCCCTCTACGGATTCCCCGCAGGAACGAGCGGCGCTGGAGAGTGCGTTGGCCTCATCGAGCTGGGAGGTGGCTACCGGGCCGCTGATGTCGCCACCTACTTCGGTGGGCTCGGCCTGCCGGCCCCCGAGCTGGTCGCGATTGCGGTCGCCGGAGGCGCTAACCACCCGACTGGGGCCCAGGACGGTCCCGACGGGGAGGTGATGCTCGACATCGAGGTTGNNGACCAGGGATTCCTCGCGGCTATCAATGCCGCCCTCCACGATGAGAGCAACCGGCCTTCGGTGATTTCGATCAGCTGGGGGGGACCCGAAGCGAAGTGGCCCAAGGCCACTATGACGGCCTTCGATCAGGCTTTCCAGGACGCCGCCCTGCTGGGGGTGAGCGTCTGCGTGGCCGCGGGTGACAATGGCTCCGCCGACGGCCTCCAGGACGGTCAGGCGCACGTCGACTTTCCCTCGTCCAGTCCCCATGTGCTGGCCTGCGGCGGTACCCGGCTCACGTCTAAGGCTGGGGTCATCGAGGCCGAGGTGACCTGGAACGACGGGTCCCAGGGTGGGGCGACGGGCGGCGGGGTCAGCGCCGTGTTCGCCCGGCCGGGTTGGCAGGCCCAGGCTCACGTCCCGCCCTCCGCTGACGCCGGACACAAGGCGGGCCGGGGAGTCCCCGACGTAGCCGGCAACGCTGACCCCGAAACGGGATACCAGGTTCTGGTCGACGGCCAGCGAGCGGTCTTCGGCGGCACCAGTGCGGTGGCCCCGCTCTGGGCCGCATTGCTAGTCCGCTGCGCCCAGGCTCTTGGTCACAGTCCCGGCTTCCTCAACCCCATCCTTTACCAGCAGCTGGAGCTGGAGGGTGTCACTCGCGACATCACCAAGGGCAACAACGGCGCCTACCGGGCCGGACCGGGATGGGACCCGTGCACCGGCTGGGGCAGCCCCCACGGCACCAAGCTTCGGACTGGGCTCCAGGGCTGAGCGACGGCGAATGGCGCCTAGCTGGCACGACACGTCTACTCACCGCAGGCCCGCACGACCCACTGGGGGTTCCGGCGCTCGGGTCGGCTCAGGGTCCCTGCCGGTCGGGCGGTCGTGAGTACCGGTAATGCTCCCGCCAGATCAACCGATAGATGGGAACCCAGCGCGGAATGTCGCGCAGGCCCGGAATGAACGGGACGAGCAACAACAGCGTGGTCAGCAGCCCCATGGTCAAGACCACCAGCAGATCCGCGTTCGAGGCGGTGTTGTACGGTGGGATCTGGTACCAGAACGTGTACAGCCACAGCCAAGCCTGGCCGGGATACCGTCCGGTTTCGTTCATCATCCCCCACTGGCTGCCGAGAAGGTTCCGCTGGGTGGCCAGGCCCGCGAGGTATGCGCTGTCACCGATGAACAGCAGTGGGCGTGTGTAATCAGTCTGATAGAAGTGGCTGCTTCTGACCAAGAGCGCGTCAAGTGCGCCGCGACGGGCCATCGTGAGCAGGCCTTGCATCATGGTGCCGATCGGGCCAGAGACCCGATGCGGCACGACTACCTGAGCGTTCACCACGTGCGCATNNTGGTGGAGCGCCGAGCCGAGCCCGGGATCGCCCACGCTGCCAATGCGGAGAGGCGCCAGCACGTCGGTCACCGCGGCATTAACCGGCTGGTGCACGCCTGCCCACGATTGGGGCGCGAGAGGCCCGAGGCTCTGCACGGAGCCACTCCCCCCGTTGTAGGGCGGCCCGTAGGAGCTGCTTAGGGTCGCGCCCTGCAACTCCGCCGTGGCGGTCTGTACGAAATCGACTGGNNACACCCAGCATCACCACCACGGCAATGGCCACTTCCTTCACCAGGTCGAACGGGGCTGTTGGAATGCCGCGGTAGTAAGCTTGCTGGTCCCACTTTTGCCGACGCCCGATCATGACGCGATCCCCGGCTCGAGCGGCTTGACCACTCCCCGTCGTCTAACCCAAACGATGTGCAGAACGACTAGCCCGGTCACCATGACCGGGAACAACAGGATGTGCAAGCCATACATCTGTCCGAAGTTGAGGACATTGAAGAAGGCCCCCGCCCCGGTGGAGTTGACCCCATCCTTGGCGTTGATCGCGATCCACTGGGAGGCGAAGTTCTGCTGAGATAGGTATCCGGTGAAGGCAGTGACCAGACTCACCAGAAACACCACCACGCCGATCATCCAGGTGGCCGCCCGCCCATCACGCCAGCCGGCGGCGAAGAACTGGCCCCACAGGTGGAGCACCATGAAGATGAAGAACATCTGGACGCTCCAGAAGTGGGTGCTGTTCACGAAGTGGCCTTGGGGCGACACCTGCCACCACTGCGGACCGAAGAACGACAAGATGACGCCGCTGATGATCACCCAGGCCAAAGCCGCGATCGTGATGACCCCGAACACGTAAACCCATGACCCAACATAGGCCGGCTCGTTGTCGGGCAGCAGGTGCTCGGGCGGCAGCTCGCGCAGAATGTACTTGCGGAGCCGAAGGGTCCAGCTGCGCTTGGCCTCTTGGGCGAAGGAGGTCTGTTCCTCGGGAGGCCCTGCGCTATTCGTCTCAGCGTCCAGCATNNATCAGGACCAGATTCGGTAGGGAAATGAGGATGAAGGCCCAATGAATGTAGGGCGCCGGTTGGTTCAAGTCGATGTCTCCCCTGAGGGTAGCCCTAAGCGCTACCGTGTTGATTCAACTGACTCAGATCACGCGGGC
>PKXE01000131.1:8233-10991 GCA_003132265.1 Candidatus Dormiibacterota bacterium | reverse complement strand
CCCGAAAGTGACGACGTACGACCAGACTGAGACGTGGAGAAGCACTACGTCGGTGAGCACTGACGCGTTCCAGCCTTGAACGTTGGCGTGCGCACCGCTCGTCGGGGCGATCGAGCCTCCGACGAACCCCTTGAGGGCTGACCCGGCCCCCGTCCCGATCCAGCCCGGACCCTTGACTTCTCGATTGAGGCACTGATCCACTGCCAGCCGACAGAGACCCGGACGATCAGCCAAAGCAGGCTCAAGCGGGTGTCGGCAAACAGAAACGTCGCCAACTTGGGCTCCGGAATCTCAGTCGCCGTTCCGGCCCTTCCGGTCACCTTCGCCAAGAAACTCGTGGCCATCTCCAAAATCTCTGCGGTCCTTCGGCGCCGCGACCCGGTTGGCTCAAGAGGCCAGCTGGATTACCCTCATCATCGGGCACATCGGCGCCGAAGGACCGGGTGAAATCACCTGCATGGACAAGAGGCTGAAACCTCATGAGATGCCAGAGTGAACCTCAANNCCGCTTACCGCCGATGCCGTGTTGATGAGGACGCCTACTTCCCCTAGGGCTTAGGGCCCAGGCCGGCCGGCCCTAGGCCCCAGCGGGAGCGGAGGCGATGACCAGGGTCCCGCCGGCTGGGGGGGACCGGATCGCGAGGCGGCCGCCGACCGACCTGAGCCGTTCTCGCATCTGCCAGAGTCCGGTGGACACCTTAGCCCCGCGCTCCGCTCGGTCCAGACCGATGCCATTGTCGGAGATGGTCATGACCATTCTGCCCGCTCGACGTCGCAGGCTCAGGTTGATCTGGGTGGCGGCGGCGTGGAGTTCGGCGTTGCGCAAAGCCTCCTCCGCTACGCGGAACAACACCACTTCCAGTTCCGAGACGCCCCTTTGAGGAACACCTGAAATCTCCACCTGGAGTGCGAGTCCTGAGCTGTCGACGAAATCGGCGGCCAATTGTCTCAGAGCTGCTGCCAGACCCAGGTCATCGAGGATGGTCGGCCGGAGATCACGTGCGATAGCGCGAAGTCTCGCACTGACCTCGCCGGCCAGCAGGCCGGCGTCGCTGGCGGCCTGCCGCACCGAGAGAGGTGTGCCGGGAACGTCCTGGACGCTCTGCAGGATCCGGGCGACATGCGCAAGTGTCTGCACGGGGTCGGTGTTCAACTCATCCGCGAGCCGGATCTTCTCGGCCTCGATTCCGGCCAGCACCGCTGCCAACGGGGAATGCGGAACGACAGGCTCCCGAGCGCTCATGACCCCCTTCTCGACGTCGCGGGTCGGGCCATCGCACTCACGCCGAGCCCGGTCCTTCCATCGAAATTATGCCGTGGTGGGCCGCATAGACCACCGCCTCGGTTCGGGAGCTGACGCGGAGCTTCTCAAAGATGTTGTGGAGATGGCCCTCGACGGTGCGGGTGCTGATACCGAGGTCTTTGGCGATCTCCTTGTTGGGCCGGCCTCCGGAGATCTCACGCAGGATGGCCAACTCGCGAGGGCTCAGGCGGTCGCTGGCGCGCGCGGGTTGAGTGCGGGCCTGGGCCAGCCGACTAGAGAGGCTCGGGCTGAGGACCAATGAGCCGGCCGCAGCGGCCCGCACCCCCTCGATCAGTTCCCGGGCCGGAGCTGTCTTGAGAATGTAGCCTGCCACCCCGGCCGCCAGTGCTTCGCGGACATAGTCCTCGTCCTCGTGAGCACTGACGATGACCACGCGCGTGCCCGGTGCCTGGGCCAGGATCTGCCGGGTGGCCTCGATCCCGTTGATCCCGGGAAGACGCATGTCCATCAGCACGACATCGGGCTGCAGTTCACCGACCAACCGGACGGCTTCGTCACCCCGGGACGCTTCCCCGACCACGTTCAAGTCGGTCTCCTGCTCGAGAATCTGCCGGGTGCCTTCTCGAACCAGGGCGTGGTCCTCCGCCAGGACGATCTTGATCACCATCTGATTAGTCACAGAACTGACGTTACCCTTTCCCCGCTATCCTTCCACCCGCGAAATCACCTGCTTGCNNCTCGTTTCCATCAGTGGGCACATGAGCGATGACCACGCAGCCCCTCCCGGGCCGGGAACGGATCAGCAGTTGACCCCCGAGCGCCCCCACCCGCTCGCGCATTCCGAGCATCCCCAGGCCCTGCGTCTCACGCGCTCCCGGAAACGCGAACCCAATCCCGTTGTCGGCTATTCGCAAGCTCAGATGCGAGCCTCGGACCGCCAGCCCGAGCCATACCCGCTGGGCCTGGGCATGATGTTCGACGTTGCTGAGCGCCTCTTGAGCCACCCGCAGCAAGCTGCGCTCCACGTCCGGGCTCCACCGGCGCATCTCGTTCGGGCGCCGGACTTGGACGGGGATCTCAGTCCGAGAGGTAAACCGCTCGGCCAAGTCTTCCAGTGCCGGGACCAGCCCTTCATGGTCTAGGATTTCAGACCGAAGGCCCTCAGTCAGCTGCCGCAGACCGTCGACCACTGCCAGGGCCAAGTGCCGGGTCTCCTGGACCTGGCGGGCGGCGGGGCCCGAGACCATGGTCTCGCTGGCCAGGCCTTCCAGGCGCCGGGCCAGGTAGATCAGCGCCTGGACCGGTTCGTCGTGGAGGTCGCGCGCGATCCGGTGACGCTCATCCAGCACGGCCAGCCGGCGTAACTCAACTTGAGCTCGGGCATATTCCAGAGCGAGGGCAGCCTGGCTGGCGAAACTTTCGAGCAGACTCAGATCGCCCGACGTGAAGTCAATCGCAGGCGCCGTGCGCGCCAGGAGGATCGTGCCCTCGGAG
>PKXE01000131.1:0-8224 GCA_003132265.1 Candidatus Dormiibacterota bacterium | reverse complement strand
CCCGCGCAGGCGATCCGCCGCTGAGCCATCGGCGGCTATGACCAGGAGCCGAGTCGGATCACCCTCCTCGGCCAGCACCACAGCGGCTAGATCAGCCCCACCCAACTCTCTGGCGGTGCGCACGGTGGCGGCCAGGAGAGCCTCCCGGGGTTGGCCGGCCAACTGCGCGACGGTGATCTCGTGCAGACCCTGCAGCCACCTCTCGCGGTCCTTCAGCTCGCGGTACGTCTGCGCGTTGGCGATGGCTACCCCGGCTTGACCGGCCAACGTGACGACGGCGGCCTCGTCCGCCTCGGTGAACGCCCGTCCGCTCTCCTTCTCGGTCAGATACAGGTTGCCAAAGACCTGCCCTTGGGCTCGAACCGGTGCCCCGAGGAAGGTGGCCATCAGGGGGTGATTCGGCGGGAAGCCGACCGAGCGCGGATCACTCTGGAGCCGTTCGAGGCGCAGGGGCTGAGGATCATGGACGAGGGCGCCCAGAATGCCCCGACCCTGGGGGATGGGGCCGATCGCGGCGCGTTCCCCCTCGCTCATCCCGACGGTGATGAACTCCCGGATGCGACCTTGAGGCCCCAGGACCCCCAGCGCCCCGTAGCGAGCGTGGGTGATCCTGACCGCCAGCTCCACCAGCCGGCGCAGCAGGACGGGCAGGGAAAGCTCAGACGCCAGCAGGACCCCGGCCTCGAGCAGCGCCACCCGCGCGCCATCGGGGGGCGGGCCTAAACCCTCGCGCTCACCGTCCCCGTTAGTTTCCATCCCTGGTCGGAGATGGTACCCCGCACCTCGAGCGGACCGTACGGATCCCCGCTTGGCCAAGGGGCGGTGTGTGGCAAGCTTGGCCGATGACCCAGACCGAAAGTCAGCTCGCGCAGCCGGTCGTGGGTTCTGACGGGGCGGCGGTCGTGGCCTCGGAGCTCCGGAAGTCGTACAAGGACGTCGAGGCGGTCCGCGGAGTCAGCTTCGAGGTCGCGTCCGGGGAGATCTTCGGTTTCTTGGGCCCCAATGGCGCGGGCAAGTCCACCACCATCGCCATGCTCTGCACTCTGACCGTCCCCAGCGGGGGCACCGGTAGAGTAGCCGGCTTCGACGTCGTCACAGAGCAGGCCCAGGTGCGTCAGCGCATCGGACTGGTCTTCCAGGACACCACCCTCGACGACTACCTCACTGCCTCGGAGAACCTGCGCTTTCACGCCGAGCTCTATGGAGTGCCCCGGGAGGTGGTCGGACCCCGGCTGCGCCAGGTGTTGGAGCTGGTGGATCTCTGGGAGCGCCGGGATAACCTGGTGCAGACCTACTCCGGGGGCATGAAGCGGCGCTTGGAGATCGCCCGGGGCCTGCTGCATTCCCCGCGGGTCCTGTTCCTTGACGAGCCCACGGTCGGCCTCGATCCGCAGACCCCGGTTGCACATCTGGAACTACATCACCGAGCTCCGCCGGCGCGAGGAGATCACCATCTTCCTCACCACCCACTACATGGATGAGGCCGAGTACTGCGACCGCATCGCGATCATGGACAACGGCGTGCTGGTGGCTATCGACACCCCCGAAGCGCTGAAGGCCAGCATCGGCGAGGACCGTGTGGAGCTGCAGACCGATGATGATCAGCAGGCAATCGAACGCCTGGCGCAGCACTTCCAAATCAAGGCCCAGGTCAGTGAGGGCGCGGTCACCTTCCACGTCCCGGGAGGTGAGCAGTTCGTGCCGCAGGTCTTCGCTGAGCTGGGGGTTCCCATCCGCTCGGTAAGGGTGGCCCGGCCCACTCTCGACGACGTCTTCATGACCTATACCGGCCGCACCATTCGGGATGCCGAGGCCTCGGGCTCGGAGCGCATGCGTGCCAATCCCTGGCTCCGGGCCCGGGGGAGGAGGTAGCGTGGCGGTCAGCTTGGAAGTGCCCGTGGTGCGGGTCGCGGGGGGGCGTACCAGCGACGACCTGCGGGCTTTGTGGGTGGTCTGGAAACGAGAGCTGATCCGTTTCCGCCGCAATCGGATGCGGATCCTGACCTCGCTGGCCCAGCCGGTGCTGTTCTTGTTCATCCTCGGCACCGGACTGTCAACCGTCATCTCGAGCGCTGACCATTTCGATTTCCGCACCTTCATGTTCCCGGGAGTGCTGGGCATGACGGTGCTCTTCACCTCAATCTTTTCCGCGATCTCCATCGTCTGGGACCGGGAGTTCGGCTTCCTGCGGGAGATGCTGGTGGCGCCGGTGCACCGCTGGACTCTGGTGCTGGGCAAGTGCCTTGGGGGCGCCACGGTGGCGACCATCCAGGGCGCGATCATGCTGGCGCTGGCGGGGTTGGTGGGCGTGCCGTACAACCCCGTGATGCTGCTGGTGCTGCTGGTGGAGATGGTGCTGACCGCTTTCGCCCTCACCGCCTTCGGGGTGATGCTGGCCGCCCGCATCTCCGACGTGCAGTCCTTTCAGGTGATCACTCAANNAAGGAGGTCTTCAGCTACCTCACGATGCCCCCGGCCATCCGCAGCACCTTTGACCCCGGGATCAGCTGGGGCAGCTGGCACCTACCGGTCTACTTCGAGGTGACCCTGGTGGCAGTGGCCGCGGTGGTGATGCTCGCCACCGCGATCAGGCAGTTCTCCAAGACCACTTAGGGAAGATCGGGAGTCCGCTGAGTCGGTGATGGCTCCAATCGGTCGGCCAGCTGGCTGGCCGCAGCGGCCACCCGGAGCTGATCCTCGGCGGGCCAATCCGCCAACAGTTGCTCCAAGATGGCGCGCCGGGCGGCGTGCAGTCCCTTGCAGAGCTTCTCGCCGGCGGGGGTGATCCGCACCAGGGAGGCCCGGCCGTCCTCGGGGTCCGCATGACGCGCGATGAGGGCGTCCCGCTCCAGCCTCTGCAACCGCGGGGTGATCGTGGAGTTGTCCACGGCGTAGAACGTCGCCAGCTGCGATGGGTGCACCGGCCCACAGACCCTGATGCGCGACAGGAGGGAGGCCGATGCCAGCGGCAGGGTGCAGCGGGCCCTTCGCATGGTCTCGGTCTGCACTTCGCGACGGGTGGACCAGTGGACCAGCGTCGAGAGCGCCTGCTCCAGTTGGCCCGCGGGGCTCTCCACCGGAGGGAAGCGGTCGACCTCGGTCCCCGCGGCGTGGCTCTGCCGCTGCGCCTCGTTGGGATTCGACTCTTTGCTGGTGGGGCGGTTGGGGCGGGCGGTTGAGCCGGTGGCCGAAGTCATCTCGGCTGGGCCGCTCTCCCGGTCTCCTCCCCAACCCCGGTCGAAGACGGGCCGGGGACGCTCGCCCCATTGCTGCGAGCCGCCGGGCTGGTGCTCACCAGCGGTGGGCGGGATGGAGGTGTCCCCAGGGCGCCGGGCGCTCCGACGGCGGTCTCCTCGTGGATGTACTTGCCACCCCGCAGCCAGCTGGCGACCGCCGCCAAAGCGCAAGCGCCCAAGGCGAAGTCGAAGGCCGCGCGGAGTCCGTTCATGAAGGGTCCCGAGATCAGGTGCGGGAAGAAGGCCCGGCCGGTCAGGTACGCCTGCTGGGCATGACTGAGGTGAAGCAGCACCGGACCCAGCAGCGACCCGATCGGGTTGTAGCCGAGGAAGGAGGCGAAGAGGCTGCCGACCGCCGGTAGGTGGGAGATCCTGGCGGCGGTCGCGGCCGGCACCCCCTGGCTCGCCAAGCCTTGGTAGAGGGTGTGGGGGAGGCTCGCCGAGAGGCCGACGATGATCAGGGTGAAGAAGATTCCGATGGAGAGGACCTGGGCGGAGTTCGAGAACGTCGCCGACATGCCGGCTCCGGCTCCGCGCTGGTTGGGGGGCAGGCTGTTCATGATCCCGGCCTGGTTGGGCGAGGCGAAGAGGCCACTGGCGAGTCCGTAGGCCCCCAAGAGGATGGCGAACCACACGTAGTTGAAATCAGCCGGCAGCACCTGGAACAAAGCGAAGATCAGCGCCGACACCGCTACCCCCAAGGTCGCGAAGAAGCGGGAACCATAGTGGTCCGAGAGGATGCCCGCAATCGGCCCGGCGATCAGGAAACCAGCGGTCAGCGGCAGCATGTAGATCCCCGCCCACAGCGGGGTCTCGGCAAAGCTGTAGCCATGCTGCGGCAGCCAGATGCCCTGCAGCCAGATGATCAGGATGAACATCAGCCCGCCCCGCGCCAGTGAGGACAGCAAGGACGCCAAGTTACCCATGGCAAAGGCGCGGATGCGAAACAGCTCGATGTGGAACATCGGTGACTTGACCTTGGTCTCGAGGAAGGTGAAGACCCCGAGGAAGGCGACCCCGCCCAGCATCGTGGCCAGCACCATGGGGCTGGTCCAGCCCATGCTCGAGGTGCCGTACGGCAGGATCCCGTAGGTGATCCCCACCAGCAGCGACACCAGCCCGATCGCGAAGGTGAGATTGCCCCACCAGTCAATCCGGGCGGGTTGGCGGANNGAGCCGGCGATCGCCGCCACCATGTTGGTGCCCAGGGCCATGCCCCGCTGATTGGTGGGGAAAGCGTCGGTGAGGATGGCGCTGGAATTGGCCCACAGAAGGGCCCCCCCGATCCCCTGCAGCACCCTCATCACGATGAGGTAGAGGGCGGCGTTCGGCCCGTGCATCCAGGTAATCGAAAGCATGATCGAGAAGACCGTGAACACGAGGAACCCGAGGTTGTACATGCGCACCCGGCCGTACATGTCGCCGATCCGCCCCAGGGTGACGACCAGCACCGCAGTCACCACCATGTAGCCCATCAGCAGCCAGAGGAAATAGGGCGTGTTGCCGGGAGCGAGGGGGTCGAGGCGGATACCGCGGAAGATGTCAGGCAGGGCGATCAGCACGATCGAGGAGTTGATCGTTGCCATGAGAATGCCGAGAGTGGTGTTGGAGAGCGCGACCCACTTGTAGTGGGGGCCCAACGGCCTCGGGCTCCGGGACGACCTGGCCGCCGCCGCGTTCCTGACGCTCAAAAAACCTGCCTCCTGGGCCGCTCCGATAAATGCTTGGTTTGACCTTACCAAATAGTTGCGGACCGGGGATCCCCGCTAGGTGGTTGCTCCGGCCCCGGGCGCTGCCAAGGACCCATCAGGCTTCGGTGCCCGCCTAACATGGCAGGCAAGGTGAAGGGGCCCGAGCGGCGGTTCGAGGCGGTCAACCTTCTGGCCGATCCCCTCTACGAGTACTGCAGCATCACCAAGCAGCGGGAAGACGGGGGGGGGTCGGAGGAAGCGTTGCTGGATCATCCCTGGCTGCAGCGCCAACGGCGCATCCACCAGCTCCAGTCCGCCTGGTGGGTATTCCACACCGCCGAGCACTCCCGCTTCCAGCACGCCGTGGGCGCGATGCACCTCACCGGGAGCTTCACCGACCACCTCTACTCGAGCCTGGTCGAGAGCTGTCCCGACGCGCCGTCGCGCCACCTGGTGGTCGAGACGATGAGGATCGCCGGCCTGCTTCACGACGTGGGTCATGGGCCGTTCGGCCACTTCTTCGATGTCGAGGTGCTCGCCAAGTACGGGATCGACCATGAGGACATCGGCCGCCGGTTGGTGCTGGGGCCGCTGGCAGAACTGGTCGCCGCGCTTCGTCGCAGCCCGGATGGTGACTTCGAGCCGGGCGAGTCAGTCCTGCCCGAGTGGGTGGCCTGGGTGATGGCACCCCGGGAGCTGCCCGGCTTCGAGCCACCGCCCTGGCTGCGGGCGCTCAAGCCGGTGCTGTGCGGGCCGGCCAGCACCGACAACATGGACTACGTCCCGAGGGACGCCTACATGTGCGGGGTCGCGGTCGGCCCGGTCGACCTGGCTCGGTTGCGGCACTACATGTTCATCAAGGACGGCAACCTGGTGCTGCACCAGCACGGCGCGCCCGCCCTGGAGATGTTCCTCTCGGCCCGGCTCTACATGTACAACCACGTCTACTTCCACCGCACCGTGCGTCGGATCGATCTCCACCTGCGCCCGGTGTTCGCCAGAACCTGCGAGGGGCTGCTGCCGCCGGGCAATCCCCTGGACCATCTGGACCAGTACCTGCTGCTGACCGACTGGTCCCTGATGACCGAGGTGGAGCGGCTCCAGCGCGAGCCGCGGAACGAGGAGGAGCGCGAGTTGGGCCGTCATTGGGAGGCGGTCACCAGTCGGCGGCTGCCCTGGCGGCTGGCCTTCGAGGCCTACCGCGAGCTGAGCCAGCCACAGTCCCAGGCGGGGCTTAGAGATCCGCGCCAGATCGAGGAACTGATCCGATCCGCCCTCCCGCCTCAGTTCCGGGAGGTCGGTCTGGAGGTGGACCTGGCCAGCACCGAGCCGCGGCCGGACAACCCCGCCAGCGACGACCAGATGCTGCGGCTCTTCGACCCCATCTCCGGCCGGGTCGAGGTGGAGGCCGCCCCCGAACTGCTGGCCAGGCTCCTGCCGGTCAGGACGGTCTGGCTGAGGGTCTACAGCGACAGCCTCGAGGCGCGGGAGGCGATTCGGGAGGCGGCGGTAAGGACCATGCCCGGGGCGCTGGCCTGAGGGCTGCCGGAGCCTAGCGCCGCCGCCGGCCACCGAGAAAGCGGCGGAGGAGTACCACCCCTAGCCCTAGCACTAGGACCAGGGTGATCGCCGGCTCCACTGCCCTCACCACAATCTCCCGGTTCGGATTGGTCGCGTCAGGAGCGGACGATCCGGGGCCCCGCGGGCATCTCCGGTGAGGTGGCGGCCTGGAAGTTGACCTGGCTGATCTGGGCGGCCAAGGAGGAGGCCACCCGCTCGAAGATCTCGGCCTGAGGGGAATCCGGTTGGGCCAGCACCAGAGGCTGGCCCTCGCCGCCGCCGACTCGAACGAGGGGGTCGAGCGGGATCTCCCCGAGGAAGGGGATCTGGCGGCTTTCGGCCAGCTCCCGGCCCCCGCCGCGGCTGAAGATGTCGGTGACCTCCCCGCAGTGCGGGCAGGCGAACCCGCTCATGTTCTCGATGATCCCCAAGATCGGCACCCGCAACTGCTGGAACATGGCGATCCCGCGTCCGACGTCAGCCAGAGAGACGTCCTGGGGNNAGGTAGTCGAGCTCGCCCCAGTTGACCTCGAAGAGGAACTGCTTCAGCGCTCCGGCCAGCATCGGGCCCCGCCAGACCACGGGGCGGTCGGGGTCGATGATGGTGCCGATCGAGACCACCTTGAGGCCGCCCCTCTGGAGCGGAACCATCCGGCCCTCGACCGCTGAGGGGCGCTCGGTCAGCCCCAGCATGATGGGGACGTTGGGTCCGTAGATGTCGGCGTCCAAGAGCCCGACCCGGGCGCCGGTGCGCAGCAGCGCGAAGGCCAGGTTGACCGCCACCGTGGTCTTGCCCACCCCGCCCTTGCCGGCGCTGACCGCGATGGTGTTGCGGACCCCGGGGATCTCCTGGCGGCCGACCACCCCGCGGGTCCGGCTGACGTCGGCGTCCCACTCCAGCTCGACCTGGTCGATGCCGGGCACGGTCCCGATCACCGCCGCCTCAATCTCGGACTGGATCCGGTCCTTGAGGGGACAGGCCGGGGTGGTGAGGATGACCCGCATCTTGGCGGTGGGTCCGTCGACCCGGAGGTTCTTCAACATGCCGAGATGCATCAGCGGCCGATGCAACTCCGGATCCTCGACCTTGGCCAGCGCATCCTCCAGCGCGGCCAGGGTATGGGGCGCGGGGATGGTGGACACTTCGTATCGATCATAGCTTGAGGCGCGGAACGGCCCCGCTCAGACGATCGTTCGACGGCAGCGTGTTGCAATAGCATGCAACAGGTATATTGGAGTTGTCGTGAATGGTCTTGAGGCCCTAAGGCAGCAGGGCAAGAGGATCACCCCCCAGCGTCGGCTGGTCTACGCGGCGCTCTTGGAGCACCCCGGCCACGCCACTGCCGATGAGCTCTGCAACAGCATCGGGCGCAAGCTGCCCGGCTTCCAGCGCACCACCGTGTACCGCACCCTCGACCTCTTGGTCGACCTGGGCCTGGCCCGCAAGATCCAGCTCGGTCACGCCAACAACTATGAGGCGGTGATGGCGGGCAGCGAGTCCCACCAGCACCTGGTCTGCGATCGCTGCGGTGGCACCTTCGATGTCAGCTGTCCCGAGGTCCCAGAGTGGGTGAGCAGCGCAGCGAGGCCCCTCGGCTTCGACCTGGAGCGAGTGGAGCTCCTCGGTCATGGCATCTGCGCCACCTGCGCCAGCGCGAACTGACGTCCGGCTCCCGCCTCTTCGCGCGCCGGGCCCGGATCTTTTTCTCCCCACCACTCGCCGCTGTTCCAGGTCAA
>PKXE01000199.1:4751-5092 GCA_003132265.1 Candidatus Dormiibacterota bacterium | reverse complement strand
CGGGCAGGGATGCGGGGAATTGTGTGCTCTGACCGGGCGCCGCCGCTGCTTGCTCGCCCGATGCGCTCAGTGGAACCCGGCGGCGATGTTACGGGGTGCACGTCGCCCCGGCGGCGCCTGGTCTGCCCTCGGGCTGAATCCATTCATCTGTTTGAAGTGAAAGCGATCAGCTGGTCGCCGGTGGTGTCGACTACGGTCGGGTCTTCCACGACGCCACGCTGGTTCGCGTTCGGGACGGGGTCGGTGACGCTGGTGAGCCGCCGCAGCGTCCGCCCGTCGACCCTCCTGCCGTACCTCCTCGACCTCCCGCCGAAGTGACCGGTCAAGGTTTAACGTCGGCC
>PKXE01000199.1:0-4709 GCA_003132265.1 Candidatus Dormiibacterota bacterium | reverse complement strand
GCTGGCGAAGCCCAGCTAGTGGGCTTCCCCGGCTCGCCAACGATCCTCATCGAGGGACAAGACCCGTTCCCGAGCACCGCAGGGCACGTCGGTCTCCCGTGTCGTCAGTACGCCACGGACCAAAGTTCCCGAGGCGTCCCATCCCGATTCCAGTTGGAGGCCGGCCCTCCGAGATCGCAGCTGACCGCTGGCCTGTCTCAACCGGCGCCTCCGCCAGTACGGTCGCTGGCTGTGACCACCACCAGCGCTCCTCGGCCGCCCGACCGCGTGGGGGCCCGTCTCCGGGCGACGATCCGTGGCCACGTCGCGTCCCGCTGGCTCGGGCCGCTTGGCGCCGGAATTCAGAATCTAGCCGAGCGCGGGCATGCCGATCATGACCGCCGCCACCGTGACGCTGGTGTCGGGGTCGATGACGATCAGGCTGCCGGTGACCCGGCTGTCGCGGTACTGGTCGGCGGCGATGGGGTCGGCCAGCCGCCAACGCACCACCCCGATGTCATTGGCCCCCAGCTCCCGGGCCGGCACCAGGCGGAGTGTCTTCAGGTTCAGCTTGCTCTCGATCCCAACCACCTCACCCCTGGTAACCCGGGTGGTGTGCTTGACGACGAANNGCCAGGGTCAGGGAGACCGAGAGGGTGGCGGGGGCGGACAGCACCGCGCCACTGAGGGTCTCCAGACTGGAGACCGTGGTCCGACGGCCCTCCGGAAGGACGACCACCTCATCCCCGGCGTGGAGCCCCCTTCCGGTCAGCATCCCGGTGATGCGGGGAGAGCCGTTGGCTTGGGGGATCACGCTCTGCACCGGGAGCCGGCATCCCTTGGTGCCGCGGGCGGCAAAGGTGGAGGTGGGCATTTCCTCCAACGCCTGCAGCACCGTCGGTCCCCGGTACCAGTCGGCTCGGTTCGATCGCTCCACCACGTTGTCGCCATGGAGGGCCGAGATCGGCACTGCCTCGACCTCCGCGCCACCCAGCAGGTGGGCCAGCTCTCGCATCTCCTGGGCCACAGTTCGGTAACGCCCCTCGTCCCAGCCGATCAGGTCCATCTTATTGACCGCCACCAGCAGGTGACGCACCCCGAAGAGCAGGGCCAGGGCGGTGTGGCGGCGCGTCTGTTCCCGCAGTCCCTTGCTGATGTCCACGACTACCAGACCTAGGTCGGCGGTGGACGCCCCGGTAGCCATGTTGCGGGTGTATTCCAGGTGGCCGGGGCAGTCGGCGATCACCAGCTTGCGCCGGGNNCGGAGGCCGTCGGTGGCGAAGCTGAGGTTGAGCGAGGACTGTCCCCTCGCCAGGCTGGCCATCTCCAGCGCTTGCAGCTGGTCGTCGGTGAGCTGGTCGGAGTCGTGCAGCAGCCGCCCGATCAGGGTGGACTTGCCGTCGTCGACCGCTCCCACCGCCGCGAGCCGAAGCAGCGCCACCCCGCCCGACCGCAGGATCCGCGCCGGCGCGTCGATCGCGCTGGCGGTCAAAAGTAGCCCTCCCGCTTGCGGTCCTCCATCGAGCTCTCGGAGAAGCGGTCGTCGCCCCTCGTCGCCCCGCGCTCACTGACCCTAGACGTGGCGATCTCGGCGATCACCTCGTCGATCGTCGCCGCCCGAGAGCGCACGGCTCCGGTGCTGGTGGCGTCGCCGACGGTCCGGTAGCGCACGCTGAGATGCTCCGCTTTTTCACCGGGACGGGGAACCACCCACTCCGAGACGGCCAGCAGCATTCCCTCTCGCTCGACCACGTTCCGGTGATGCGCGTAGTAGATCGAGGGGAGCTCCATGCGCTCCCGGCGGATGTAGCGCCAGACGTCCAGCTCGGTCCAGTCGGAGAGCGGAAAGACGCGCAGATGCTCACCCTCGGCGACGCCGCCGTGGTAGAGGTTCCAGAGCTCTGGTCGCTGGCGGTCGGGCTCCCACCTGCCCCGACGGTCCCGCACCGAGAGGATCCGCTCCTTGGCCCGCGCCTTGTCCTCGTCGCGACGGGCACCCCCGATGCAGGCGTCGAACCCGTAGGTCGCGATGGAGTTCATCAGGGTCACGCTCTGGATCCGGTTGCGGGACTGCCCTTGGCCGGGGTCCAGGACCAGGCCCTGCTCGATCGACTCCTGCACCGAGCCCACCAGCAGCTCCGCTCCCAGTTCCGCCACCCGCCGGTCGCGGAAGTCGATGGTCTCGGGGAAGTTGTGCCCGGTATCCACGTGCAGCAAGGGGAAGGGGATGCGTCCCGGCCGGAAGGCCTTCTCGGCCAGCCGCAGCATCACCGCCGAGTCCTTGCCGCCGCTGAAGAGGAGCGCCGGTCGGCGGCACTCCGCCGCGACCTCGCGCAGCACAAAGACGGCGTGACTTTCGAGCACATCCAGGTAGTCCGGCTCCGCCGGCTCGAGGCGCAGGACGGGCCCGGGTTGCGCTACGGTGTTCGCCATCGTTCGGACCAAGTCACGCTCCCGGAGTGGACCCCCGCCCGCTGGGACAGCTCCTTCGGGAGGGGTCGGTTGAAAGCGGGAAGGATCGCTTGCTAATCTGCCTAGGTACCTAAGTCTACTAGGATGATGGTGTTTCCCCGGGGCCACCGTGGTGCTGGGTTCAGCCAGGAGGTGCCGATGGCGACCGTTGGCGAGATCGGGATGGACGCTGCCGAACTGGCTGAGGTGGCGGGCCGCCTGGAGCAGGCGGGAGCCACGGAGACGATTTACTGGGCCGTGGAGAGGTTTGGCTCGGGGGTTGCCCTGGCCTGTTCCTTCCAGGACTGTGTGATCGTGGACCTGGCGGCCCAGGTGGACCCTGGCTTGGAGGTGATCTTCCTCGACACTGAGTTCCACTTCCCCGAGACCTTGGAATTCGTGGAGCTGGTCCGCCACCGGTACCGGCTCAATCTCACCGTGACTCACCCCCCTGAGAGCGCCGAGGCCTGGCCGTGTGGCACCGCCGACTGCTGCCAGCAGCGCAAGGTGGATCCCCTTTTCAGGGCACTCCAAGGCAAGTCCGCCTGGCTTACCGGACTCAAGCGCTGTGATGCTCCGACCAGGTCTAACACCCCGGTGGTGGCCTGGGATGAGGCCCGGCGGATGGTCAAGGTCAATCCGCTGGCGGCCTGGAGCGACGCCGATATTGCCGACTACATCGCGAGCCATGACCTCCCGGTCCACCCGCTCCTGGCCCAGGGCTACCTCTCGATCGGCTGCGCCCCCACCACTCGCCCCGTGGCACCCGGTGAGGACCCCCGGGCCGGGCGCTGGGCGGACAGCGACAAGACCGAGTGCGGGCTCCACGGATGAGGGGGACGACGTCGGCGGCCTGTGGCTCTCGCCCGGGCCGACTCCGCTAACCCGGCGCGCTCCGGGNNTCCAAAAAGCAGACGCGGCCGGCAATGACCCGGGCGAACCCCATCTCGTGGGTGGCGATCACCATGGGCATGCCCGCCTTCGCCAGCGTCCGGATCACGTTGAGAACCTCCGCCACCAGCTCCGGGTCCGGAGCCGAGGGGACCTCGTCCAGCAGCATCAGCCGGGGCTGCATCGCCAGCGGCTATCGCCGCCCGCTGCTGTTGGCCGCCGGAGAGGCGGTCCGGGTACTCCTTGCGTTTGTCCAGGAGACCGAGATGGCGGAGCAGCGAGTCGGCCTCTGCCTCCGCCGCCCGCCTGGGCTTGCCCAGCACCCTGACCGGGGCCCGGGTCAGGTTCTGGAGCACAGTCATGTGAGGGAAGGGGAGGTCCCCTGCATATATGGGGACCGATCCCGCGCCCCACGCCCCGCGGCTCGGGGGCTGGACCCAGGCGGTCTTAGAGCGCCAGTGGCCGGATCGGTGACAGCAAAAGGTGGGGATCGCTCCGCCAGTCCGCGTCGGCCACGTCGGAGTAGAGCTCGATCTCGTTGCCGTCCGGGTCCTCGATGTAGAGGCTGTGGGTGACCGTGTGGTCGGCGGTCCCGGTCAGCTTCACCCCGTGCTCCCGGATGTGAGCCAGCACCCCCCGCAGCTCCTCGTCGGAATCAGCCACCTTGAGCCCGAAGTGGTACAGCCCCACGTGGGGTCCTCGGGGTAGGTCCTGGGCGTCCGGGCCCACCTCAATCAGCAGCAGCTCGTGGTGGGTGCGGCCGCTCGAGAAGGCGGCCACCGGCAGCCCCTCGGGGGAGATCCGCTTCCAGCCCAGCACGTCGCCGTAGAACTCCGCCGAGCGCTTGATGTCGTGCACGTAGAGCACCAGGTGCCCCAGCTCTTTGACTTCCATCTTGACTGCCTCACTCCAAGTTGTAACGGGCCGCCGACTCTCGGGCAGGTTCCCGCCTGAATCGCCGAGGCCGTGGCGGCCGCCCCGGCGAGCGGGTCACCGTTGCCTCAGGGCCCGTCTGTAGCTTGACACGGACCCGTCCTGGCCACTACAAACGGTCTGCGCAGCGCGATGAAGCCCGCGTAACCCGGCCTGGCTGGGTGATGGCTTCTACCCGATCTGGATAGAAGTCGAGTTAGGAGCTCCGCGTTGCCTTACCTGCTGCAGCTTCTGCAGTCGCTCACCGTGCTGGCCGCGGCACCCCTGTACGCGGGGGTGTTGACCAAGGCTTCAGCCCTGCTGCAGTCGAAACACGGCCCCCGCATTCTGCAGCCCTAGCAAGACTTGGCCAAGTGGCTGAGTAAGGGCAGCGCCATCTCCGACCAGACCTCCTGGATCTTCCAAGCCGCGCCCTACGTGGCGATGGCCGGCTATCTGGTGGTGTCGACGATCGT
>PKXE01000002.1 GCA_003132265.1 Candidatus Dormiibacterota bacterium | reverse complement strand
CAATCTCCTTCAGCAGTAGTGTTCCTACTGGCGCTATCGTCGGTGGCGACTATACGCCGACTGCGGACTCAACTTCGGGTCTAACGGTGGTGCTGACGATTGATAGTACAAGTAGCGCGGTGTGTTCGATCAGCAGTGGATTGGTTAGCTTCAATCAGGGCGGAACCTGCGTCATCGACGCGAATCAGNNTGGAAAGGTCAGTCAGACCATCGTCTTGACCAGCACTACACCCAGCAACGCTACAGTGGGCGGGGCTACCTACACGCCTACTGCAACTGCCAGCTCTGGTCTGACTCCAGTCACTTTGACCGTTGATCCAACCAGCAGCTCGGTTTGTTCTATTGACAGCAATGGCCTCGTCTCGTTCCAGGCTGCAGGCACCTGCATCATTGACGCCAACCAGGCGGGGAACGGCACCTACTCTGCTGCGCCCCAGGTCCAGCAGTCGTTTACCGTAAGCCCCACCAACCAGTGGGAGCTTGGCTCCTACGATACAACCGGAGCATTCAGTTACACGAACCAGACGCCTCCCACGTTCAACTTTAAGACGGAGCCTACCAACTGCACCCCGGCCACTTCGTACCCGATCTGCGGCAGCATAGGTGCAGGCACCGCTCTGCTCGTGAACACTAAGGACCCAGTGGTCGGCGCCCAATTGGACAAGACGATNNCGGCGAGCCTTACTGCAGCAGTGCAATTGGCGGCTCGCTGCCAAACGTGCGTCTCTACTTCGAATCCGCATCCATCGTCGGCACCCAAGTCTCTACAAACTACTGGTGGTCCGACACGGCGAGTCAGGTCTTGGCGAACGGCACGTTCACTTTGACCGCCCTAATCGATCCAACGACGGCGTCGTGGGGTGACATCAACGGCGATCCGAGCGGCTCCTATGTGACAGCCTTCGACGCAGCGGCGAACACCATTAAGGATACCGGCTTGTCCTTCGGCGGCGGCTGCTTCTTTGTGAACGGCGTGGGAACCACGGACGGTTCTGGCACCTTCGTGCTCACTAGCCTCACGGTAAGCTGAGCTCCGCAAAGCCCCGGACCGCCGGGGCGCGGTGTCGCAACTGATTCACGTCTTGAGCGGAGCCCCTAGCATCGCGCCAGGGGCTCCTGCTTCGTACTCAGGGCAGCTCTTCCTTCACCCGCAGCGTCGGTCTGGTGGTCTAGTCCCGTTTTCCGCACCGCTCTGAGCGATGGGCAGTGGCTCGGTTACCACTCCCTGCGGCAGCTCCCCCACCGGTACCCACACTGCGACTCCCGGTATCAGCGCGTTCCCCCTACTCGGCTCCGCGGCTGAGGGTGGCAGCTTCAGCTATACCGAGACCCTAGTCTTCGACTGACCTCCGACCAGACCCGGCCAGTGTGTGAAACTATGCTGAGCCTGGTCTTTCTTTGTCGGGGTACTGGGAGTCGTGTGGGCGGCTAGAGGGGCGTCTATGGCCCTCAGGGCGTCATGGCTGGCTTGGAGGCTATCTCACTCCCGGATCATTGCCAGCAGATCGGCAACTGGAACTCCGTAGGATTGCAGCCCTTGGTCTTGCGCTGCGATGGCAGCGTCGATAACCGCCGCTCTTTCGTGCAACTCTACGGCCGAAGGGCTGGTCAAGGCCCTCAGTCAGGCCGCGTTGCAACTGCATTCGCTCGTCGCCACCGCGCCCCAGTCGCTACGGGACGAACTTCGCACCTTGTCGCTCGTGCTACTCGTCGAAACCTGTGCCCGGTTTCGCCCCCACAGCACGCTTGACGTCACCCAGGCTACCAAGGTAGCCCTTCGGTCGATAGCCCGCCGGTGGCAAGACCTCGACGCGGAGATTTGGGAACTCGGGCAGGTCATTGTGCCACTGGTTCGTACCACTGCACCACGGTTGCTGGCCCTTCCGGGCGTGGGGATCGAGGTCGCCGGCCAATTGCTGGAGACAGCTGGCGATAACCCAGACCGGCTGAAGCCTGAAGCGGCCTTCGCGCATCTTTG
Organism: Candidatus Dormiibacterota bacterium; assembly: GCA_003132265.1. Classification (GTDB taxonomy): domain Bacteria; phylum Chloroflexota; class Dormibacteria; order Aeolococcales; family Bog-877; genus Bog-877. The sequence continues at coordinate 4,286 of PKXE01000002.1, read as the reverse complement.
CGGCGTGGCCCCGGTCCCCGCCTCTTCCGGCAAGACCAACCGCCATCGGCTCAACCGTGGTGGCGACCGCCAAGCCAACTGCTCTCTCTACCTAGTCGCCATCTCGCGGCTGCGCCATGACCAGCGCACCCGGGAGTACGCGGCCCGTCGGACCAGGGAGGGCCACTCCAAGGCTGAGATCATCCGGTGCCTGAAGCGGTACGTTGCCCGAGATGCATACCACCACCTCGTGACGCTTGACGCACCATAGGAGCATCCCCCTGAAACTGGTCCAAGTGATCTGGCCCCAACGGGTAAGGAGCACCGAGTTGAAAGGCACGAAGCACTGCCGGAGCAGATCGTGCGGAGAATCCGGGGGCGGGCCGACAGCTGGACGACGGCCGAGAGTTCCGCGTCGTGATCACGGCGTCCTGGGGCGGGGCCAAGGCGGTGACAAACCTGGCCCCCCAGACCTCCCGGCGACTCTGGCCGCGAACCCCAACTCCGTGCTGGTCGGGTCAGCCCCGGCAGATCACCCGCCTGACCTGAACTCACCACCCGAGCCTCCAGCTGGTTCAGCACCAGTAACCGCCGCTGCTCAGCTGAGTTCAAAACGATCTTGTCCTTCATGGTCGGACAGAATCGCTGAACAGTTAGGGGCGGTCAGCTTTGCTGAACACAAGTGCTCGCACGCCCCTTGACAAGTGACAGTCTGCATGCTACAACTGCGCAAACGTTTGAGCAGGCCGGGTCACCGACGCTCTGTGTCCCGGCCACGGCAAAGCGAGAGGTGCCTCACTGGTGGACCACCCAGCTCGTCGACGGAGTGCGAGTGGAAGTGTTTTCACTTCGGCGGCCTACCTCCCGTCGCCTAGGTCACCACCGGCGCGCAGGCGCAGACACAGAGGTCGCCAGCTTCATCGCACAAAAAAGGGAGGTTGTTAATGCCCATCATTTCACGGCGCACATGCGCTCGGTTCGGTGCTGGACTGATCGCGGCTGTACTGCTAACAGCGTGCGGTGCCAGCACGGCCGGCATCACGACCAGCAAGAAGTCTTCTACCAAGCAGCAACCGCTTGTTCAGGCAAAGTTTGGCTCAACAGCGACCACACAATCTCTGGGTGGAGCCACCGCAGTGTACTTTGCGCAGCAGTTGAAGAAGGACAGCAATGGCCGGATCGAGGTCACCGTCTACCCAAACTCAGAGCTTGGTGGCACACCCACCATCAACGCAGGTCTACAGGCAGGCACAATACAGTTTACAGCGAACGACATCCTGGACGCGTACGTCCCGGCGATCGATGTGCTCAATACGGCATATCTGTTTCCATCCAACCCTGTGGCCGTGTCGGTGCTGAATAGCTCCGCTGTCTACAAGTTGTTGTGGAACAAGCTCCCGGCCGAGGGACTAAGGGTGCTCGCCGTCTGGCCCTCGGGGTTCTCAGACATTTTCGCCACCGTCCCGATTGACTCGCCCTCGGCCCTGCGAGGAATCAAGATTCGGACGTTCGTTCCTGCTGTCGAAACAACTGAGTATTCGCGAGTGGGTGCAAATGCCACGGCTGTCGTCTACGACCAAGTGTTCACAGCGCTCTCTAGCCATCTGATCCAAGCGGTCACCGACCCGCCTGACCTAGTGACCCCGCTGCAGTGGGAGACGGCGGCTCCATATGTATCTATCGTCAACATGGCCTTCGTAACGACGCCCCTGCTGGTGTCGCAGTCCTTCTGGAACTCGCTCGACTCGATTCAGCGCGCCGAGGTTTCCAAGGCTGCGGCGGCTAGTCTAAAGTACGAGACGGCACAAGCGATTACGTATAACGATAACTCTATAACGGCACTGGAGTCAGAGTCTGGTGTACACGTTCTGCACCCTAACGTCACGCCGTTTGGAGCAGCCTTCCGCCGAGCCTACCCAAGTATCGAAGCGAAGTTCCCAGGCGTCCTCCAGGAGCTGGAGAAATTGGTGGTAGCGGCTAAAAAGGCAAAATGACCTTTACGCGCTGCAGTAAGTAAAGAGAGCATCTGCCCAGTTCATAGAGGTGGTTTGGAATGGTGACGGTTGGACCACGACACCATCTTGCTTGGGCTGGGCGAAAACTGCAGGCGGGATGGCGCACACTGTTCACGCAGCTAGAGATGGAGCCGCCAAGCGGCGGGCGCGGAGTGCAGAAGGTTGCACTCCGCGCAGGAACGACCTTGTCTGGCCTCTCCCTCGCGTGCCAGATCGTTGCCCTGACCGCGTTGGCAGTGCTCGTTTTCGTGGCTGTATTCTTCCGCTTCGTCCTCAATCATAGCCTAGTTTTCGAAGACGCTCTGATACCGCTGCTCTTCACGTGGCTCATCTTCGCTGGAATCGGTCGAGCGGTGTGGACCAAGAAGCTGTTGCATCTCTCCCTATGGTCAGGGAGCGGGAACGTCACGGTAAAGACCGCGATCATCGATGGGATCGGAAACGGAGCAACGCTCGCATTGTTTGGGCTCCTGATACTTTCGACGGTGGCGTCTGCTTCCGGGTATCTGATAACGACCATACCGACGCTCAATGTTCCAATGGTGTTTCAGTCGGCAGCTGTGGGCGTCGGCGCTACGTGCGGTGTCGTCGTGGTCGTGTCGAGGCTGATCTCTGACAAATCGACGTGGGTCGAATATGGCGTGTCGGCCTTCACAGCTGGGGTACTGTGCTGGGGAGTAGCCAGTGGGTTGGTTGGAGGTGCTTGGACCCTTTTGATACTGGTCGGGCTTGTCCTTCTGGACGTGCCAGTCGCAGCAGCGATTGGAGTAACAGGTGCGATGCTCGTCTCTTCTGGCAATCTCGCGCAAGCGATGAGCGTATTTGTGGGGCAGGAGTTGAACTCCATTCAGGATGTGGCATTCATCGCGCTTCCGCTATTCATGCTTCTCGGTGGCCTGGTCGCAAAGACGGGTTTAGCGGCGGACCTAGGTCGGTTTCTCACAGCCGTGCTCGGGTGGATCCCTGGGGGCGTAGGGCTTAGCTGCGTGGCAGCAGCGGGAATTCTAGCCAACATGACTGGGAGCCCCATTGCTGACACTGCGACTCTGGGCAACGTCTTTCTTCCGGAGTTGATCAAGAGCGGGTATACTCGTGCAGAAGCTGGCGCGCTGCAGGCATGCGCCGGACTACTCGGGCTGGTGTTTCCGCCGGCAATAGTGTTGATTATCTGGGCTACGGTTGTTAACGTGAGCGTTACCGCCCAGTTTGCCGCAGTGTTGGTTCCTGGGGCAATGCTCATGGTTATGATGATGGCCATAGTCGTGCTCCGGGGCCTGCTCAGGGGTGGATCGCGGGTCCATCGGCCGCAGCCGGTTGGCGGCTGGCCAAGGGAGATAGTGCGGGCGGGGGGTCTTGCTGCGCCGGTCGTTGCGATCCCCGTGATTCTAGATGTAGGCATCTTTAGTGGTGTGTTCGCTGCCTATGAGGCGGGCGCAGTAGCGCTCGTAGTGGCGGGTGGCATCGGCGCGGCAAGAGGGCGGGTTCGGCTGCGGCACTTTGTGCCGGTGGTAACTCAGGCAGCCGACACGACCGTACTGGTGATGATCATTCTGGCTAGCGTTGGCATACTGCAATACGGTCTGTTCATATCTGGAGTTGATCGGTCGGCTGGGCATTTGCTCGGGCTGGTGGCGGGATCGACGCTCGGCTTTTGGGTGGTGGTTAATCTTGCCTTTATGATCTTGCATGAGTTCGTAGAGCCGATTCCGGCGATATTGCTTCTCGCGCCCTTCGTCGTGCCTCTTGCGGTGACTGTTCATGTCGGCCTCTTGCAACTAGGGGTCGTAATTGTGGTAAACTCGACGATTGGCTTGGTGTTGCCACCACTTGGAGTGAATCTCTATGTGGCGGCTGAGCTTGCTGGCGCGAGGTCCACCGATGTGCTGCGCCGTGTGTGGCCCTACCTTTTGGGGTCGCTTGGCGTGCTAGTACTGGTGAGTGCCCTGCCCGCGCTGACAGCGCTTTGAGCGGGACTGGTGTTGTTACGCGGTCGGGGTAGAGCGCGCACGAATTAACGGTATATGGTAGTAGGAGGCGGGCGGCCTAGCGTTGTTGGTTATGCAGACGCGGTTTTTTAGGAGGGCGCAGTGTGGCGAAGAAGTTAGGCGTTAAGGCAGTTGTTGTTGGGTGCGGCGTGGTTGGCTCCGCGGTGGCCTACCGGCTGGCTGAAGCTGGTGCGGATGTGACTATTGTGGACCGCGCATTTCCGGGTGCTGGCACGAGTGGGGCGACCTTTTCGTGGCTCAACTCGTTCAACAAGCGGCCGCTCGCGTATCACCGGTTGAACGTGAT
>PKXE01000089.1:2982-3376 GCA_003132265.1 Candidatus Dormiibacterota bacterium | reverse complement strand
TGGTCTCGAGGTAGTTGGAGAGGACTTCCTCGCCCATCTCGCGGCCCCAGCCGCTCTGTTTGAAGCCGCCGAACGGCAGCTCCGCGCTGAACACGTTGTAGGTGTTGACGTATACGGTGCCCGCCTTGATGCGCTTGGCGAGCTTGTGAGCCTTCGAGATGTCCCTGGTCCACACGCCCGCGGCCAGACCGTACTCGGAGTCGTTGGCTTGACGGGCGAGGTCATCCACGTCGGTAAACGGCAGCGCGACGATCACGGGTCCAAAGATCTCCTCGCGGACGACAGCGTCATCGGGCTTGGCGTCCACCAGCACCGTGGGCTCCACGAAGTAGCCCGGACCGTCGATAGCATGGCCGCCGACCAGCGCGCGGTTGCCCGCCTGCTCGCCCTTGGC
>PKXE01000089.1:0-2894 GCA_003132265.1 Candidatus Dormiibacterota bacterium | reverse complement strand
TTCTTCAGGTTGCCGGCGGCAGCCTTGACGATCAGTCTGCCGACCTCCGTGGAGCCCGTGAACGCGATCTTGTCGACGCCCGGATGCGCAGCGAGCGCGGCGCCAGCCGTCTCACCGAACCCTGTCACGACGTTGACCACCCCGTCGGGGAGGCCCGCCTCCAGCATGAGCTCGCCCAATCGCAGGGCCGACAGCGGCGTCTGCTCGGCGGGCTTGAGGACCACCGTGCAGCCCGTGGCCAATGCCGGACCCAGCTTCCACGCGGCCATCAGCAGNNGGGAAGTTCCAGGGGATTACCTGGCCGACCACGCCGACCGGCTCGCGCAGTGAGTACGCATGAAACTCGGCGCCGGGAAGGTAGGGCACCGACGGGTTGATGGTGCCGCCGTTGAGCTTGGTCGCCCAGCCCGCCATGTACCAGAACAGGTCGGCGGCGAGCGGGACGTCGGCCGCCCGGGCCACGCTCAGCGGTTTTCCGTTGTCCAAGCAGTCGAGCTCCGCGAGCTCGTCTGCGCGTTCGGCAATCAGGTCACCGATACGGTGCATGATCCGGCCCCGCTCCGAGGGTGTCATTCGGCTCCACGGGCCGTCCTCAAAGGCGCGGCGAGCAGCCCGCACTGCGCGATCAATGTCCGGCGCGTCGCCCTCGGCGACGCTTGCGAGCACCTCACCGGTAGCGGGATTGAGGGTGTCGAACGTCTTGCCGCTAACAGCCTGCTCGAACTTGCCATTGATGAGCAGCGCACGGGTCGACGAAGTGAACTGCCGAGTGCTCTTGGCGAGAGGGATAGCAACGACCATTTGGTACTCCTTGTGAACTGCATGATGCTACTGTTGCGCCATTGCTGACGCCGTACTTCTCGGCCCGCAGCTACGGGACGTGTCCCCAGCCGCAACTAGCGCGGCGGGTCAGCCTGAGGTGGTCACCAACCTCAGGCTGCGGAGGGCGTGGGAGCCAGCGCTCATCCATCGGTGCCGTCCTCGAAAATGCCAGAATTGTGGCAAAGGTAAGGCTACACCCCAGGCGCCTGCTGGCGCGGTTAGGTTCTCGGGGTTGTGCCAGAGTGCCCAGCGCTCGCCCTTGAGCGCCTGGGCCAGCCCCGGCTCTCCTCCCCGCCGGGCGGCGTTCCAGACCTGGCGGCGCGCCTCATCGAGGGCTTCCCGGTGGCCCAGCTCACCACGTGATATGGGTCAGTGCACTGGATCGCCTTGGGGCAGCGCTCATCGACCACGCTCACGATCCAGGAGGCCCCGTCCCGNNACCCGGCCGGGGGCGGTCAGCTCCCGCTCCCCGTCCAGGGCGATGGTGCCCCCGCCCGCCTCTAGCCAGACCTCCTCCCCGAGCGTCAACGGTCGCCAGTCGCCGATCGGGACATCGACCACCAGACCCGGGGCCAGCACTGCCCGCACCGATGGCCCCGACCCCACCTCCACGTAGAGGCCGAGCGGGTCCCCGTCGGCGACATAGCGCAGCTGTCCTCCGATGGAGGACAGCCCCACCGCCCACGGCTCCGCCCGGGCCAGCACCAGCGTCGTGATCCGTCCGGGGTCCCAGACGGCGCGGGCTCCGGCGAAGCGGTCGATGCAGACGGCGGCGTCGATCAGGGCGAAGTCCACGCCGCCGGCGGTTGACACCTCGATGCGCTTGGTGCGCTGGCACACGGCGGCGGGGTCCACGGCCCCCGTGGCCAGGAGGCCGGAGGCCAGCCCGGCAACGGTGCCATCGATCATGGTCGAGAAGACGTTGTTGGTCCCGGTGGCCAGCGGGACGAGCGGCGTCTCGCCACAGTCCCGGGCGACGGCCCGGTTGGTGCCATCGCCCCCGATGGTGACGATGGCGGCGGCTCCGGCGGCGGCCAGGAGCCGACCCGCCAGGACGGAGTCCGCCGCGGTTCCCTGGGCCCGGATCGGGAGCGGCTCACAGTCCAGGGGGAGATCCACCCCACGCACCGCCACCTCGGTGATCCGGGCCACGTCCGGCAGGTAGAGGACCCGGTCGGCCCCGGCGGCCGCCAGCCCGCGCAGCACCCGGCGCACCACCGCCACCCGTTCCGGGGTGGGCACNNGGCGACCACGCCAACCGCCCGCGTCACGGGGCCAGGGCCAAGGTGATGGCGCAGCCAATCGGATCGCCACCGACCACGATCACCCGCATGCCCAGCTCCTGCACCTCAGGCTACGAGGGCAGCCGGGGTCTCCAGCCGCTCGACCACATCGGTGAGGAAGCTGGCCGCCGGTGCGCCGTCGACGACCCGGTGGTCGAAGGTGAGGCTGAGGACCATCAACTGGCGGGGGACGACGGCACCGTCACGCACCGCCGGCCGCCAGCGGGCCCGGCCCAGCCCGAGGATGGCCGACTGGGGCGGGTTCAGGAGCGGGGTGAAGCCGTCGATCCGGTAGGCCCCGAGGTTGGTGACGCTGAGGACCCCGCCCTCGACCTCGGCGGGCGTCAGCTCCCCGGCCCGCGCCCGCTCCGCCGCCGCCGCGATCTCCCGCCCCAGCGTGGGCAGGTCCTTACGGTCGGCGTCGCGCACCACCGGGGTCACCAGCCCGTCGGCCAGGGCTACGGCGACCCCGATGTCGCGACGGTCCGACTCCCGCAGCCCAGCCTCGGTCCAGCGCGCGCCGACGCGGGGATGGTCGCGCAGGGCGAGCGCCACCGCCCGCACCGCCGCCGCCACCAAGGAGCCCTGGGGTGGATCGTCGCGGGCACGGCGGCCCAGCTCGGCCACCAGGTCGGTCACGTCCGCCTCCGCCATGAGCGTGACCTGGGCGGTGGAGCCGAGCCAGGTCTGCAGCCGCTCGGCGATTGCCCGCCGCATCGGCGAGATGGGCGTGGCCCGGGCCGGCCCCGCCGCCGCGGTCCGGATATCGGCTTCCACGATCCGGCCCCC
>PKXE01000176.1:6223-14655 GCA_003132265.1 Candidatus Dormiibacterota bacterium | reverse complement strand
TCCCGAGGGCTCGGACCACGGCAGCTCGGAGCTCGGCGAAGCCCGTGGGGTCCGAGGCCCGGGAGGGGAGCGTGAGCCCCAGCTCGCGGGCGTACACGAAGTCCAGCGCTAAGACGTGCTCAACGATCTGGTCCCGATCCCGGCCACCGGGAAATAGCGAGGGCCGTCGGCAGCCAGCGCCGCCAAGGCCGCCTCCTGCCCCCGCCCGGATCGGCACCACCCCGGCCAGTCCACCGCCCAGGCGAAGGTCCGTCTGGGGCCAAGCTCAACCCCGACTCGAAGAGGCTGCGACACGAAGACAGCATGGCGGGCTCGGTTGTGGGATTCCGGGCCAGGCGACAGCTGCGCACCGGTCAAGCCGCCCAAGTTGGGACGCCGTCGACCTAGCGACACTACGATCTTCCGATGGCAGGCTTCGCCGACTTCGAGATGGAGATCTACCTTGCGGGCCTGGCCGGGCGAACCCCCGACCTTCCGATCACCGCTGACGGCCTGGAGCGAGCAGCGGCGAAGGTGATGTCACCCGTGGTCTACGATTACGTCGCGGGGTCGGCCGGAACCGAGTCCACGGCCAGGGCCAACCGAGCCGCCTTTCAGAAGTGGGAGATCGTGCCCCGACACCTGCGGGGCGTTTCCGAGCGCGACCTAGCGGTCGACCTGCTCGGTACGACGATCCCTGCCCCGGTACTGCTGGCGCCGGTCGGGGCGCTGGGAGCGGTCTGGCCCCAGGCGGAGCTGGAAGTGGCCCGCGCCGCCGCCAGCCTGGGAGTGCCCATGACCCTCTCGACCTTGTCCAGCACGACCATGGAGGACGTCGCGGCGGAGCTGGGCCGTGATCGCAGTACGCCCAGGAGATCGGAGGCTCCCGGAGACGCGGCACGCGGCGCCCGTGGGATAGGGTGGTTCCAGCTCTACTGGCCGACCGATCGCGACATCACGCAAAGCCTGGTCCAGCGAGCCGAGCGGGCAGGGTTCCAAGCGCTGGTGCTAACGCTCGACACCTGGGCCCTGTCCTGGCGACCCCGTGACCTGGCGAACGGCTACCTGCCGTTCCACACCGGGGAGGGGCTGGCGAACTACTTCTCCGACCCGGCGTTCCGGTCCCGGCTGGCGACCTCCCCAGAGGAGGACCCCGCGACAGCGGTCCAGCTCTGGTCGCAGATCTTCGGAAATCCCCTTCTGCGCTGGTCAGACCTCGCCTGGCTTCGCGACCAGACCCGCCTGCCCATCCTGGTGAAGGGAATCTGCCATCCCGACGACGCTCGAGCGGCCCTGGATGTCGGTGTCGATGGGCTGATCGTGTCCAACCACGGGGGCCGGCAGATCGACGGTGCCCGGGGCGCCCTGGACTGCCTGCCTGACGTGGTCGCCGCCAGCGGCGGGCTTCCGGTTCTCTTCGACTCGGGGATCAGGACCGGCTCGGATGTGGTCAAGGCACTGGCCCTCGGGGCCGGAGCGGTACTGCTGGGTCGTCCCTACGTGTTCGGGCTGGCCTTGGGCGGAAGCCGGGGGGTACTCCACGCGCTGCGCTGCCTACTGGCTGAGCTCGACCTCACCGTGGCGCTAAGCGGCCACGCCGGAGTTGCCTCGCTGACCCGCGATCTGCTGGTCCGCAGCCGGAACTGGGACCAGAGCGCCTCATAGCTCCGCGGGCCAGGCCCCGGGGAGGGCGCGCGACGGGCGAGATCGCGGCCCTCGTGATCGTGGTTCAGGTGGCGACCCTTCTGATCGTCGTGGCTAGCGCCCAGCTCACCGCCAGGGTAGAAGCCGGCCTGGATTGGCAGGCCGTCGGCGGCACTGCCTGCCTGCTGGCTGGGATGCTCGAGGCGTGGATCCTTGCTGGTCGAGATCCGGCGCTGACCAAGCGCCCTCGGGTCAGAGTTGCTGCCTTCCCGAGAACGCCCTGGCCACGGTTCTCTCGTCAGCGTAGGCCAGCTCACCGCCCACCGGCAGCCCGTGGGCCAGCCGGGTCACCTTGACGCCACTGGCCTCCAGTCGTCGGTGCAGATAGCTGGCGGTAGCCTCCCCCTCAATGTCGGAATCGGTGGCGAGGATCACCTCCTTGACCCCTCCCGCGCTGACCCGGGCCAGGAGCTCATCGGCATGGATCTCCCCCGGGCCCACCCCGTCGAGCGGCGACAGCGCGGCTCCCAGCACGTGGTACAGCCCGCGGTATTCGCCACTGCGCTCGATCGCCAAAACGTCGCTGGGGTCCTCCACAATGCAGAGCAAGGACTGATCTCGGTCGGGCCGGGCGCAGATGGCGCACAGCTCACCGCGCAGGGAGAGGAAGAAGCACCGGGGGCAGCTGGCGACCTCCTGGACCACGTCGGCCACCGCCCCCGAGAGGGCCAGGCCGTGGGCGGGCGCCATCCGCACCGCGTGAAATGCCAGCCTCTGCGCGGTCTTGGACCCGATCCCGGGAAAACGGGCGAACTCCTCCGCCAACCGCTCAACCGGTGGCGGCAGTAGCCCCACTTTCGGTACCCTCGGCCGCCGCTTAGATCAGCGCAGCCCGGGCGGTAACAGGCCCGGGGGGAGCAGCGACTCCATCGACCGGGCGGCCAGTTCCCGGGACCGGTCCAGGGCGTCATTGACGGCGGCCAGGACCAGGTCACTGAGCAACTCCACACCCTCCTCCAGCACCTCCGGCTCGATGCTGATCCCGGTGACCCGCTGCTGGCCATTGGCACGCGCGGTCACCGCACCGCCGCCAGCGCTCCCCTCCACCTCCTGAGTGGCCAGGTTCCCCTGGGCCGCTTCGAGCTGACGCATCATGTTCTGCTGCATCTGGCGCAGTTGCTTGGGATTGGGCTGCGGCACTTGATGAAGGCTCCTGTGACTACCTGGGACTCATTCTAGGGCGGGCTTCCAAGATCGCTACCGCTTCTCCGCCGTGCCGAGCCGCGTCACCCGGCTGCCGGGAAAGACACTCATGGCCTGGCTCAAAGCAGAGGTTGCCCCGCCACCTGCTGCCGGCGCCGTGTCCCCGCTCTCCGCCTCCGTCTCGGCGGAGAGCGACGACTTCACGACCACCACCCGCACTTCTTCCCCCAGCACCTCCCGGCAGGCCCGCTGGAGCAGCTCTCGGTTGCTCGGGGACTGCATCTGGCCAAAGTGGAACTCGAACTTCTGGTCGAACTCGACGGTGACAACCCCATCCCGATGGCTGGCCGGCCGCCCTTCCGCTAAGAGCGCCTTCACCGGCATATTGTCCCGGCCCAGCCACGCCAGGATCTCCGGCCAACGACCGACCGCGTCTCCGCCCGGCCCCTCTTCCGGAGGCTCCGCCCGCGGAACCGGTGCCGGTGTCGTCTCCGGACTGGGCTGCAGAACGGATGGGTCATCGTCCCTCATCTCGAGATCCGCGCGCGTCGCGGCTGGCGGCTCAGCCGGGGCCAGAGGCGGCGGCGACATCTCTGCAATCGTCCGCCGGACCGGAACCTCTGGGCTCGGCCGGGGGGCTAGAGGCGCCGGCGGGGATAGGTCGGGGCCGGCCGCGGCGAGCCCTGAGCGGGCGCCGCCGAGCCGGAGCAGGCTCGCCTCCAGCGACATCCAGGGATCGTCCGCCCGGCGCAACTCGGCGCCCGCTGCGGCGGCGGTCGTCATCACCTCCAGCCAAAACCCTGGGGGTGCGGGCAGCTCCTCCAGGTCCGCAGCGCCGGCACCAGCAGCACCCCCCAGCTCCTGCCAAAGGTAGAGCCTGGCCAAGGCCCCCAGCGAGCGGATCATCTGCCGGGGTTCCACGCCCGCCGCCTGGAGTTGGTGCAGCTCCCCCCAGGCCGCCCCCATCTCGCCTCTCGCCAACTCCGCCGCGAGCCGGACCAAAGCCCGGGGGTCAGCCAGCCCGAGGCCGGCCTGGACGGCGTCGCGGTCCAGCTGGCCGCCCTGGGCCAAGCCCAGCAGTCGATCCAGGAGCGAGAGGGCGTCGCGCAGGGAGCCGGCGCCCGCCTCCGCCACCAAGGTCACCGCTTCCGGGGTAGCCCTCACTCCTTCCTGGGCGCAGATCTGGGCCAGGTGGGCGGCCATCTGGTCCACCGGAATCCGCCGGAAATCGAACCGCTGACAGCGGGAGAGCACCGTCTCCGCCAGCCGCTGGGGCTCGGTGGTGGCCAGGATGAAGCAGGCGTGCTCGGGAGGCTCCTCCAGGGTCTTGAGGAAGGCGTTGCCGGCCTCCAGGGTCAGCATGTGAGCCTCGTCGATGATGTAGACCTTGGTCTTGAACTGGCTGGGCAGGAACTGGGCCCGCTCCCGGAGGTCGCGGATCTCGTCGATGCCCCGGTTGGTGGCGGCGTCGATCTCGATCACGTCCAGGCAGCGCTGCTCGGCGATCGAGAGGCAAGGCTGGCACTCCCCGCAGGGCTCACCATCCCGGACCGCCTCGCAGTTGATGGCCCTGGCCAGGATGCGGGCGGCGCTGGTCTTGCCGGTGCCCCTGATCCCGGTGAACAGGTAGGCGTGGCTCAACCGGCCCTCCCGCACCGCATTGCGCAGGGTCTGGGCCACCACCTCCTGGCCGATCAGGTCAGCGAAGCGTTGTGGCCGGTACTTCAGGTAGAGCGTCTGTCGGACCGAGNNCCGGGCTCGAGCCGGGGAGCCCGGCGGCACTCCAGATGTTCCGCGTACCGCTGCTTCCTTCCGGACCTGACGGGGTTGGCGGTCGCTGGTTGCGCCGGACCCGGCCGTCAACGCCCGGGTGGTCGGGGCTGACCCGATGACACCTCCCCTCGGAGGGGAGTTCGACCCCGCTGTAGCGGATTGCGGGTACAGGGCACCGCTAACTCCCCGTCTAGCGCGATCAGGGCGATTCTAGCTCTCCTGGCCGAGGAGTGCGCCAGCCTTGGCGGCATTGATCTGGTCCCCCAGGCGGTGCTCCTCACCCCGGCGCAGCCGGTCAAGGTTGTCCTGGTGCCGGTACACGAGGAAGCCGAGGGTGAAGAGACAGAACAGGGAGGCCTTCCCGGGGCGCCTGCGGGCCCGCAGCAGCGTTGCGGCGGTGGCAACCCCCGCGCCGGTGAGAGCCCCTACGGAAACGTACCTGGTAGTGGCGGCGGTGGCGGCCGCGGCGACGGCGGCGGCGCCGGCCGCGGGAGGGTCCATCGCGATCAGGGAGCCCCAGCACGTCAGCACCGACCGACCGCCCTGGAATTCCGCGAAGACCGGCCAGCTGTGTCCCACGGCCGCCCCCACGGCGGCGGCCACCACACCCTCGTCGCCGGCGACCCTCGCCCCCATCCGCGCGGCCAGATAGCCCTTGGCGGTGTCCAACCCGAAGGTGGCGGCGGCCGCCGCCGGGCCAGCCGCCCGCAGCACGTTGGTGGCCCCGCTGACCCGGCTGCCGTACTTGCGCACATCGACCCCGGCGGTGAGCCTGCCCACGATCACTCCCATGGGAATCGACCCCAGGAGGTAGCCGGCTCCGGCGGCGATGGCGACCCGGCCCAATTTCGTACCCACGATCGCCGAGTGTACGGAGCGCAAGCCGCCAGGGGGCCCGGGGTCAGCTGGTGGCTATCCCCGCGAACTGCGAGGTGGAGTCGTCGGTGATGGCCGTCACCTGACCGCTGGCGGGGTCGACCAGCACCACCTGCGAGAGCGGCGGGCTGCCCCGCCGCGCGTACGCCAGCTGGGAGTACTGGGTGGCCACGATCTGGCCATTGGCAAGCCAGGCATCCGACACCAGGCCGGCTGCCCCCAGCTGCCGGATTGACCCGGTCTCAGTGTCAAGGACCTCCATCTGGCTGCCAAGGTCGGCAGCGCTCGGGCTGGCGCCGCATCCCTCGCAGTTGGAGAAGAGGATTTGCTTTCCGGAACGGTCGAAGGCGGCGGCTCCATAGCCACTCCCCGAGGGCAGGGGCCAGGCGCCGGTGCTGATCCCCGCCGCCTCGGTGACCAGCTCCGTCGCCTGGCCCCCTCCCTGCTGGAAGCAGACATAGCCACCGCTGGCCCCGACTGCACTGATGGGACAGTTCTGGGAGTTGCTGACGACGGTCTCGGTGCCGGTCTGGGGGTTCACCAGCGAGACCTCTAGAGCCAAGCTCGCGAAAGAGCCGGACCCATTGGGCATCTGAGCCAGGACCAGATAGCCACCCGCCCAACCCATCAGCTGATAAGTCCAGCCGCCGGGGAACTCCGTCGACGGCGCGCCCGGGCTCTGCTCGGTGCTGACCAACAATCGGGGACCGCGGTTGGCCTCGCCGAGCCAGACCTGCTCGGTCTGGTTTCCCCCGCTGGAGATGGACTGAAGGTAGGCCCACTGGTCCGCTCCCGGCGCCACCGCCAGCGAGCCTAGCTCCGGGTCGGGGCGGACCGCGGATCCATCTCCGCCCGGGGCCCGGGCGACGGTCCCCACCTCGGTCGTAGAACCGTCGGCTCCCAGCCTCATCAGCTGATAGCCCAGCACGTAGTAGATGCCCTGCGGCCCAGCAGCCAGGGGCGGCTGAGCCCCGGCGTCGAGGGTGACGGAACCCAGTTCACTGCCCGCGACCGAGATCAGGTGCAAGGTGGAGCACTGGCAGCGCCCCTCGGTCATAGTCGCCACCCCCAAGACAGTTGCCGGTGCGGCCGGAGTCTGAGTCGCCGCGACCCCGGAAGTTGGGGACGGCGTCACCGGCGGCCGCGGTCCCGAGGGAACGGCGCACGCGGCCAGCAGAGTCACACTGAGGACGAGCCAAGCCCGCCTCCACCTCCCCGTCAACGCCATCTCCTCCCCCACCGTCCTGGGGTCTCGACCCAATCCACCGAGCCTAGCGACTCGCTGGCGACGCGCGTGACAACTTTGCGAAATTGGCCCCCTCGTCCCTCCGGCCGCCCCAGCTACCGCGCCGGGTTCCGCGCCCTGAGAGAGTAAACCAGCGGGATGCGCGGGCAGCCCGCGGGGGGACCCAGAGCCCCTCGACTACCTCCTCCAGATAGGGCGGCGGGACGCGCGCGAAATAGGTCTCGCACCGCTCCTTCAGGAACTCGATCCGAAGACCGCTCTCGGCCAGCTTGGTCACCACCTCCCCCAGCGGATGGACCCATTCGGGGGTGCGATTGTGCTGAGTGACGGCGTCCCAAACGGCGTAGTCACCACCCACCGCGTATACGACCTCGCGCCCCGCTAGGTAGCCCTCCTCGGACGCCGTCGACCGCTCGGCCCTGATGTCGACGATCCGCTGGAACTCAATCAGGTAAAGGCGGCCCCCGGGACGGAGCAGCCAGGCCCCGACCTCGGCCCAGCGCCCTCAGTCAGGCAGCCAGATCAAAGCCCCCTTACCGGTCTAGACGACGTCGAACTGCCGCCCCCGGACCTCAGGAGCACGGTCGAGCACGCCCTGGACGAACGTTGCTGCCCGGCCGAGGTCGGAGGCCAGCCCGCGGGCCACCTCGAGCGCCGGGAGCGAGAAGTCGTAACCGGTGAGTCGGGCCCCCAGCCGGGACCAGGAGAGAGTGTCGAGGCCGACGTGGCCCTGCAGATGGAGCAGTTCCAGTCCCGCGACCGGACCCAGCTCTTCCGGTTCGTAGGCGACTAGGTTGCGGTGGCCGGCCCGGAACCCGGGCCGGTCATACAACCTAGATTCCAGACGGATGGGGATGCGCTCATCCCACCAGGCACGGTTCTCCTCCCAGGCCTAGCTGCCCACTCGAAGATGGTATCTAGAGCCCGGCTCAGCTCAGACCTCGAGATGCCGCAGACGGCCATAGCCCAGTCGCAAGGTCGTCGCCCCCGCCATCGCGGCACAGGCGGCGCAGGCCGCGATGGCGGTGACGTCAGACCCCAGCGTCCCCAGTTGGGGGACCAGCAAGGGCACAGTCAGCGCCACCATGCAGGCCCCGATGTAGGCGGATCCGAGCACGAGGAAGACCACCGACAGCCAGATTCCGGTGGCCCGCCTCGGATCCGCCCAGTCCAGCCGGGGCCAGAGCGCCCCCAGGCCGGTGGCCAGGGCGGCCAGCCCGGTCACGCAGAACACCAGCAAGACCGCCGAGAACCCCATCTGGCCGAGGGGGACTCGGGCCCGGAGCTCCGCTGCCCACATCAGGATGAGGCCTGCCCCCACCGCCACCAAGGTGGGCAGCGCCAGCTTGCCCAGAAGCAGGTCTCGGATCCCGAGCGGGGCGGAGCGCAGGCACCAGAAGTTCCGACCCTCGGACCCCACCGCGCGCAGCCCGAGGCCGCTCGCCACGAAGAGGGCCGCGAAGGTGGAGGTCGTGAGCGGCCCGTACCAGAGCGGGAAGTCCCGGAACAGGGTCTGGGAGTCGACGCTGGACTGGGGCGCCAAGAGGTAGATGGCGAACAGCGCCAAGGGCAGGATCAGCTGGCTCAGCTGCACCGGATCCCGGCGCAGGATCCGGCCGTCCTTGCGCAGCAGGGCTAGCACCGGGGGCTGCCGGCGCCAGTTGACCACCGGGCGCTCCCGCCGCTTGGGCGCCAGCTGAGCCCGCGCCCA
>PKXE01000176.1:0-6180 GCA_003132265.1 Candidatus Dormiibacterota bacterium | reverse complement strand
AAGCCCACCAGGCAGACCAGGGCAGCGGTGGCGTCCCGGACCCGACTGGCGGGGACCAGCCGCACCACCACCACGACCAGGAGGAGCCCGACGGCGACCGGCGCGGCGAGCAGGGCGACCAGCCCGATGACGGCCACGGGCAGCAGCCAGACGCTGCTGGTCTTGACCCCGGCCGCCATCACAACGGGACCCAGCAACGCCGCGCCCACGGCGCTTCCGAGGATGAGCTGAGACGCCAGCCGGTGGGCCAGCAGGCCCCGCGCTGAGATGGGCACGGTGAGCAGCCACTCGATGTCCCGGGCGAAGTAGGCGGAGGCCACGGCAAAGCTGACCGAGGTGACCAAGGTGAAGCCGGAGAGCAGTACCAGGGCTCCAGTCACGGTGGTCAGCAAGCGGCTCTCCGAGGCGCCCAGCGATCCTCCCAGGACCAGACCGACGATCGGGATCGCCGCCAGCCAGAGCACGCTCGCCGCGCCGGCCAAAGCCACGACTCCGAGCCGGCGGCCCCGACCTCGATGCCAGGCCGCATTCCAGAGGGCTCTCCGGTTGGCGGTGAGCAGGGCGGCCACCTGGCGGGTACCGAAGGGCAGGCGGGGGCCGGTGCCGGTTGCCCTGGTGAGGCGGATCAACTCCGGAGGGCGGCGAGCAGGTTGGCGGACTCGCCGTCCTGGACGCCGGTGACCGCCATGAACGCATCCTCCAGCCCGGCGTCGATGCGCCCGGCACGCCGTCCCTCCGCCTCCAGCTCCGCGACCGTGCCGCAGGCGGCCAGCCTGCCGTCGCTGAAGATCCCGACCCGGTCGCAGAGGGCGGCGGCGATGTCCAACGCGTGGGTGCTGAGGAGGACGGCATGGCCGCTGTCACAGAGCGTGCGCAGCATGACCTTCAGTTGGCGGGCGCCCCGGGGATCCAGTCCCACAGTGGGCTCGTCCAGGCAGAGCACCTCCGGGTCGTGCACCAGCGCCGCGCAGAGCGCCAGCTTCTGCCGCATGCCCCGGGAGTAGCTCATGATCAGCTGCCCCTGCACCTGGGCTAGGTCGAAGGCTTCCAGCAGCGCTGGAATGCGCCGCCGGCGCCGCTCCGCGGGGACTCCGTGCAGGTCCGCCGCCAGCTGGAGCATCTCCGAACCGGTGAGCCGGTCGTACAGGTGGGCGTTGTCGGGAACGTAGCCGAGGTGGCGCCGGGACTCGCGGCCCTCCCTCTGGACGTCATGCCCGCAGATGAGGATCCGCCCCAAAGAAGGCCGCAGCAGCCCGGCCGCCATCTTGAGGGTGGTGGTCTTGCCGGCCCCGTTGGGCCCGATCAGTCCGAACAGCTCTCCGGGGGCCACCTGAAGGTCGAGCTCTCGCACCGCCAGCTGCTCGCCGAAGCTCTTGGAAACGCCTTCGAAGCTGAGGTGGCTGGCACGGTTAGCAAACTGGGCCATCCGCCGGATTATCGCGAGCCGCCTCCGGACCACCTAGCGCCGATGCGACGTTGTAACCTCAGGCCATGAGCATTAGCGACCCCCTCGCCGCCCCCGCGCCCCGCCGAGCCACCCTCGACGACCTCGACCTGCCCCAGGGAAAGCGGGCCCGCCTCCACAGCCTGCTCTATGAGCACGGCCCGGCCAACGGCACCCTGCTGCTGCTGCCAGTGGACCAGGGTCTGGAGCACGGCCCGGTCGACTTTTTCGTCAATCCACCAGCCCTGGACCCTGATTTCGAGGTGCGCCTGGCGCTGGCGGGCAACTTCTCCGGGATCGCCCTCCAGATCGGGCTGGCCAAGCGCTACCTGACGAAGCAGGCGGGACGGCTGCCGTTGGTGCTCAAGGTCAACGGGCGGACCAACGCTCCCAGCTCCGATGAGGCCTTCTCGCCACTGACCTCCTCAGTGGAGGACGCGGTGCGGCTGGGGGCGGCTGCCGTGGGCTACACCTGCTACGTCGGCTCCCCCGCCCAGGATCGCGACCTGCGCCAGATGAACGAGGTCCGCCAGGCGTGTGACCGCTACGGCATGCCCCTCATCTGCTGGGCTTACCCAAGAGGCTTGGCGATCGACAAGAAGGGCGGCCACGACAGTCTCTACGCGATCGACTACGCCGCCCGGGTAGCGGCCGAGATGGGCGCCGATGTGATCAAGATCAACATCCCCAGAGAGCACTCCGACGCGGACGCTGCCTCGCCCGCTCCCTACAACACCCTGGTCGAAGAGCGCCGGCAGATGCTCTCCCGGATCATCCGCTCCGCCGGCCGCTCCCTGGTGATCTTCGCCGGCGGCAGCAAGCTCGCCGACGAGGAGCTGCTGGGGCGGATCGACGACTGCATGGCCGCCGGCGCTACTGGCTTCATCTTCGGGCGCAACATGTGGCAGCGGCCCCTGGACCAGGGCTTGGCCATGAGCGCCCGGGTCCACCAGGTGCTGGAGAGGTACGGCCAGAAGGCGTAGCCAGCGGNNGCGGTGCGCCACCTCGGCACGGCCGGCCCGGTTTCGTGGTCAGTCCAACTCCCCCCCGCCTCGAGCACCGGGCGCAAGTCCTTCAGGAGAAGAAGGAGATGGAGCGGGTGAGTCGGACTGGGCTCGAATGCCGCCAGGCGCAGGTAGGAGCTACGAGCCGTCTCATTCGCCGCCTAGATGAGCAGTGCCCGCACACCGCCCATTTCGGCGGCTCCCACCACTCGCCGCCGGAGATCGACGACGAGTGCCTGGCCCAGCCCCCGACCCTGCTCAGAGAGGTCGACCCCCCCAGGAACAGTTCGCTTCAGGGCCCGATCAGCGGGGGCAGGGCACCTCGGGTGGCAATCGCGAAGAGCGGTCCCAGCAGCAGTCCAAAGCTGAGCACCGCCCCGGTGCAGAGGACGACGCCGATCACCGTCGTGCGCTGGGGCAGAGCGATCGCCGGCCCGTCGACCCGAGCGTCGAAGATGGTGAGCAGCCAGCGGAAGACGACCAAGACGCTGATCACGGCCGACACCAGCTCCAGCCAGGCCAGCCAGCCGAGGCCGGCGTGGAGGGCGGCGTCGACCGTCATCAGCCGCGCGAAGAACCCGGCCAGCGGCGGCAGCCCGGCCAGCCCGGCCAATAACAGCGCCAGCGCGCCGGCCAGGACCGGGGAGCGCGCCCAGAGCCCGCGCAGGTCGGAGGTCGCGCTTCCTTCCCCTTGGGCCGCGATCGACCCGAGCAGTCCCAGCAGCCCGGCGGCCAGCGGGATGACGCAGAGCAGCAGGTAGAGGATGGTCGCCGTCCCCGCTTGGGAGACCTCCGGCAGGGTGGCTGGCACCAGGGCCAGCTGGGCGACCAGGAGGTAGACCACGGTCAGGCTGAGGCGCCGCTGGCGCCAGGCCAGGCAAGGGGCCAGCACCAAGGTGATCCCGGCCAAGACCGCCACCGCCAGCGTCCAGGTCGAGGGGGCGGCCCCAAGTGCCCCCGGCAGCAGCCGCAGCAGAGCGGCCGTCCCCGCCAGCGAACCGAGCAGGGTGGCGGCCAGGAACGGGAGCGTGGGCAGCCGCGAGCCCAGGCCGGCGCGCCACCAGAGGAAGGGGAAGAGCCCGAACTGGGCGGCGACGCCCAGGATCATGAGGATGGCGCCCACCACCAGCAAGGGGCCCAAGTGCTGCAATCCCAAGGGGATGGCGCGCAGAGTGGTGGTTCCGGCCAGTCCCGCCAGGATCGCGATGCCCAAGAGAAAGACGACCAGGGAGAAGCCGCTCACCGAAAGGGCCCGGGCCGCCGTCCTCACCGAGCCGGCGGCGCTCTTGTGCAAACCCTGGGCCAGCGCCATCGGCAGCACCGCCAGCGCCAAGCCGGCTCCCATCGAGATCAGGTCGGTGGCGGAGGCGGTGAACAGAACCCCAGCGCAGCTCATCAAGAGCAGCAGGTGGAAGACGCCCCGGTGAGGGTCCAGCTCACTCTCGGCATCGGCTCCGCAGAGCACCACCGCCCCCGCCGCGGCGAGCGTGATGGCGTAGAAGAAGAGGGCGAACCGGTCGATGACCAGACTGCCGTGCTCGATGTCGGGCGGGGTGGGACCGAACGAAGAGTGCCAGAAGCCGATGCTGGCCACAAACGCCAGCAGCAGCGACGCCAACACCACCCAACGGGTGCGCTGGGGTCCCCGGCCATGGCTGTCGAACGACCGCAGGTCCAAGGCCGCGCACACCGCCGCCCCCAGCAAGAGGATCCCGATCGGCCCGAAGTCCTGGAGGAAGGTGAGGTTCATCACTTGGCCTGGGCATGAGCGGCGGGCGCGACCGCGGCGACTCGGGCTGAGACCAAAGCGGTGCCTTGGACGGTGTAGGGCATGAAGTACCCAGCGAAGATGCCGAACAAGATGGCGGCTGCCGCCAGGACCCAACCGGAGTAGAACTCAGACCCCGTCGAGTCGGCCACCGCCACCACCTCGGCGTTGTCGGGATTGGCAGTGAAAACCCGGTGCCCGAGCCGCCACCAAGCCGCCGTCAGCAGCAACAGCCCGAGGACCGCGAAGGCGGTGACGACGCGGTGTGCCGCCAGCCCCGAGACGACAATCTCAAAGATTCCGGGAAAGCCCACCAGCAAGGGGATTCCGGTAAGGCTCGCCGCCGCCAGCATGAAGAACAGGCGCAGCCGGGGGGCGCTGGCGGCCGCTCCGGCGAGCGGCAGGATCTTCGAGAGCAGGGTGCGATCACAGATCGCGCCGACCACCAGCAACAGCAAAGGGGCCGCGAAAAGATAGGCAAAACTGAGGTAGAGAGCGCCGCTCAACGAGGTTTCGGAAAAAGTTGCCACGCCCAGGATCACCAGGCCCCCCACCGCCACCAGGAAATGGGCCGCGATCCGGCGTAGGTTCTGGGCCGACCGGGCACTTAGTCCGCCCCAGAAGAGAGTGATCAGGGCGATCGCCAAGAGGGGCACGGTCAACTGCAATGCCCCGTTGGGCTCCATTGCTAAGGCGATCCGCACCAGCGCGTAGCCGCCTACCGGGAGCGAACTCACCGCCAGCAGCATCCCGACCGGGGTGCTGGCCGAGGCCACACCATCGACAAACCAACGGTGGAACGGGAAAGCGCCCATCCGCATCAGAAACGCGGCCAGGAAGAGGGTCTCCACGATCAGTCCCGGAGTGCCGCTGGCAGCCTTGACGGTGGACAAGGTGCTGAAGTTGAGGGTGGTGTTGCCAGTGCGCAGCAGGAGCAGCAGCGTTCCCGCGATCAGCGCCGCCGCCGAGAGCGACTGGGTCACCAGCAGCCTTCTGGCCGCAGAGCGCGACCCCGGGGTGTCCCCCAGAGCCAGCAGCAGCGCCAGGGGCACTACCGGAAACCAGAAAAAGATGATGAACATCCCGAGGTCCTGGGTCGCGAAGGCGCCGGTGATCCCCACCTCCGCCAGCAGCAGGAGTGCGAAGTAGGTTCGGTAGCGCTCCCGATGGCGCCAGCTGGCCAGCACCAGGGCCGGGAAGATCGCGGTGGCGGCCACCAGCAGCAGCAGGCTCAACCCGTCGGTCCCCAGGTGGTAGTCGAGTTGGAAGAAGAAGCCGCGCAGCCAGGGGGCGTCGATGGCCGGCTGGGGGATCGAGCCCTGGCCCGGGTTGCCCACCGCCCCGAGCAGGTCGAAGACCGCAACGAGGAAGGGGACGGCAGTGGCGAAGAGCGTGGTGGTCCGCACTCGGAAACGGTGCAGGTCGTTGCGCACCGGCAACGCCAGGACGATCATCGCGCCCACCAAGGGGGCGAAGACGATGACGGTGAGGCTCAGATCGGAAGGCATCTAAGGCAGCCCCGCTCCGGGGTGGCTTCCCGTCGCCGCCCAGATCACCAAGGCGACGATCAGCGCCAGCCCGGCGATCGTCACCAGGCTGCTCGCCACGTTCCAGCGGAACCATCTGCTCGCCGCCCGGGGCTCCAGGCGCACCAGATCGGCCAACGCGGTGGCCGCACCATCGCCCGCGGCGCTGAGGCCCCGGGCCTGGGCGACCTCGACCGCCCGCGCTGGGACTCCGAACCCGAAAGCGTCAGCGGAGATCGCCAGCCGGGTCCCATCCGCCCAGGCGAGCCAGGGCGGATCTTCCGCCCAGGAGATGGCCAGGTTGCGCCGACGGGCGGCCATGACCACGACCGCCAGGAGGGGCGCGACCAAGACCACCAGCAACGCCGCTCCCTGCAGGGGCAGCGCGGTGCTGCCGGCCTTCTCGCCGAGGAGCCCACCCAGCCCAATGGAGATCCC